>CAZBDE010000020.1:0-22619 GCA_964490415.1 uncultured Pseudoxanthomonas sp. | reverse complement strand
GGGTGGGGGCAACCCTCAATCCACGCGCGTCCCGAAGATGCGGTCGCCGGCATCGCCCAGGCCGGGCAGGATGTAGCCCTTCTCGTTGAGGCGCTGGTCGATCGCCGCGGTGTAGACCTCCACGTCGGGATGCGCCGCTTCCAGCGCGGCCAGGCCTTCCGGCGCGGCGACCAGGAAGATGCCCTTGATCCGCCGCGCGCCGGCGCGCTTGAGCATGTCGATGGTGGCGACCAGGGTGCCGCCGGTGGCCAGCATCGGGTCCAGGATCAGCGCATCGCGCTCGTCCAGGCGGCCGGTGAGGCGCTCGAAGTAGGGCACCGGCAGCAGCGTCTCCTCGTCGCGCTGCAGGCCGACCACGCTGACCTTGGCCGCCGGGATCAGCGCCAATACGCCCGGCAGCATGCCCAGCCCGGCGCGCAGGATCGGCACCACCGTGATCTTGGCCCCGGCGATGCGCCGAACCTGCACCTCGCCGGCCCAGCCTGTCATGGTCGCCGCCTCGGTTTCCAGGTCGGCCGTGGCTTCGTAGGCGAGCAGGCTGCCCAGTTCGGTGACCAGCTCGCGGAAGCCCTTGGTGCTCAGCCCGGCGTCGCGCAGCAGGCCGATCTTGTGCTGGACCAGCGGGTGGCGGACTTCGACGGTCTTCATGGCGGCGGCTCCGGATGACGCGGCCAGTCTGCCTCAACGCGTTCGCCTGGTGGAAGCCTGGAGGCGAAAGAGCCGGCGTGCGCCGGCTCTCCCGCGTGGACATTCCGGCCAGGATCAGAACGACCAGCGCATGACCAGCTGGTAGCGCGGACCGGCCCATTCGGACTCGATCTCGTACTCGTCGAAATCGCGGTCGATCTGGTCGGCCTGGTTGTCGAACTTGCCGAAGTACTCGTGCTTCTTCGCATCCAGCAGGTTCGCGCCGCTCAGGCGCACCGAGAAACTGTCGCCGAAGCGCTTCTCGACGAACACCTCCAGGTCCGCGCCGTAGCTGGTCAGCACCTCCTCGCCGAGGACGCGGGCGAACGCGTCGCCCTGCTTGCGGTAGCTGGCGCCGAAGGAGGCGGCCAGGTCCGGCAGGTCCTGGATGAAGCCGACGTTGTAGACGTATTCGGCCTGGTTGTTGAAGCGGCGCTTGCCGATGAAGTCCTCGATCTCGCTGTCCAGCCAGGAATAGTTGGCGAACACGCCGGTGTTGGGCAGGCCGAACACGGTCAATGGTGCCGACAGGTCCAGTTCGACGCCCCAGACCTTGCCGTCGCCGACGTTGTCCATCGTGTAGACGAAGCTGCCCGGATCGAACGGCACCGCGGCTTCGGCCGTGGCCTGGTCCACGCCGTTGTCGTCCATGTAGTCCTCGACGTCGTCGGCCCAGTCGTCGTACGCGGTCTCGTTGGGCACGCCGGTGTTGACCAGCTCGATCACGTCCTTGACGTCGCGGTAGAAGACGTTGATGCCGGCCACGCCGCGCTCGCCAAGCTGGTGCTCGAAGCCCAGGTCCAGGCCGTTGGCGGTCTCCGGCTCGAGCAGCGGGTTGCCGATGAAGTCGTTGTCGCCGAACTCTTCCGGAAGCAGCGCCGGGATGATGTCGTTGAAGTCCGGACGGCGCAGGCTGCGGGCGGCGGAGAAGTTGATGCGGCTGGCCCCGGTGAGGTCCCACTTCAGGTGCGCCGAAGGCAGGAGCACGTCGTAGTCCTGCGTGACGGTCTCGGCCGGATCGCCAAGGTCGCCGCGATAGCTGATCTCCGAATCGGTGGTTTCCCAGCGCAGGCCCGCTTCCCAGGACAGCGCGCCGGCGGTGCTGGAGAACATCAGGTACGGATCGAGCCGGGTTTCGCGGATCAGGCTGTGGACGACGCCATCCTCCTCGTAGACCACCGGGTCGCCCTCGGCCTCGGCCTCGAAGGCGGAGTAGACGTGGGTGGTGTCGCGGGACTTGTCGCGGTAGTCGACGCCGACTTCCATGCGTACCGCCGAATCGCCCAGGCCGCGCTTGTGCGCCGCCTTCAGGCTGGTCTCGCGGTCGTCGACGTCGATGTCGAGTGCCTCGGCCTCGTGCGCGTCCCATTCCCCGTCGACGGACTCGATCTTCTCCTCGCTCTCGTTGCTGCGGTCCTTGAAGCCGGCGTACCTGATGCCGAACTCGGTGGTGCCGCCGGCCATGTCCTGCACGTACTCGATGCCCAGGCCCCAGTTGGACTGGTCGACCCCGGTCAGGCCGGGCACGTCGGAGGTGACCACCTCGTCGTCGTCGTACTCCACCTCGTGGGAGGCCTCGACCTGTTCGCGGTCGGTCCTGACGTAGAAGCCGTCGATCGAGAGGCGGCCGGTCCGGCCGACCTCGGCGGTGTAGGACAGGTTGCCGGAGTAGTCCTGCCCGTCGCGGGTATCGGTCTGGTCTTCCCAGGACACCAGGTTCATGTCGTCCGGATTGTCGAAGCGGTCGCTGCGCTTGACCTTCGGGTTGTAGCGGTCCTGCACGTTGAAGCCGGCGAGGATGCGGCCGCCCAGGGCCTCGCCCGAGGCCACGCCGCCGTAGGTCGGCTGGATTTCGCCGTCGTCGTAGCGCATCGCACCGACCCGCAGGTAGGCGCCATCGAATTCGTAGGCGTCGCGCAGGACGATGTTGACCGCGCCGGCGATCGCGTCGCCGGAGCGGTTGGCGCTGCCGGAGCGGATGATCTCGATGCGCTCGACCATTTCGGCCGGGATCCGGTCCACCCAGAACGAACGGTCGTCGCCGGCGCCGGGCACGTCCTTGCCGTTGATCAGCACCCGGGTGTAGCTGGGCGCCAGGCCGCGCAGCTGCACGGCGTCGTACTCGAGCACGTCGGAGACGAAGGTGGCGCTGGGCAGGCGCTTGATCATGTCGCCCACGGTGGCCGGTTCGAAGCGCTGGAAGTATTCCAGGTCGTAGGACAGCACCGGGGCGATGTCGGCGGTGCGGTTGCGGTAGGCGATCTGGCCCTGCACCACGACGGTGTCGAGCTGGCGGGGTTCGCCGGCCGGGTCGGGCGGGGCGTCCGTCGCGGCGGTATAGGCCAGCGCCGTGCCGGCGGGAAGCAGGGCGGCGCAGGCGAGCGCGCGTGACAGGCCGGCGGCCAGGGCGTTGCGTTTCATGGGGGTGAAGATTCCGAGGGCGGTAAACGAACGGAACTTTCACCCGCCGACATGGCATGGATGTGACACGCAACCGCGCTGTCATGCGCCTGTCGCGGGACTCGCGGTTGTCACAATTGCTTCATGGGATTCGCCGCATTTCCTGAACATCCGGAACGGGGATACCTGCATGGATTTCCGCTGCCTGGCGCGTCGTCAGGCCCCGGCGGCGCGATGCCGCACAACCTGCCCGCGGACACCGGTGGGCTCGCCGTCCTGGTAGGCGGGCTGGCCGTTGAGCAGCACCAGGTCGAAGCCTTCGGCCAGCGCGTACGGATCGGCGTAGTCCGCGCGTGACCGCACCCGGGCCGGGTCGAACAGCACCAGGTCGGCGATCGCGCCCGTGCGTATCGTGCCGCGCTCCTGCAAACCCAGGATCCGCGCCGGCAGGCCGGTGGCCTTGCGCACGCCCTCCTCCAGCGACACGCGGCGCTCGTTCACCACGAAGTCCTCGATCCAGGCGGCGAAGGTGCCGTGGCCGCGCGGGTGCCGTCCCCTGGGCGAGCCGTCGCTGGCGATGGCCACGTGGGGGTCGACCAGGATCCGTGCCTGCAGGTCCTTGTCCATCACGAAATGCGCCGCCTGGCCGCCTCGCGGGCCCAGCGCCAGCAACACCTCCGGCCACGGCCGGCCGTCGGCCTGCGCCACCTGGGCCAGGGTCCTGCCGGCATGTGGCCCGGTGCCGAACAGCAGCGCGTCCGGCCCGCCGCGGTGGAGCATGCGCTGCTCCACCCAGGCATGCAGTTCGTCGCGCCGGTCGGCCAGCACGCCGGCGTAGTCGGTGGGCGGCAGCGCCCATTCCGGGAACAGGATGCCGATGCCGGTGTAGCTGGCGAGATAGGGATAGCCGTCGGCGGTGAGCGGGATGCCGGATTCGCGCATGCGCTGCAGTCCGGCGAGCGTGCGTTCGGCGCGCCCGGCGCCCTTGCCGTGCACCACCTTCAGGTGCGAGATGTGGGTGCGCGCCGGGCGGCTGGCCTCGATGTGCTCGCGGATCGCCGCGTCCACCCGGTCCTCGTCCTCCGAACGCAGGTGGCTCGTCGCCACCGCGTCGTGGCGCGCGAGCACGCGGCCCAGCGGGGCGATCTCGCCCGGTGAGGCATAGATGCCGGGTACGTATTCCAGGCCGGTGGACATGCCGAAGGCGCCGGCGGCGAGGTCGGCCTCGAGCAATGCGGCCATGCGCGCCAGGTGGGCGGCCGAGGGCACGCGGGTGCCGTCGTCGATGCCCGCCTGCCGGCGCAGCGAACCGTGGCCGGACGTGGTGGCGACGTTGATGTCCGGCATGGCGCGTTCGAGTGCGTCGAACCAGGCCTGGATGCTGCCGGCCGGGCCGTCGCCCGCCACCGGGCTGCTGCCGTCCTGGCCCAGCACCACGGTGGTGGCGCCCATCGCCAGGTGGCTGACGTAGGACTGGGTGGTCGGATCGCCGTGCACGTGCAGGTCGATGAAGCCCGGTGCCAGCACCCGGCCGCCGCCTTCGACGATGCGCGCACCGCGCACCGCCCCGGCGGCGATGCGGCCGATGCGCTCGATGCGGTCGCCGCGCACCAGCACGTCGGCGGCCAGCGCCGGCGCGCCGGTGCCGTCGACCACGCGCACGTCGCGGATCAGCAGCGCCGGCGCGGTGCCGGATGCGGCCCTGGCCCGGCCGGGCAGGGAGGCCGAGACGGCGCCTGCCGCCGTCGCCACGAGGAAACCGCGTCGAGACCATCCCATGCCGTTCTCCGTGCGACCGGTCGATGAAGGTGCCGCGGACGGGGCGGGCACGCGTGGCCCCTCCCCGGTTGCCGATCCCGGCGGCTCAGGCCGCCGACGCCTGTTCCCGGCGCGGGCCCTCGCGCAGTGCGCAGCCGATCAAGGACACCAGCAGGTCCAGTTCGTCCTCGTCCATGAGGAAGTGCGGGGTGAAGCGCAGCGAGTTCTCGCCGCCGTGGATCACGTTGACCCCGTGCGCGCGCAGCCATTCCTCGGTGGAGCCGGCGCCGTAGCACTTGAACTGCGGGGCCAGTTCGCAGGAGAACAGCAGGCCGGTGCCCTGGACTCTGGTGATCAGCCCGCCCAGTTCGGACTTCAGCCGTTCCAGCTTGTGCAGCGCCTGCGCCCCGCGCACGCGGATGTTCCCGCGCACCTGCGGGGTGAGCAGGCCGAGCGTGGCGCAGGCCACGTCCAGTGCACGCGGGTTGGTGGTCATGGTGTTGCCGTACACGCCCTTCCGGTACAGGCCCGCCGCGTGCGCGGTGACGGCCAGCACCGACAGCGGGAACTGCGCGGCGTTGAGCGCCTTGGAATAGGTCTCCATGTCCGGCGGCTCGACGCCCTCGAAGCCGGGATAGTCGACCAGCGACAGCACGCCGTGCGCGCGCAGGCCGGCCTGGATCGAATCGATCAGCAGCAGGCTGCCGTGACTGCGGGTCAGCTCGCGCGCCGCCGCGTAGAACTCCACCGGCACGGCGCGCCCCGGGTCGCCTTCGCCCATCACCGGCTCCAGGAACACCGCTTCGACGAACCAGCCCTTCGCCTCCGCCTCGGCGAACACGCGCTGCAGCGCGGCGACGTCGTAGGGAGGAACCGGGATCACCGAGTCCTCGCCGCGGTAGCTGGCCAGGTGCTGCACGTAGGCGCGGCGGCTGGAGTCGGAGTACAGGCCCGGGCGGTCGGTGCGGCCATGGAAGCTGCCCTTGACCACCACCCGCTTGATCGTGGCGCCGGCATGGCGCGCGCCCGGGTCGGTCTGCAGCTTGGCGTTGATGTCGACGATGCGCGTGGCCAGGCCCACCGCCTCCGAACCGGAGTTGAGGCACATGAAGCGCGCGAACGGGCAGCCGCCGCGGGTATGGCCGATCTCCCTGCGCAGGGCCGCATCGAAGCGGCGCTGGGCCAGGTTCGGCGTCATCACGTTGGCCATCACCTGCGGTCGCGCCAGCGCCTCGAGCACCGCGTCCGGCGCGTGGCCGAAGCCGAGCATGCCGTAGCCGCCTGCGTCGTACAGCACCGCGCCCTTGAGCGTGACGACCCACGGGCCGCGCGCGGCCAGGGCGACGTACGGGGTGACCGCGTCGTCGGCGTAGAAGTTGACGAAGCCGGCCTGCAGCGCCTGGATCTGCGCCGCCTCGTCCAGGTCGAGCAGGTCGCCGATGTCGCCGGCCAGGCACGCGTACCCGGTCGCCGCCGCTTCGATCGCCGCGACCAGGTCCGGGTGCGAGGCGGCCAGGCGGACGACGGTCGCATCGTCCAGGCCGGCGGTCAGGCGCTGGCCGGCGTGGGCGCGCAGCGGGGCGAGGGGGGCGAGGACGGGCATGATGCGGTTCTCCCGGAACGACTGGCGCCCTGGTGGCGGGCTTGCATTCCTATTATCTGGAAGGGGTCGTCGTTTGGCAGCTATGATCCGGGCAGGAATCGATGGATTTTCGTCGATTCGACGAAACTGGGCGGGCGGAATGAAGATCACCGAGGCCGACGAACAACTCCTGTCGCTGCTGCGCGAGGACGCACGGGCCTCCACGGCCCAGATCGCGCGGCGGCTGGGCCTGTCGCGCACCACCGTGCAGAGCCGGATCGACCGGCTCGAGCGTGGCGGGGTGATCCGCGGTTACACGGTGCGCCTGGACGAGGCCGTCGAGCAGGCCCGGATCCGCGCCCACATCATGGTCACCGTGTTTCCGAAGAAGATGGCCGCGGTGGTCAAGGAGCTGCGGGCCATGCCGGACGTCCGGACCCTGCAGTCGGTAAGCGGTAGCTTCGACCTGGTCGCCCTGGGCGTGGTCGGCGACGTGCAGCAGATGGACGTACTGACCGACCGGATCGGCGCGATCGACGGGGTCGAGCGCACCTCCACGGCGATCGTGCTGTCGACCAAGTTCGAGCGTTGAGTTGCGTCGCGGCCGGGAGCGGGCGGGCCGCTACAATGGCCGGCTCGCGCACGTCCGCCCGTTGAATCCGCCGCCTTGAAGAAGTCCGACTTCCACTACGAGCTGCCCGAGGAGCTGATCGCCCAGGCGCCGCTGGCCGAGCGTTCGGCCAGCCGGCTGCTGGTCGTGCCGCCCGCGGCCGGTGCGTTCTCCGACCAGCACGTGCGCGACCTGCCGGGACTGCTGCAGCCGGGCGACCTGCTGGTGTTCAACGACACCCGGGTGATCCCGGCGCGCCTGTTCGGGCAGAAGGACAGCGGCGGGCGCGTGGAGATCCTGATCGAGCGGCTGCTGCCGGACGGGCAGGCGCGGGCGCAGGTACGCGCCAGCAAGTCGCCGAAGGCCGGTGGCCGGATCGTGCTCGACGGCGGCGGCCAGGCCGAGGTGCTGGGTCGCGACGGCGAGTTCTACCAGCTGCGCTTCGAGGTCGAGGGCGGCCTGGAATCCTGGCTGCTGAAGGTCGGCCGCCTGCCGCTGCCGCCGTACATCCGCCGTGAGCCGGGGCAGGACGACACCGAGCGCTACCAGACCGTGTTCGCCAGGCGGGTGGGCGCGGTGGCCGCGCCGACCGCCGGCCTGCATTTCGACGAGCCGCTGCTGGCCGCGCTGCGCGAACGCGGCGTGCGCTTCGGCCACGTGACCCTGCACGTGGGTGCCGGCACCTTCCAGCCGGTGCGGGTGGAGGACGTGCGCCAGCACACCATGCACAGCGAGTGGCTCAACGTCGGCGCCGAACTGGTCGCGCAGGTGCGGCGCACCCGCGAGGCCGGGGGCAGGGTGGTAGCGGTGGGCACGACCGTGGTGCGCGCGCTGGAAAGCGCCTGGCACAGGAGCGAGGCGATGCCCGAAGGCGAACTGCGCCCGTTCGCCGGCGAGACCCGCATCTTCATCTTCCCCGGCTACCGGATCCGCAGCGTCGACGCGCTGCTGACCAACTTCCACCTGCCCGAGAGCACGCTGCTGATGCTGGTCTCGGCCTTCGCCGGCAAGGCGCGCGTGTTCGAGGCCTACCGCCACGCGGTCGAGCAGCGTTACCGCTTCTTCTCCTACGGCGACGCCATGCTGCTCTGGGGCGCGCTGTCGTAGGGGCGGGCATGGCCGCGACCCGAGGCCATAGGCACAGGCGACGCCCCCCATCATCCAGACGCCCCGGTCGCCCCTGAAGGGGCTCCTACAGAGAAGCCCGTTGCAGGAACGGGCATGGCCGCGACCCGAGGCCGTCGGCACGGACGACGCCTCCATGTTTCCAACGCCCGCGTCGCCCGCGGGCCGACGTCCTGCCGCGGCACCGGGCACCGGACAGGGCGATCGGCGACAATGGCGCGCTCTTCCCGACGCTTCGAACCATGTCCCGACTGCAGTTCCAGCTCCAGGCCAGCGACGGCGCCGCCCGCCGCGGCCGCCTCGTGTTCCCGCGCGGGAAGGTGGAGACGCCGGCGTTCATGCCGGTGGGCACCTATGGCTCGGTCAAGGGCGTGCTGCCGGACCAGGTCCGCGACCTGGGCGCGGAGATCATCCTCGGCAACACCTTCCACCTGTACCTGCGCCCCGGCCTGGACGTGATCGGCGCCCACGGCGGGCTGCACGGCTTCACCCGCTGGAGCGGCCCGATCCTGACCGACTCCGGCGGCTTCCAGGTGTTCTCGCTGGCGCACCGGCGCAAGATCACCGAGCAGGGCGTCACCTTCGCCTCGCCGACCGACGGGGCCAGGGTGTTCCTCGGGCCCGAGGAGAGCATGAAGATCCAGCAGGTGCTCGACTCGGACGTGGTGATGATCTTCGACGAGTGCACGCCGTACCCGGCGGCCGAGGACGCCGCCCGCCGCTCGATGGAGCTGAGCCTGCGCTGGGCGCGGCGCTCGCGCGACGCGCACGACGAGCTGGGCAACGACGCGGCGCTGTTCGGCATCGTCCAGGGCAGCGTCTACCACGACCTGCGCAGCCGTTCGCTGGACGGGCTGCAGGCGATCGGTTTCGACGGTTATGCGATCGGCGGACTGGCCGTCGGCGAGCCGGAACACGAGCGCAACGCGATGCTCGAGCACCTGCATCCGCGCCTGCCGGCCGACCGGCCGCGCTACCTGATGGGGGTGGGCCGCCCGGAGGACCTGGTCGAGGGCGTGGCCCGCGGCGTGGACATGTTCGACTGCGTGATGCCGACCCGCAACGCGCGCAACGGCCACTACTTCACCTCGTTCGGCACGGTGCGCATCCGCAACGCGAAGTACGAGCGCGACCTGGATCCGATCGAGCCGGGCTGCGGTTGCGTGGCCTGCGCCGGCGGCTACACCCGCAGCTACCTGCGCCACCTCGACCGCTGCAACGAGATGCTCGGCCCGATCCTGGGCACGCTGCACAACCTCTGGTACTACCAGAAGCTGATGGCCGACATGCGCGCGGCGATCGCCGCGGGGCGCTTCGAGGCCTTCCGCCAGGCGTTCTACGCCGCCCGGGCCGGGCAGGCCGCCCCCTCGCCGCCGGCGGATTCCTTGTAGGAGCTCCCTTCAGGGGCGACCCGGGGAGGCCGGACGCCGCCGCGTTGAACGCGGCCGATCCGGAGGCTGCGCGTTGAACGCGGCGCCTCCCGGCGGAATCGGGTCGCCCCTGAAGGGAGCTCCTACAAAGAGTCCGCGCCCCGTTCCGGCATCGGCGGCCGTCGGCGACCGGGGAACCTACGCCTCCGGGAAAGGGTCACAGTGCGGGCTTGCAATGGGCCGGGGCCGCCCCTATGGCATAATCCCCGGCTATTTTCCGCTGAACCAGGAAGACCCATGAGCCTTCTCGCCACCGCCCTCCCGGCCTTCGTCGCCGCCGCTCCCGCCCCCCAGGGCGGCTTCGGCATGCTGCTGTTCCCGATCATCCTGATCGCGATCATGTACTTCCTGATGATCCGCCCGCAGATGAAGCGGCAGAAGGAGCACAAGGGCATGCTCGACAAACTGGCCCGCGGCGACGAGGTCATCACCTCCGGCGGCGTGGCCGGCACGGTCACCGACATCGGCGACAACTTCGTCACCGTCGAGATCGCCGACAACGTGCGCGTCCGCGTGCAGAAGAGCGCCATCGGCAACGTCCTGCCCAAGGGCACCCTGAAGTCCGCCTGATCCTCCCGTCCCACCGTTGAGCGTGGTCCCGCACGGCGGGGCCGCGCGGGGTTCCGCAATGCTCGAATTTCCCCGCTGGAAATACTTCGTCATCCTGCTCGTGCTGGCGCTCAGCCTGCTCTATGCGCTGCCCAATGTGTTCCAGAGCGACTACGCCGTGCAGATCAACGGCAACCGCGGGGCGCTGCTGGACGATGCGCTGAAGGCCCGCGTGTCCGGCTACCTGGAGCAGGCCGGCGTGCAGCCGAAGTCGGTGGCGGTGGAGAACGACAGCCTGCTGGTGCGCGTGGCCGACGCCGACGCCCAGACCCTGGCCGCCGATACCCTGCGCGGGAACCTGGGCGAGAACTACACCGTCGCGCTGAACCTGGCGTCCAACGTGCCGCCGTGGCTGCAGCGCTTCGGCGCCCAGCCGATGGTGCTGGGCCTGGACCTGCAGGGCGGCGTGCACTTCGTCCTGCAGATCGACCAGAAGGCGGCGCTGGAGAAGCGCGTCGACGCGTACGTGGAGGACATCCGCGTCACCCTGCGCGACAACCGCATCCGCTACACCGCCGTGGACCGCCGCGCCGACCACAGCATCGCCATCACCCTGGCGTCCGACGCCGATCCGGCCAAGGCCCGCGCGCACCTCGCCAAGACCATGCCGACCCTGGCCCTGGAAGGCACGGGCAACCGCCTGGTGGTGAGCATCCCCGAGGCCGAACTGACCCAGATCGCCGGCTCGGCGATCGAGCAGAACATCGCCACCCTGCGCAACCGCGTCAACGAACTGGGCGTGGCCGAACCGATCATCCAGCGCCAGGGCGACGACCGCATCGTCGTGCAGCTGCCCGGCGTGCAGGACACCGCCGCGGCCAAGCGCATGATCGGCGCCACCGCCACCCTCGAGTACCGCGCCGTGATCGACGGCAACGCCGCCGACGCGCTGGCCACCGGCCGGGTGCCGCCGGAAGCCAAGATCTTCCAGCGCCGCGACACCGGCGAGCCGATCCTGCTGAGCAAGCGCGTGATCGTCACCGGCGACCAGATGGTCGCGGCCACCAGCATGCTCGACCAGAACGGCCAGCCCGGGGTCAGCGTGACCCTGAACAACGTCGGCGGCGAACGCATGTTCGAGTTCACCAGCGCCAACGTCGGCAAGCCGATGGCGGTGGTGTTCACCGAGCGCATCCCGCAGGTGACCACGGTCAACGGCGAGGAGGTGCGCAGCTTCCGGGTCAAGGAAGAAGTGATCTCGGTCGCCACCATCCAGGGCGTGTTCGGCAAGAACTTCCAGACCACCGGCCTGGAGAAGACCGAGGCCGAGGAGCTGGCCAAGCTGCTGCGCGCCGGCTCGCTGGCCGCGCCGATGGACTTCGTCGAGGAGCGCATCGTCGGCCCCAGCCTGGGCAAGGAGAACGTGGAGCGCGGCGTGACCGCGGTGCTGTACGCGTTCCTGTTCACCCTGGTGTTCTTCGGCGTCTACTACCGCATGTTCGGCCTGATCACCGGCGTGGCGCTGATGTTCAACCTGCTGATCGTGGTCGCGGTGATGTCGCTGTTCGGCGCGACGATGACCCTGCCGGGCTTCGCCGGCCTGGCCCTGTCGATCGGCCTGTCGGTGGACGCCAACGTGCTGATCAACGAGCGCATCCGCGAGGAACTGCGCGCGGGCGTCCCGCCGAAGACCTCGATCGTCACCGGTTACGACAAGGCGAGCGGCACCATCCTCGACGCCAACCTGACCGCGATCATCGCCGGCATCGCCCTGTACGCCTTCGGCACCGGCCCGCTCAAGGGCTTCGCCGTGACCCTGGTGATCGGCATCCTGGCGTCGATGTTCACCGCCATCACCGTCTCGCGCGCGATCGTCACCCTGGTGTACGCCCGCCGCAAGAAGCTCAAGTCCCTGGCCATCTGACGGGAAGCACACGCACATGAAGATCTTCCCGCTGACCCTCATCCCCAACGACACCCGCATCGACTTCATGAAGATGCGCTGGGTCTCCCTGGCCATCACCGTGCTGCTGTTCATCGCCTCGGTGGGCCTCATCGCCACCCAGGGCCTCAACTACGCGCTGGATTTCACCGGCGGCACCGTGGTGGAAGTACGCTTCGACCACACCGTGAACGTCGACAGCGTGCGCGAACGCCTGGACGCCGCCGGCTTCGAAAGCGCCCAGGTGCAGAGCTTCGGCTCCGGCAGCGACGTGCTGGTGCGCCTGCAGCCGCGCGACGGCCAGACCACGACCGACGCCAACACCCGCACCGCGCAGGAGGTCCTGGCCGCCATCACCACCGCGGACAATGCCGCGCACCTGCTGCGCACCGAGTTCGTCGGCCCGCAGGTCGGCAAGGAACTGGCCCGCAACGGCCTGTACGCCGCCCTGTTCGTGGTGGTGGGCTTCATGATCTACATCGGCGCCCGGTTCGAGTGGAAGTTCGCGGTGGTGGCCACCGCGACCACGATGTTCGACGTGCTGGTGACCGCGGCGTTCTTCGCCTGGACCGGCCGCGACTTCGACCTGACCGTGCTGGCCGGCCTGCTGGCGGTGATGGGCTTCTCGATCAACGACACCATCGTGGTCTTCGACCGCGTCCGCGAGAACTTCCGCAGCCTGCGCGTGGAGCCGCTGGAGATCATGAACCGCTCGATCAACCAGACCCTGTCGCGCACCATCATCACCTCGGTGGTGTTCTTCCTGTCGGTGCTGGCCCTGTACCTGTACGGTGGCGGCTCGCTGGAAGGCCTGGCCCTGAGCCAGATGATCGGCGCCGTCATCGGCACCCTGTCCTCGATCTTCATCGCCTGCCCGCTGCTGACCATCGGCCCGCTGAAGGTCACCAAGCAGGACCTGCTGCCCAAGGCCAAGGACGAAGCGGCACTGGCCCGCCGCCCGTAACCGTCCCGCCCATGCAGCACCGGAGAAGCCGCCGCAGGGCGGCTTCTTTTTGGTCCCGACGCCACCTGACCGGCCCCGCCGTGGCCTGCAGGCCTCCGGGACTCATGTCCCCCGGCATCCGCCTGCGGCGGATGCCTCCTCCTTGACTTCGCCCCGGAGGCCTGCAGGCCACGACGGGGCTGCCGGATCGCCAGGGCCCGTTGTAGGAGCTCCCTTCAGGGGCGACCCGACGACGCCGGAAGGCACCCCGTTCAACGCGGGGCCTCCGGAGCGGTGGTGTTGAACGCCGCTGCGACCCAGGCCCTCGGGTCGCCCCTGAAGGGGGCTCCTACAGGGGGCCATGCCCCCGGGGGCCGGCGGCCCCGTCAGAAGCCGGGGCTCTTACGCTTTCCGCCTTGCCCGGAGGGTCAAGCCGGACAATCCGGCCAACGCGATGAGTTCGGCCACGGCCTCAGTTGAACGCCGCCGCGTACCCGGTGTTGACCACCAGCTTCTGCAGCTCGTCGGCCACCTTGATGTTGGCCGCGATGAGCTGCCGCGCCTCGGGCCCGCGCTCGTCCATGCGCGGCGTCGCCGCTCCGCGGAAATCGCAGACCCGCCCGCCGGCCTCGCGCACCAGCAGCACCCCGGCCGCGATGTCCCAGGCCTTCACCCCCGCCTCGAAGTACGCATCCAGCCGCCCGCAGGCCACGTAGGCCAGGTCCAGCGCCGCCGAACCCGTGCGGCGCACGTCCTCCGCATGCACCAGCAGCGAATCCACGCACTTGAGCTGCGCACCGGCCCGCGCCCGCTCGCGCGGCGGGAAGCCGGTGCCCACCACCGTGCCGCCCAGGTCCTTGCGGTCGGCCACCCGGATCTTCCTGTCGTTGAGCACCGCGCCGCCGCCGCGGCTGGCGGTGAACAGCTCGTTGCGCAGCGGGTCGAAGATCACCGCGTCGATCGGCTCGCCGTTGTCGACCAGGGCGATCGACACGCAGTAGTGCGGGAACCCGCGCAGGTAGTTGCTGGTGCCGTCGAGCGGGTCGATCACCCACTGCAGGCGGCCCTGCCGGCCCGGCTGGTGCCCGCTTTCCTCGCCCAGCACCCCGTAGTCCGGGTAGGCCCGGCGCAGCTCCTTGACGATCGCCTTCTCCGCGTCCGCGTCGACCTCGCTGGCGTAGTCCATGCGCTGCTTCTGGACCACGTTGAGCGAATCCAGGCGATTGATGTTGCGCAACAGGACGTTGCCGCCGAGACGGGCGGCCTTGACCATGACGTTGACGGCAGGGGATTGCATGGCGAAGGCTCCCGGGAGGGCAGGGATGGAACGGGCGAAGGAAAAGAGCGGTCCGGCGCTCGTGGGCCGGGCCGCACAGTTTAACATCTGCGCCATGGCCGATCCCCTGAACGAATCCCCCGCCGCGACCGCGGCGGCCGCCAACGTCCGCATCGTCCTGGTCGGGACCCAGCACCCCGGCAACATCGGCGCCGCCGCGCGCGCGATCAAGACCATGGGCCTGTCGCGCCTGGTCCTGGTGGCCCCGGAGAAACCGCTGGACGACGATGCCTTCCGCCGCTCGGCCGGCGCGGAGGACGTGCTCGGCGCGGCCCCCGTGTTCGCCACCCTGGCCGAGGCGGTGGCCGACTGCCGCCTGGCGCTGGGCTGCACCGCGCGCAGCCGCCGGGTCCAGCTCGAGCAGCTGGAACCCGACGCCGGCGCCGCGCGCCTGCTGGACTTCGCCGCCCAGGGGCCGGTGGCGCTGGTGTTCGGGCGCGAACGCACCGGCCTGACCAACGAGGAACTGCAGCTGTGCCACGCCTCGGTCCACATCCCGTCCGACCCGGGGTTCAGCTCGCTCAACCTGGCCGCCGCGGTGCAGGTGCTGGCCTACGAAGTGCGGTGTGCGGTGCTGGCCGCCGCGCCGCGTGAAGACGCGCCGGCGCGGCCGGACGACCTGCCGGCCACGCACGAGCAGGTCGAGGGCTTCTTCGCGCAGCTGGCCGGGACCCTGGAGGCGATCGACTTCCACAAGGGCCGCGCCCCGGAGTCGGCGATGCGCAAGCTGCGCCGGCTGTTCCTGCGCACCGGCCTGACCGTGAACGAGGTGCGCCTGCTGCGCGGGGTGCTGGCCGACGCGCAGCGCATGGCGCGGCTGGCCGGCGAGGGTGGGCGTCTGTCGCCCTGAGCCTTTTCCGGCTAGGCTTTGCGGCAAGGCAGACAGGGGGCGCACGTTGTCCAGAGCGTGGAAATGGATCCAGGCGGCCGCATGTGGCGCGCTGCTGGCCATGGGTTCGCCGGCGCATGCCTCCGAGGACGCCCACGTCCTCGTGCTGGGCCGGATCAGCGACGACCCCAACGCCCATTACGCCCAGCTCAAGCCGCTGCTGGACTATGTCGTCCCGCGCATGCGCGACGTCGGCATCACCGAGGGGCGCATCCTGATGGCACGCGACGCGCAGCAGATGGCCAGCTATCTGCGTCGCGACCGGGTCGACTGGGTCACCGAGACCGCCAGTACCGCCGTGCAGCTGCAGCAGCGCGCCGCGGCCACCCCGATCCTGCTGACCGAACGCAACGGCGTCAGCCACTACCACACCGTGTTCTTCGTGCGGAACGACAGCCCGATCCAGACCCTGGACGACCTGCGCGACCACACCCTGGCGCTGCAGAGCACCGCCTCGACCAGTGCCTACATGGTGCCGATGACCGAACTGCTCGACGCGCACCTGTCGCCGGAGATCCTGCTGTCGCCGGGCGACGTGCCCTCGGGCGGGCGGGTCGGCTACGTGTTCGCGCGTTCGGAACTCAACATCGCCTCCTGGGTGCACAAGCGCATGGTCGATGCGGGCGCGGTGAGCAACCTGGACTGGAACGATCCCAGGCGCTTCCCGGAAGCGTTCAGGCAGGACTTCCGCATCATCCACGAGACCAAGTCCTACCCGCGCGCGCTGGAACTGGTGCGGCCGGGCATCGAGCCGGAAGTGGAGGCGCGGCTGCGCAAGGTGCTGCTGGAGGCGGCCGCCGACCCGGCGGCGAGCGGTGCGCTCAAGCTGTTCTTCAACACCTCGCGCTTCCTGCCGCTCGACGCCGATTCCGAGAAGTCGCTGCAGGCGCTGCGCAACGGCGTCCAGCGCGTGCGCCTGGAGGTCGAATGAAGCTGCGCTTCGGCCTGCAGGCGCGGTTCCTGGTGGCGATGGCCCTGGTCCTGGGCGTGGTCCTGCTGGTGCTGTTCGTGCTGCTGCAGCGCCAGCAGCAGATGCGCGAGGAAAGCGAGGCGATCAGCCGCGACGCGGTGCACCGCCTGGTCGACACCTACCTGCGCGACTACGGCGAGGTCATGGCGCGGCAGCTGGCCGAGAACCTGGCCAACCCGATGTACTACCGCGACCTGGACGCGATCGGCACGGTGCTGAACGACAACCTGGGCGACAGCCTGGTCAGCTACATCCGCGTCTACGACACGGAAGGCCGCCTGGTCCACGACGGCTCGCTGGAGATCGCCGGCTACGGCCTGCGCATGGACGACCCGCTGGCGCCGGCGGTCATCGCCGCCGACGGACCGCAGGTGCTGGTCTCGCCCGACATGCTCGACGCCTCGCTGCCGGTCATGGTCGGCAGCGAACGGCTCGGCGGCGTGCGCGTGGGCCTGGACCTGAAGGTGGCCCAGCGCTACGAGGACCGCAACCTGGAGGTGCTGGGCACGCGGATGGACGAACTGGCGCGCCGCCACATCGGCTGGCTGGCGCTGCCGCTGGCCCTGCTGGGCCTGGTCTGCTTCCTAGCCGCCTGGTACGTGCAGCACACCCTGGTCAAGCCGATCCGCTGGCTGGTCGCTTCGGCGCGCAGGATCGAGTCCGGCGACTACACGGTCGAGCGCGTGCGCAGCGGGCGCAGCGACGAGATGGGCGACCTGGTCCGCACCTTCGGCCGGATGAGCGAGAGCGTGGCCCGGCACGACCGGGAGGTGCGGCGCATGGCCTACACCGACGCGCTGACCGGCCTGACCAACCGCCTGGCGTTCCGCGAGAGCCTGGACCACCGGCTGATGCTGCTGCGCGGCGCCGGCCGCCAGCTGGCGCTGCTGTTCGCCGACATCGACGACTTCAAGCGGGTCAACGACACCCTCGGCCACGAGGCCGGCGACGAGGCGCTGCTGCAGTTCTCCAACCGGATCCGCGAGGCGGTGGACAAGTACGGCGGCGACGACGCGCTGCTGGCCCGCTTCGGCGGCGACGAGTTCGTGATCCTGATCCAGGAGGGCGACGTGCGCGCCGCCGCCACCCGCCTGGCCGAGGTGCTGGTGGCCGAGCTGCGCCGGCCGCTGGACATCCAGGACCGGCAGGTGTTCCTGGGCACCTCGATCGGCATCACCCTGTTCCCCGAGGACGCCTCCAGCGCCAGCGCGCTGATGAAGAATGGCGACATCGCCATGTACCAGGCCAAGGTCGCCGGCAAGAACGGCTTCCGCTTCTACAGCCGGGCCATGGACCATGCGGTGGAGCGCCGCGTGCACATGGAACAGGAGCTGCGCGGCGCCTGGGAGCGCGGCGAGCTGAGCGTGGTCTACCAGCCGGTGTGCCGGACCAGCGACGGCCGCGTGGTCGGCGCCGAGGCGCTGCTGCGCTGGCAGCATCCGATGCTGGGCATGATCGCGCCCTCGGTGTTCATCGACGTCGCCGAGCAGAGCGGGCTGATCGAAGGCATCGGCCCGCGCGTGCTGCGCGCGGCCTGCAACGAGGCGGTGCGCTGGGCCGACATGGGCGAGGCCGGCGAGCGCCTGTTCGTCTCGGTCAACGTGTCGCCGCGCCAGTTGCGCAAGGGCGACCTGCCGGACATCGTCGCCGAGTGCCTGCGCGAGACCGGCCTGCCGGCCTCGTGCCTGCACCTGGAGCTGACCGAGACCGCGGTGATCAGCGACGAACTGCAGGCCGCGGCGATGCTGGCGCGGCTGCACAGCACCGGGGTCAAGGTGTGGCTGGACGACTTCGGCACCGGCTTCTCCGGGCTGAGCCACCTGCGCCGGGTGCCGGTGGACGGGGTCAAGATCGACCGCAGCTTCGTCGCCGACCTGCAGCGCGACCCGGACGACCTGGCCCTGACCACCGCGATCATCGCCATGGCCCATTCGCTGGGCATTACCGTGGTCGCCGAGGGCGTGGAGAAGGAGGCGCAGTACAACCTGCTGTGCGAGCGCGGCTGCGACCTGGTCCAGGGCTACTGGCTGAGCCACCCGATCAGCGCCACCGAGTTCGCCCACCTGCTGGCGCGGCGCGGGCGCTGACCCGCTCCGGCTAGAACAGCTGTCCCAGCCAGCGGCCGACGACGACGACCAGCCGTTCCGACAGCAGCGCCATCGACAGCAGCCCTGCGAGGGAGAACAGCCACAGCGCCAGCAGCAGCGCGCCGTCGCGCTCCATCAGCGCCAGCGCGTACAGCAGCAGCACGCCGGCGAACAGGTAGTTGGTCATCGGCAGCGGCAGCGCCAGCAGCACGCCCAGCGCGACCAGCAGCAGGCCGGTGAGCGCATTGGCCAGGCGGTTGCCGGTCAGCACCTGCAGGCGCGGCCGCACCAGGTGCTCGAGCCGGGCCATCCACGGCGTGATCCGGTTGCAGAAGCGCGCCATGGTGCCGCGCCGGGGACCGCGCTTGCCGATGAAGCCGGGCACCCAGGGCTTGCGCAGCCCGACCAGCAGCTGCAGGCCGATCAGCACCACCAGCGGGCCGCTGACCACGCCACCGGCGCCGGGGATCGGGATGAAGCCGGGCAGGATCGCCACGAACAGGAACATGCCGAACGCGGCGCGGCCGAGCCCGTGCAGCAGCCCGTCCATGGTCAGCAGCTCCTGCGGGTCGCCGTGCGCGAACGACTGCAGCAGCCGGGCGATGCCGTTGCCGCGCGGGCCGGCCGGCGCCGACCCGGGTGAGGCCTGCTCAGACGGTGGGTTCATCGCCTTCATGCCGCAGCGCCCGGCGCAGCAACAGCTTGTCGATGCGGGCGCCGTCCAGGTCCACCACCTCGATCCGCCAGCCGGCCCAGTCGAAATGCTCGCCGACGTTGGGGATGCGGCCGAAGTGCGCGATGCACATGCCGGCCAGGGTGTGGTAGTCGCCGTCCTCGGCGTCGGGCAGGGCGGCGCCGTCCATCAGCTCGCGCAGGTCCTCGGTGGGCAGGGTGCCGCCGACCAGCAGCGAGCCGTCGTCGCGGGTGACCACCAGCGCGTCCTCGTCGGTGTTCTCCACCGCCTGCAGCCGGCCCACGATCGCGCCCATCAGGTCGCTGATGGTGACCACGCCCTGGATCTCGCCGTACTCGTCCACGACCATGGCCAGCGACTGCTGCTCCTCGCGGAAGATCTCCAGCAGCTTCATCGCGTGGGTGGACTCGGACACGAACAGCGGTGTGCGCAGGGTGCGGAACATGCCGCCGTCCTGCAGCGCGCCGGGCGTGTGCAGCAGCGACTTGACCTCGAGCACGCCGGCCACGTCCTGGTCGCCGCCGCGATAGACCGGGTAGCGCGAGAACTGGTGTTCGCGCATCACCTCCAGGTTCTCCTCCAGCGCCGCGCCGGTATCGAGCCAGGCGATGCGGTTGCGCGGGGTCATCAGGCTTTCGGCGGTACGGTCGCCCAGGCGCATCACCCGGTTGACCATGTCGCGCTCGTGCGCGTCGATCACGCCCTGCTCGTGGCTCTCGGCCACCAGCATCCGGATTTCCTCTTCGCTGATGGTGCTGGCCTCGTCCTTGCCCAGCCCGAGCAGGCGCAGGACCAGGCGGGTGGTGTGCGAGAGCAGCCAGACGAAGGGGAAGGCGGCCTTCGCCAGCCAGCCCATCGGCACGGCGGCCACGCTGGCGATGTGCTCGGGCGCGGTGATCGCCAGGCGCTTGGGCACCAGCTCGCCGAAGATCAGGGTCAGGAAGGTGATCAGGGCCACGGCCAGGGTCTTGCCGACCAGCTCCGACCACGGCTGCGGCTGGCCGACCAGCGAGAAGGTGGCCGACAGCGACGGGAACATGCCCTGCAGCCAGCCGGCGATGGCCAGGCCGATCGCCTCGCCGCCGAACAGGCCGGTGAGGATGCCGATGAGGGTGATCCCGATCTGCACCGTGGACAGGAAGCTTTCGGGCTTCTCCGCCAGGGCCAGGGCCTTGGCCGCGCGCTTGCTCGACAGGGCCAGCTGCTTGAGCCGGCTCTTGCGCGAGGTCATCACCGACATCTCCGACATCGCGAAGAAGCCGTTGAGCAGGATCAGGGCCAGGACGATCAGCAGCTCAGCCATGCCGGCGGGCCCCGTGGCGTGGCGACGGTGTCAGGGGGCCTGGGCGCGCGTGGCGGCAACGGCGGGGGCGCGGGGGAGTAGGGGCGTCGTCCATAGGTCGTGCCGGCGGCACGGGCGCATCCTAGCAAATCCGCCGGTGCAGGCCGCGCCATGGCCGCGTCGCGCCCCGTCCCGGCGGCCGCGGCCGGGTACCCGGGGCCGGCCCGGGCTGTCATAATCCCGCCGCATTTGGCCGCCCCTTCCCAGGCGGCGGACCCTCTCGCCCATGTTCTCCCTGCAGACCATCTTCGGCTCCGGCAAGCAGTTCTTCGTCCTGCTGGACGAGGCGGCCGAGGCCGCCCACGACAGCGCCAAGGCCCTCTACCAGATGATGAAGGCCTCCGACCGGCAGCCGGCGCTGGACGCCTTCAAGCTGGCCCGCCAGCGCGAGCGCACCGCCTCGGAGAAGATCGGCAAGGCGCTGGTGGAGAGCTTCATCACCCCGATCGAGCGCGAGGACATCGAAGCGCTGGGCTCGGCCCTGTACAAGATCCCCAAGCAGGTCGAGAAGTTCGCCGACCGCTATTCGCTGGCCACCCAGCACCTGGCGCACATCGATTTCGCCCCGCGCGCGGCGATGCTCGAGCAGGCCGCCGGCGTGGTGGTGGACATGGTCCGCGAGCTGCGCACCCTCAACCTGGACCGGATGACCGCGCTCAACGAGAAGCTGCGCGCGATCGAGAACGAGGCCGACCGGCTGATGCTGGAGCTCTACCGCGACATCTACTCCGGGCGCCTGGACCACATGCAGATGTTCCTGCTCAAGGAGTTCTTCGAGATCCTGGAAAAGGCGATCGACCGCTGCCGCGAGGCCGGCGTGGTCGCGTACCAGATCGTGCTGAAGAATTCGTGATGCACAGCGCGCGGCCCATTGCGATCGCCGGCTCCGGTGCGCGGGACATCGGCTGTGCCGATGTCCCGGGGGCGTACTCCCACAACCCCCGCCTCGCAGCTGCGCAGCGAGGCCGCCCCCTTGACTCAAGGGGACTCCGCGCCGCGTGGCCGAAGGGGGCTGCATGCTGACGCTTGTGCTGGTGGTGATCCTGACCGCGCTGGTCTTCGAGTTCATCAACGGTTTCCACGACACCGCCAACTCCATCGCCACGGTGGTGGCGACCAAGGTGCTGTCGCCGGGCGCGGCGGTGTCGCTGGCGGCGGTGATGAACCTGGTCGGCGCGCTGATGGGCACGGCGGTGGCCGCGACCATCGCCACCGGCATCATCAACACCGAGGTGGTCGAGGCGTCCTCGCACGTGATCCTGTGCGCGCTGCTCGGCGGCATCATCTGGAACCTGCTCACCTGGTGGTTCGGCCTGCCTTCCTCGTCCTCGCACGCGCTGATCGGCGGCCTGTGCGGCGCGGCGCTGGCCGCCGCGCACAACGACTGGGCGGCCCTCATCTGGTCCGAGCCGGTCGGCTCCTGGGCCAGGAACAAGGGCCTGCTGTGGAAGGTGTTCCTGCCGATGATCACCTCGCCGGTGGCCGGCTTCCTGCTCGGCGTGGCCATGATGCTGGTGCTCTGGGCGATCATCGCCGGCATGGCGCGCGCCGGCGGCGTGCTGGCACGGCTGGCGCGCCCGCGCTGGGTCAACGCCTTCTTCGGCAAGGCGCAGATCCTGTCGGCGGCCTACATGGGCTTCGCCCATGGCCACAACGACGCGCAGAAGACCATGGGCATCATCGCCCTGACCCTGATCGGCGCCGAGACCGCCGGCACCCTGGACGAGTTGCCGGGGTGGCTTTCGTTCCTGCACCCGGGCGAGGGCGGCGGCCCCGAGATCGCGATGTGGATCGTGCTGACCTGCGCGGTGGTGATGGCCGCCGGCACCGCCTCGGGCGGCTGGCGGATCATCAAGACCCTGGGCCACAAGATGGTCAAGCTGCACCCGATCCACGGCTTCGCCGCCGAGACCAGCTCGGCCACGGTGCTGACCCTGGCCGCGCACTTCGGCATGCCGGTGTCGACCACGCACAGCATCTCCACCGCGATCATGGGCGTGGGCTTCGCCAAGAACCCGCGCGCGCTCAAGCTCGGCGTGGTCGAGCGCATCATCTGGGCATGGATCCTGACCATCCCGGCGGCCGGCGGCGTGGCCTACCTGATCTACGCCGGCATGCGCGCGATCGGCTGGACCTGACGGGGAAAAGGTGGGGGCCAAAGGGGAAGGGGCAAAAGCCGGGGCAAAAGCCAAAACCGGGGTCAGAGTGCACTTTCGTACGCGAAAGTGCACTCTGACCCCGGTTTTGGCTTTTGCCCCGGCTTTTGCCCCTTCCC
>CAZBDE010000019.1:14074-23035 GCA_964490415.1 uncultured Pseudoxanthomonas sp. | reverse complement strand
CCGAAAGGCGACTCTGACCCCGGTTTCCCGACCCCGGTTTCCCCAACCCCTCTCAGCTCGAACACCACTCGCACTCGGCGATGTCGATGTCGTTGGAGCGCACGTAGTAGGTGGTCTTGATGCCTTCGCGCCAGGCGGTCATGTGCAGCTCCAGCAACGTGGAAGCACGGATGGTGCTGGGCACGTACAGGTTGAAGCTGATCGCCTGGTCGACGTGGCGCTGGCGGCGCGCGTTCTGCCGCACCGAGGCGAACTGGTCGACCTTCCATGCGCCCTTCTCGTAGTACGGCCAGGTCTCCAGCGACAGCCCCGGCGCGGCGACCGGGCGGCGGAAGTCCTTCTTCTCCTCGTAGTAGAACGCCGAATAGATCGGGTCGATCGAGGCGGTCGAGCCGGCGATCTGCGCGGTCGACATGTTCGGCGCCACCGCCAGCAGCCAGCCGTTGCGCACGCCGTTGACCCCGACCTGCGCGGCCAGATCCAGCCACTGCGCGTCGTTGTAGCCGCGCTCGCGGAAATAGGCGCCGGTGTGCCAGTCGCTGCCCGGGAAGGTCGGGTAGGTGCCCTTCTCCTTCGCCAGTTCCATGCTCGCCTGCACCGTCAGGTAGTTGATCCGCTCGTACAGCGCGTCGCTGTACTCCTCGGCCTCGGGCGCGTTCCAGTGGATGCCCTTCTGCGCCAGCAGGTGGTGCCAGCCGAAGGTGCCCAGGCCGATCGCGCGGTACTTGCGGTTGGTGATCGTGGCCTGCGGCACCGGCAGGTCGTTGAGGTCGATCACGTTGTCGAGCATGCGCACCTGGATCGGGATCAGGCGCTCGAGCACGTCGGTGATCAGGTCGCCCTGGCCTTCCTGCGGCAACACGGCGCGGCCGAGGTTGATCGAGGACAGGTTGCAGACCACGAAGTCGCCGGCCTGCCGGGTCGTGACGATCTGGTTGCCCGAAATGATCTCCTGCATCATGCGCGTGGGGCTCATGTTCTGCAGGATTTCGGTGCACAGGTTGGACGAATACACCATGCCGGCGTGCTTGTTCGGGTTCTTCCGGTTCACTTCGTCCCGGTAGAACATGAACGGGTTGCCGGTCTCCAGCTGGCTGACCATGATCCGCTTGAAGATGTCGATCGCCTTGACCGTCCTGCGCGAGATGCGCTCGTCGGCCACGACCTCCTCGTAGCGCGTGCGGAACGTGCCCTCGCCCTTCTTCTCGTCGAAGCAGTCCTGCAGGTACCAGCCCTTGATCCGCTTCACCTCGTGCGGATCGAACAGGTACCAGTCGCCGCGCCGCTCCACCGCTTCCATGAACAGGTCGGGGATGCACACCGAGGTGAACACGTCGTGCGCGCGCAGGCGCTGGTCGCCGTTGTTCAGGCGCAGGTCGAGGAACGCCTCGATGTCGCGGTGCCAGATGTCCAGGTACACGGCGACCGCGCCCTTGCGCTGGCCCAGCTGGTCCACCGACACGGCGGTGTTGTTGAGCTGCTTGATCCACGGCACCACGCCGCCGGAGGAATTGGGCACGCCGCGGATCGACGAACCGGACGAGCGCACGTAGCCCATGTACGCGCCGACGCCGCCGCCGCCCTTGGAGACGCGGGCGATGTCGGTATTGGAGTCGTAGATGCCCTGCAGCGAATCGTCGACCGTATCGATGAAGCACGAGGACAGCTGCCCGCCGATCTTGCCGGCGTTCTGCAGGGTCGGCGTGGCCACGGTCATGTACAGGTTGGACAGCGCCCAGTAGGCCTCGCCGACCAGTTGCATGCGCCGCTCGCGGCCGCCCTTGCCGGGACCGGCCTCGTCCTGCATCAGGTACAGGGCGATGGTCAGCCAGCGCTCCTGCGGCAGCTCGTACACGCCGCGCGAGGTGTCGGTGGCCAGGTAGCGGGTGGCCAGCAGGTACAGGCCGTTGTAGGCGAACAGCCGGTCGCGCTCGGGCTCGATCATGCGCCCGGCTTCCTGCAGCTCCTCCTTCGAGTACGCGCGCAGGATGTCGTTGGAATACACGTTGCGGTCGGCCAGGCTCTCCTGCAGGCCGACGTATGAGCCGTACTTCTGCTCGGCGTCGTAGAAGCGGTTGCGGCTGGCGCGCTTGTACAGGCGGCGCAGGTACAGGCGCGCGGCGAAATGCTCCCACTCCGGCGCGGCCAGGTCCACGCGCGCCTCGGCCTCGCGGATCAGGTGGTCGACCAGGTCGTCGGCGTTGACCGCCTCCTTGCGCTCGACGAAGCCGAACACGCTGCGCTTGTAGTCGGTGATTTCCAGCTGCGGGAACCCGGCGTGGATCGCGTCGATGCTGCGCTCCAGGCGCGCGCGGTCGAAGGGGATGCGGCGGTTGCCGGCTTCCTTGGTGATCCAGGTGGAGACAGTGCTTTCGTCGAGGGTCTGGGCGTGCATCGGGACGGCCTGCGGGGGCGAAGGGACGACATCGGCGGGGTCGCCGGCGGCTCCCGCCCGTGGCGCGTGGACCGGCGTGGCGGACGGCGTGGCGGCGATAGTTCCGGCGGCGGCAGCGGCGACGGCGGCGGTTTCCTGGTGCGTGGTCATGCATCCCTCCATTGCGTGGGCACGCGGCGGCCCGCCCACGCGGGACCGCATGCCGGACCAGGAACAGGAGGGTCGGAAAGTGGCGTCGCAACGGCCGCGACCGCGGACGGTTCCGCGGCGGCCCTGCGTCACCCGCCATCTCCCCCCGGAGATTCCACGGCCGGCACCGCGCGATGTGCGGCGCGCGGCTGTCGGCAGGTCTTCGGACTCATGGGTATGGAAGGCCGGGCCCTCCGCCTCTCCCGCCGCTTCCCGGGACCGTGCGGTCCCAGTGCTGGTTGGCGGGTTCGTTCCCAATCACCGCTGCGGGGCAGTGCCGGAGTGGCCGCAGGGGCGTCACCGGGCTTCCCTTTTAAACCGCCGCCTTGGGGCGGAGGTACCGACGGCCACAAGATAGTGGGGTCAGCCGGAGCATGCAACCCCAGATATCGGGTCTGAGGCGGAAGCCTTGGCACACAGGCGAATCGCCCGGGTCAAGCCCCGCGAGCGTCCCGGCAACGGCAGCTCCGGCTGCGCGGGTCAAGTGGGCCCCCGCCCGATCCGATCGGCGCGACCCGGGTGTTGAGAATCATTCGCAATAGTGAAAAAATGGTGAAGCCGACCAGCCACCCGCACCGCGGACAGCCACGTCATATCCCCCGTCCGAGGTTGCCATGGTCCGTTCCTTCCGCACGCCGGCGCCGCTGCGCCGTACCCGGCTGTCCCTGCTCCTGCCCATCCTGCTGCTGTCCACCGCCGCCCAGGCCCAGACCGCGCCCGACGGCGCCAACGACGTCACCGAGCTCGACGCGGTGCACGTCAACGCCTACCGCACCACCACCCACGCCTCCGGCGCGACCAAGACCGACACCCTGGTGGCCGAGACCACCCAGTCGATCTCGGTGATCGCCCGCGAAGAACTGGATGCGCGCGGCGTGCAGAACCTCAACGAGGCCATGCGCTACGTCGCCGGCGTGGCCCTGGAGAGCAGCGGCATCGACAACCGGGTCGACGATTTCCGCATCCGCGGCTTCGACGCCGGCAGCTGGAGCAACAACGTCACCATCGACGGCCTGCGCGCGCCGCAGGGCAGCCAGTGGAACCGGACCATGGTCGACAGCTGGAACCTGGAGCGGGTGGAAGTGCTCAAGGGCCCGTCGGCGGTGATGTACGGCCAGGTGGCTCCGGGCGGCATGGTCAACCAGGTCAGCAAGACCCCCACGCCGGACCAGGAGCAGGTGCTGCGCTTCGGCCTGGACGCCAACGGCCAGTACAGCACCGCCTTCGACCTCGGCGCCGGCAGCGGCGACGACACCCATCTGGCCCGCCTGGTCGGCCTGTACCGCGACGGCCAGACCCAGATCGACTACACCGGGCAGGAGCACTGGTTCCTCGCCCCCAGCTACACCTGGCAGGCCGGCGAGCGTACCCGCCTGACCCTGCTCGGCCTGTACCAGCAGGACCGCGGCGGCTCGACCTACCAGTTCCTGCCGATGGACGGCACCCTGCGGCCCACCCCGTACGGGCGGATGAAGAACACCACCTTCATCGGCGAGCCGGACTGGAACACCTACAACCGCGACATCTGGACTGCCGGCTGGCTGTTCGAGCACGGCTTCAACGAGAACTGGACCTTCGCCCAGAGCGCGCGCTACACCCGCGTCGAATCGCTGTTCCAGACCGTCGTCACCAACGGCGCGCTCAACGCCGACGGCCGCACCCAGAACCGCCGCGGCACCTGGGGCGAGGGCGATTCCGCGGGCAAGACCGTGGATTCCCGCCTGACCGGCAGGTTCGCCACCGGCGCGGCCGAGCACACCCTGCTGTTCGGCGTGGACTGGCAGAAGGCGGACTGGGACGGTGCGCGCGGCGCCATGGTCAACCCGGCCCCGATCGACATCTTCAACCCGGTCCATGGCGGCTACGTGCCGGTCACCACCTCCATCACCTACTTCGGCGGGGTCAACGAGCAGACCGGCGCCTACCTGCAGGACCAGGTCGCGCTGGACAAGTGGCGCTTCACCCTGGGCGGCCGCTACGACTGGACCGACGACGACACCTTCACCCAGGCCTACAACGCGGTGACCGGCGTGTACGGCGCGCGGGTGCCGACCCGGGTCGAGAACGAGGCCTTCAGCGGCAACGCCGGCGTCCTCTACGTCTTCGACAGCGGCTTCAACCCGTACCTGAGCTACGCCGAGTCGTTCCAGCCGGCCGGCTCGAACACCAACTTGAGCTACGACCTGACCCCGTTCGACCCGATCACCGGCAAGCAGTGGGAGGCCGGCGTGAAGTACCAGCCCGCCGCGTTCGACGGCCTGGTCACGCTGTCGGCGTATGACCTGCGCCAGCAGAACATCCTGGTCGACGACCCGGACCCGACCCACAACACCTGCGGCACCACCAGCGCCAGCCGGTGCCAGGTCCAGGCCGGCGAAGGCCGGGTGCGCGGCGTCGAACTGGAAGGCCGCATCACCCCACTGGACGGTTTCAGCGTGATCGGCGCGGCCTCGCGGATGGATTCGGAAGTCACCCGCGGCAACGCCGGCGTGCAGGGCAAGGAACTGGCGATGGTGCCGGAGTGGACCGTCTCGCTGTGGGCGGACTACACGCTCCAGGGTGGCGCGCTGAGCGGCCTGGGCATCGCCGGCGGCGTGCGCTACAACGGCCAGAGCTACGGCGACAGCGCCAACCTGTACCGGATCCCGTCGTACACCCTGTTCGACGCCGCACTGCGCTACGACGCCGGCACCTTCTCCGGCGTGTCCGCGCAGTTCGCGATCAACGTCGGCAACCTGTCGGACAAGGTCTTCGTCTCGACCTGCAGCGGCGTGTCCTCGTGCTTCTACGGCACCGGGCGCACGGTGACGGCCACCGCGCGGTTCGGCTGGTGAGGCCGCTGGCGGCCCTGCTGCTGCTCGGCGCGGCCGTCATGGCCGCGCCGGCCGCGGCGCAGCCGGACCTGTCGCGGCGCACCGGCGCCACCGTCGCCGACACCGGTGCGCCGGGCTATCGCTTCGAACGGTTCCTTCTGGACTCGGCCGACGGTCTGCGCCGCTACCGCGTGCAGGTGGCGGTGCCGACCGTGCCGGCGCCGGCCGGCGGTTTCCCCGTGGCGTACCTGCTCGACGGCAACGCTGCGCTGATGGAGATCCCGGCGGCACGGCTGGAAGCCCTGTCGACGTCGCCGCGGCCGCCGGTCCTCGCCTTCGTCGGCTACGACAACGACCTGCGCATCGACGCCGACAGCCGCGCCTTCGACTACACCCCGCGCCGCGCCGGCGACGACGGGGCGCAGCTCGACGCGATCGGTGGCCGCCGCAATGGCGGCGCCGACGCCTTCCTCGACCTGCTCGAACACGAAGTCGCACCACGCGTGGAGGCGATGGCCCCGGTCGACCCGGCACACCGCGCGCTGTGGGGCCATTCCTACGGCGGCGTGCTGGTGCTGCACGCGCTGTTCACCCGGCCCGGTGCGTTCGCGGCCTATGCCACCGCTGATCCGTCGCTGTGGTGGGGCGGTGGCCACCTGCTGCGCGAAGAGGCCGCCGTCGTCGCCTGGCCCACGCCGCCGCCGCGGCTGTGGTTGTGGGTCGGCGAGAGCGCGCAGGTGGACGATGCGCGCGCGCCACCGCCCGGGCGCGACCCGGCGGCGGTGGCCGCGATGCGCGATGCGCGCGGCAGCGTGCCGCCGGAGGCCGCCGCGCGCATGGCCGAACGGCTGCGCGCGGCCGGGCTGCCCGTCGCCTTCGCCCCGATGCCCGGCCTTTCGCATGGCCAGACCCTGGGTGCGTCGCTGCCGCTGCTGCTCGAAGCGCTGGCCGCCGACGCGCCCGCCCCTTGACCCGGACCCCGCGCCGCACGCCAGGAGCCGCCGATGCCCACGATCACCCCGACACCCGTCGCTCCGCCGCCGCTGCCGCTGCCGGAGCGCCCCGCATGAACCCCTGGCTGCTGGCGCCCGCCGCCGTGCTCTGCACCGCCGGTGCGATGCTGCTCTACGTCGCCTCGCCGCAGCAGCAACTGCGCGCGCGCGGCCGCTGGCCGGCGCGGCACGGATGGTGGCCCGGCACGCTGTGCGCAATCGCCTCGCTGGTCCTCGTCCTGCGCGCCCTGCCGCCGGTGGAAGCGGTGTCGGCGTGGACCGTGCTGCTGACCCTGGTGCTGTCGCTGGCGCCGTTCCTCGGTGCGTGGCGGGCGCGGGCGCGCACGGAAAAACCCGCATGAGCCGCCGGCGCGCGCGGCTGGACAGCCGCCACTGGTTCGGCAAGACCTGTGCCGGCGTGGTGCTGGGTTTCGGCCTGGCGCTGGCGCTGTCGGGGCTGTTCGCCTGGCTCGGACCCGACGGCATCGACGGCGGCTCCGGAAAGATCCAGTTCAACATGTGGCTGGTCGCGCCGTTGTGGGCCGGCGCGGTGTCGTTCGTGTACCTGTTCCGCGACAGCCTGCGCGCCTGGCTGTGGCTGGGTGGAGCGAACGCGGTCGCGTTCGGCCTGCTGTGGGCCGTGCGCGTGGCGATGACCCCGGGAGCGACCCAGTGAAGATCGGCAGCGACATCGTCAAGGTGTACAAGGACGTGCACATCTGGATCGGCATCGTCTGCGGGCTGATGCTGTTCGTCGCGTTCTACGCCGGCGCGATCACCATGTTCGAGAAGCCGCTGGAACGCTGGGCCACGCCGCCTTCCGCGCTGGCCGCGGCGCCACCGCTGGAGCAGGCCGACCGGCTGGTGGAGGCGGTGCTGGCCGCGCATCCGCAGGCCGCATCGCGCTTCGTCGTCTCGGTCAAACCCACCGCCGACCAGCCGGCACGCGTGTACTGGCAGGAGCGCGGCGCGCGCCGGCGCGAGTTCCGGGAGTTCGGCGCCAGCTTCGCCGCCGACGGCAGCCTGCAGGTGGAACCGACGCGCAAGACCCCGGTGGCGCAACTGGTGGACACCCTGCACCAGCTGGTCGGCCTGCCGTTTCCCGATGCCGTGGCGCGGCCGCTCATGGGCGCCGTGGCGCTGGCCTACGCGGTCGCGCTGGTTTCCGGCCTGATCGTGCTGCTGCCGACGCTGGCCAAGGACGTGTTCGCGCTGCGCATCGGCAGGAACGTGAAGCGCATGTGGCTGGACGCGCACAACGCGCTGGGCATCTTCAGCCTGCCGTTCCACCTCGTCATCGCGCTGACCAGCGTGGTGTTCGCCTTCCACGACCCGTTCTACGACGCGCAGGACAAGGTCGTGTACCCGCACGGCATCCAGTGGGGCGGGGAGGAACACGCCGAGCCGCCGCCCGGGGCCACGCGGCTGCCGGCCGCCGAGCTGCTGCGCCGGGTCGAGCTGCAACTGCCCGGATTCGAAGTCCACGGCTTCGGCTTCCGCGAGGAGGACGGCCGCCTGGAGGCCAGCGTGACCGGCCTGGACGTGACCCGCGGCACCCGCGCGCGCACCTACGCCACCACCCACCTGGATCCGTACACCGGCGTGGTCGATCCGCACGACCTGCCCGGCCACATGGGTCGCTGGGACGCAGCGGTGAACAGCTTCTTCATGCTGCATTTCGGCAGCTTCGGCGGAAATCCGGTGCGCTGGCTGTACCTGCTGATGGGCCTGGCCGGCGCGGCGCTGTTCTACACCGGCAACCTGCTGTGGGTGGAATCGCGGCGGCGTCGGCAGAAGGGTCCGGAGACCGTGGTGCAGAAGCGTTCGGCCTGGGCACTGGGCTGCCTGACCGTGGGCGTGAGCCTGGGCTGCGTGGCGGGCATCTCGGCGACGGTCGCCGCGGCCAAGTGGCTGCCGGCGCGGGTCGACGACCTGCAGACCTGGCACACCGGCATCTACTACGCGGTGTTCGTGGCCGCGATCGGCTGGGCGTTCCTGCGCGGCGCGGCGCGTGGTGCGGTCGAGCTGCTGTGGGCATGCGCACTGCTGACCCTTGCCATCCCGCTGTCGAGCCTGGCCGGTGTCTGGGGCGTCGGCGGCAGCTGGAACCATGCCGGCGGACTGGCGGTCGACCTCACCGCACTCGTGGCGGTGCCGGTGTTCCTGCTGCTGGCCGGGCATACCCGCAGGCGCATGCGGCATGGGCATGGCGACAGCGTGTGGTCGATGGCCGGCGCCCGCGTCGCCGGCTGAAGCCCGCACTACGGGTAAGGCAGGGCAGCTCGCACCACACCGCCGGCCAGCGACGGGCCCGCTGCTATCCTCCGCCCGGAAACGGAGGAGAGTCCATGCGCACCACCGCCACCCTGCTGGCCGCGATCGTGCTGGCCGGTGCCGGCCTGTCCCTGCCGGCACCGGCAGCCGCCAAGGATTTCCTGCGCGCCGAAGGCCCGCACATCGTCGACGAGAGCGGCAAGCCGGTGATCCTGCGCGGCATGGGCCTGGGCGGCTGGATGCTGCAGGAAGGCTACATGCTCGACATCGAAGGCACCGGCACCCAGCGCAGCATCCA
>CAZBDE010000019.1:0-13974 GCA_964490415.1 uncultured Pseudoxanthomonas sp. | reverse complement strand
TGCAGGAAGGCTACATGCTCGACATCGAAGGCACCGGCACCCAGCGCAGCATCCATGCACGCATCGCCGACCTGATCGGACCGGCGCAGGCCGACGCCTTCTACCAGGCCTGGCGCGACAACCACACCACCCGCGCCGACATCGACGCGATGGCGCGCTGGGGCTTCAATTCGGTCCGCCTGCCGATGCACTACGCGCTGTACACCCTGCCGGTGGAACAGGAACCGGTCCCCGGGCAGCAGACCTGGCTGGAAGAGGGCTTCCGCCGCACCGACGATCTGCTGGCCTGGGCCAAGGCCAACGACCTGTACCTGGTGCTGGACCTGCACGCCGCGCCCGGCGGCCAGGGCAACGACCTCAACATCGCCGACCGCGATCCGGACGCGCCGTCGCTGTGGGACGACCCGCGCCAGCAGGACAAGATGGTCGCGCTGTGGAAGCGGCTGGCCGAGCGCTACAAGGACGAGCCGTACATCGCCGCCTACGACCTGATCAACGAGCCCAACTGGGGCTTTGCCGACCCGGCCGACCGCAACGGCTGCAAGGAGGAGGGCAACGGCCCGCTGCGCGAGCTGCTGGTGCGCACCACCGCCGCGATCCGCGAAGTCGACAAGCGCCACATGATCGTGATCGAGGGCAACTGCTGGGGCAACAACTACCGCGGCGTGCTCGACGACGGCCCCTGGGACGACAACCTGGTCATCAGCTTCCACAAGTACTGGAACCACACCGACCGCGAGAGCATCGCCGGCATGCTGGAACTGCGCGAGAAGCACGGCATGCCGCTGTGGCTGGGCGAGACCGGCGAGAACTCCAACGACTGGTTCGCCCGCACCGTGGCCCTGGCCGAGGGCGAGGGCATCGGCTGGGCCTGGTGGCCGCTGAAGAAGCTGCGCTACAACAACCCGCTGCAGATCGTGGCCAACGACGGCTACCGCAAGGTGCTGGCGTACTGGAACGGAAAGGGTCCACGGCCTTCGCGCGAGGACGCCGAAGCCGGGTTGATGACGCTGGCCCGCCGCGACGTACGCCACGAGCACAACCGCTTCCATCCCGACGTGGTCGATGCCCTGTTCCGCGCGCCGCATTCGGACCAGTCCGTGCCCTTCCGCGAACACACCATCGGCGCCGACGGCGGCCGCATCGCCGCGGTCGACTTCGACATGGGCCGCGACGGGATCGCCTACCGCGACCGCACCCCCGCCAACCACCACGTGTCCGAGGGCGGCGAACGCGTGGTCTGGAACCCGGCGATGGCCTACCGCAACGACGGGGTGGACCTGGGCCGCGGCGCCGATGGCAGCTTCCACGTGAGCGGCCTGGACGCGGGCGAATGGCTGAAGTACACCTTCGATGCCGCCCGTGCCGGTAGCTTCGGCCTGCGGCTGCATACGCGCGGCCCGGGGCGCGTCTCGCTGCTGTTCAATGGCGAGCCGGTCCCGGCACAGGCGACCGGCGACGCGGGCACGGACTTCACCGGCGTGCCGTTGCGACAGGGACGCAACACCCTGGTGGTCCGCGCCGAGGCCGGGCCGTTCGATCTGGAGATGCTTGAATTCCATCGCTGAAGTCGTGGCGGCACGACACCGCTCCCGCCCTGCCACGCACCCGAGGACCCGCCCATGCGCTTCGACCGCTCCACCCCGCTCCCGCCTTCCGGCCGCGTACTGGTGCTGGTGCTCGGCCTGGTCTTCGGTGCCTGCGCGCTCTACCTGGCGGCCGTTGCCAGCGACGGCCCGATGTGGCTGGGTACCGCCCTGATCGCGGTGCTGGCGCTTGATCTGCTCATCGCCGCGGTCCGCGCGCGCCATCCGGTGATCGTCGGCTGGCTGACCTGGCTGCCGTGATCCGGCGGCCGCAGGTCGCGCACGGCACCGGAATGAAGCGCCAGTCCCTGTCATTCGCATGCGGATGGAAACCCCTGGCGTGCCGGTGGCGACGGAGCGATCCCTGGGCAGGTACCGCCTTCCGGCCATGCGACCTTCGGTGGGGCGCCGCGCTCAACCGCGGTGCGTGCGCGCCAGGTATTCCGCGCTCTGCATCTCGATCAGGCGCGAGGCGGTGCGTTCGAAGGCGCCGGCCAGGCGCGTGCCCTGGTACAGCGCCACCGGCGGCGCGGCGGCGGTGCAGACCAGGGTCACCTGGCGGTCGTAGAACTCGTCGACCAGGTTGACGAAGCGGCGCGCGGCGTCCTCGTTGCCGGCGTCGAAGCGCGGGATGCCACCGAGCAGCACGATCTGGAACTCGCGCGCGATCTCGATGTAGTCGTCGGTGGAGCGCGGCCCCTCGCACAGTTCGGCGAAGTCGAACCACGCCGCACCGTGGCCGCGCCCGCGCACGCCGATGCGGCGGCCCTCGATCCGGATGCTGCCGGTGCGCGCGGCGGCGCCGGAGGCCAGCGCCTGCCAGCGTTCGGCCAGCCAGGCTTCGCTGCCTTCGTCCAGCGGCGCGCGGTACACCGGCGAACGGGTCAGCGCACGCAGGCGGTAGTCCTCGCGGCCGTCGGCGGCCAGCTCCTCGCAGTGGTGCCGGATCAGGTCGATCGCCGGCAGGAAGCGCTCGCGCTGCAGGCCGTCCCTGTAGAGGTCGGGCGGCGCGACGTTGGAGGTGGTCACCAGCACGATGCCTTCGGCGAACATGCGTTCGAGCAGGCGCGCGAGCAGCATCGCGTCGCCGATGTCGGTGACGAAGAACTCGTCCAGCACCAGCACGCGCAGGTGGGCGCGCCATTCGCGGGCGATGGTGGCCAGCGGGTCGGACTGGCCGGCATGCAGACGCAGCTGTTCGTGCACTTCGCGCATGAAACGGTGGAAATGGGTGCGCCGCTTCTGCGCGAGCGGCAGGGCGTCGTAGAACAGGTCGACCAGGAAGGTCTTGCCGCGGCCCACGCCGCCCCACAGGTACAGGCCACGCACCGGCAACGGGCGCTTGCCCAGGCCGAGCCGCGCGAGCAGGCCGGTCGGGGTGGCGGCCAGCAGTTCGCGCTGGATCCGGTCCAGTTCGCGCAGCGCCGGGTGCTGCGCCGGGTCATCGCGCCAGCGGCCGGCGGTGGCGCCGTCGGCATAGGCCTGCGACGGCGCGCGCGCCGCGGACGCCTCGCTCATGCCGGCGGCAGCCACGCCTTCACTTCGTGCTGGATCGCGCCGCGCAGGTCGATCAGCTTGCGGTGGAAGAAATGGCTGGTGTCGTACATGCGCACCAGTTGCGGCTTGCGCGGCAGGGTGTCGATCCAGTCGTAGACCGACTGCGGGTCGACGATCTCGTCGGCGTCGCCCTGCACCACCAGCCATGGCACTTCGGGAATCTCGATCCGGTCGAAATCCCAGCCGCGCCCAGCCACCGGCGGGGCGATCGAGATGATCGCGTCCGGCTGCAGCTGCGCCGCCGCCGACAGGCTCACGAACGCACCGAAGCTGAAGCCGGCCAGCCACAGCGCATCGCCCGGCCGCGCAGCGCGCGCCCAGTCCACCACCGTGCGCAGGTCCTCGCGCTCGCCCTGGCCGTGGTCGAAGGCGCCGGCCGAGCCGCCGGTGCCGCGGAAGTTGAAGCGCACGGTGGTCGCGCCCAGGTCGCGCAGCGCGCGCGCGACCATGGTCACCACCTTGTTGTGCATGGTGCCGCCCTCGGTGGGCAGCGGGTGGCAGACCACGGCCAGCAGCGGGCGGGCATCGGCCGGCTCGGGGAAGTCGACCGCGACCTCCAGCGCGCCGGCAGGGCCGTCGAGGAGGAGCGTGGTTGGTTCGGCGGGGAATGCGGGGTGTGGCATGGCTACATGATACAGGCGGGCGTTTGCGGGCCGTTGGGGAGCGGCGGGGGAACGCGTTGCGCCTGTGCGATGGGGGCCTGTTCGGAGGATGGGTGGGGGGGCTTTGGTGAAGTCGCGTTCGATGCCGGGTTTGGTGGGGCGTCGGGTCGCCCCTGAAGGGGGCTCCTACAATGGCGCTTTCGGGCGGGGTTGGTGCATGCATTTCATTTTGCTGAGCATGGGTTGCAGCGTGCTGGTGGCGGTGTTGCTGAAGCTGGCGCCGCGGCGCGGCTGGGACGTGGCGCAGATGGTCACCTGGAACTACCTGGCCGCGGCGCTGCTCGCCGCGTGGCTGCTGCGGCCGCCGCCGGCCGCGCTGCGCCAGGCCGATGCGCCGTGGCCGGAACTGCTGGCCCTGGCCATCGTGCTGCCCACCCTGTTCCTGGTCCTGGCCGCCTGCGTGCGCCAGGCCGGCATCGTCCGCACCGACGTGGCCCAGCGCCTGTCGCTGCTGCTGTCGCTGGGCGCGGCCTTCCTCCTGTTCGGCGAACAGGCCGGGGCGATGAAGCTGGCCGGGCTGGCGCTGGGCCTGTGCGCGGTGGCCGGCATCCTCGCCCGGCCCGACCCGCGCGCCGCGCCCGACCGCCGCGGCTGGCTCCTGCTGCTGGCGGTGTGGGCCGGCTTCGCCGTGGTCGACGTCATGCTCAAGCGCCTGGCCATGGCCGGCACGCCGGCCAGCGCGGCGCTGATGGTCGCGTTCGTGCTGGCCTTCCTCGGCATGCTGGCCTGGCAGGGCTGGCGCCGGGTGCGCCACGGGGTGCGGCCGGGGCTGCGCCATATCGGCGCCGGCCTGCTGCTGGGCCTGCTCAACTTCGGCAACATCGTGTTCTACGTGCGCGCGCACCAGGCCCTGCCGGACAGCCCGGCGGTGGTGTTCGCGACGATGAACATCGGCGTGGTCCTGCTCGGCACCGCGGTGGGCGTGCTGGCGTTCGGCGAGAAGACCTCGCTGCTGAACCGCGCCGCCATCGTGCTGGCGGTGGCGGCCATCGCCCTGGTCGCGCTGGCGCCGCGCTGAAGGCCATCGCCGCATCGCTTTTTTTGGCTTTTTGTAGGAGCTCCCTTCAGGGGCGACCCGAGGCCGTTGGAAGGCGCCGCTTCGCACCGCGCGAAGCCTCGGGGACCGATGCGTTGAACGTGGCTGTGACCAGGCGTCCTCGGGTCGCCCCTGAAGGGAGCTCCTACAAAAAGCGCGGCGTGGGGCGGGGTGGGGGAACGGGCGCCTAGAATGGCGGCATGAGTACTGCGCACGACTCCAGCCTCGGCCGCGAGGTCGCCTACCCGGTCGGCTACGACCCGGCCCTGCTGTTCCCGATCCCGCGCGCCGGCGCCCGTGCCGAGCTGGGCCTGGCCCCCGGCGTACCGTTGCCCTTCGCCGGCCACGACCGCTGGCACGCCTACGAACTGGGCTGGCTGGACGGGCGCGGCAAGCCGCACGCCGCCACCGCCACGCTGCAGGTACCGGCGACGTCGCCGAACCTGGTCGAATCCAAGTCGCTCAAGCTCTACCTCAACTCGCTCAACGCCGCGCGCTTCGCCGACGCGGCCGCGCTGCGCGCCTGCATCGAGGCGGACCTGTCGCGCTGCGCCGGGGCGCCGGTGGCGCTGGCCTTCGGGTTGCCGCCGATGGCCGCCGCGGACGGCGGCGACGGCGAATCGCTGGACGCGATCGAGGCCGACTTCGACGCGTACGGCCCGCCCGACACCGCGCACCTGCGCGCCGATGCCGATTCGATCGTCGAAGAACACCTGTGCTCGGACCTGCTCAAGTCCAATTGCCCGGTCACCGGCCAGCCGGACTGGGCCAGCGTGCACCTGCGCTACCGCGGCCCGCGGATCGAGCGCACGGGGCTGCTGCGCTACCTGGTCAGCTTCCGCGACCACGCCGAGTTCCACGAGCAGTGCGTGGAGCGCATCTTCCTCGACGTGCTGCGGCACTGCACGCCGCAGAGCCTGTCGGTGGAAGCGCGCTACACCCGCCGCGGCGGCCTGGACATCAATCCCTGGCGCGGCACGCCGGGCCTGTCCGCACCGCCGGCGCTGCGTGACCCGCGCCAGTAAGCGCCGTACAGCGCACGATCCAATAAACGTTTCACGAGTCCCAGATGCTTTATTAACAGGCGTCGTGAGACGGTGGCTGCGTCTTCAACGAGCGGGCCATGTGCATGAGCACCGGAAACAAGCCTGACTTCTCCAATGTCCAGGGTGGCGTCCGCAGCACCGAGGCCGAGCGCCCGGATTTCTCCAACGTGCAGGGCGGCGTGACCTCCACCGAGGAGATCGTCAACCCGCCGGAACAGAGCTATACCGTCGAGAAGGGCGACACCCTGTCGAAGATCGCCAGGCAGTTCTACGGCAAGGCCAGCGCATGGCCGAAGATCTTCGAGGCCAACCGCGACCAGCTCGACGATCCGGACCGGATCAAGCCCGGCCAGGTGCTCAGGATCCCGGCCGCCGAGCAGGATCCGCCACCGGCCGCGGAATGACGCCCGCTCCGACCTCCTCCCGATTCCGAACCCTTTCCACAAGGACGCCCACATGAGCCGCACCCGCCTGCTGTATCCGCTCTCGGCCGCGCTGGCCACCGCGCTCGTCCTCTCCGCGTGCAAGAAACCCGAACCCGCGCCCGTGCCGGCCCCGCCGGTGACCGCGCCGGAACCGATCGCCGCGCCGGCCGCGGCCACCGCCAGCGTGACCGCGCTGGACCTGGGCAACAGCGTCGGCGCCGACAACCGCGTCGCCGCCCCGGCCACCACCTTCGCGCCGCAGGACACCATCTACGCCGCGGTGACCACCCGCACCAGCGATGCCGCCGCCACCGTGCCCGGCAGGCTGTCCGCGACGTGGACCTTCCAGGACGGCCAGACCGTGCATGAGGACAGCCGCGACCTGAACCTCACCGGCGACGGCGTCACCGCGTTCCAGATCAGCAAGCCGGACGGCTTCCCGGCCGGCCGCTACAAGGTCGAAATCTCCCTCGACGGATCGGTCGTCCAGTCGAAGGAGTTCGAGGTGAAGTGAAGTAGGAAAGCTCTCTCTCCTGTCTCTCTCCCAGCAGGGTGAGCGTGATTGGGCGCGGTGCGAACCGCGCCCGTTTTTTTGCCCGGATACCTTGATCCGCACCGCCGCCGCCGCAATGCATTGGGTTCACGCCAAGGAAGGGACATGCCCCGCGAACCCGACACCCCGATGACCGGCGCCGAACGCGACCGCCGCCGCCTGCTGCTGGCGTTCAACCTGAGCCTGGGCTTCATCGGCCTGCTGCTGGCGATCTTCGTGCTGCAACCGCGCCTGCCGGTGGCGGCCATGGCCGTCTCCCCGCGCGAGCTCGCCGGCCTGCTCGGTCTGCTGACCGCGCCGCTGCTGCACGGCTCGGCCGCGCACCTGGCCGCCAACGCCAGCGCGCTGCTGATCCTGGGCACCCTGGCCGGCGCCGTGTATCCACGCGCCACCCTGCGCACGCTGCCGCTGCTGTGGCTGGGCTCGGGCCTGGGTGCCTGGCTGCTGGGCGAAGCCGGCAGCCGCCACCTCGGCGCCAGCGGCGTGACCCACGGCCTGATGTTCCTGGTGACCACGCTGGGCCTGCTGCGCCGCGACCGCGCCTCGATCGCCGCGGGCATGATCGCGATGTTTTTCTACGGCGGCTCGGTGCTGACCGTGCTGCCGCACGGCGACGGCATCTCCTGGCAGTCGCACCTGGGCGGCGCGCTGGCCGGCGTGCTGTCTGGCGTGCTGTTCCGCCGCCTCGATCCGATCGCGCCGCGCCAGCGCTACAGCTGGGAGCGCGAGGAAGAGCAAGCGGGCGAGGCTTCGGACGATGCGGACGAACTGGAGCCGCCGCCGCCGCGCGAAGTGCCGGTGCTGTGGCGGCGCACGCCCGAGGGCGAGGTGCGTGGCGTGGTGGTGCGCCTGCGGCGTCCGGGCGAGCAGGCGCCGCCCGAATAGCGCGTTGCCGCATGCCCGGTGGTTTCGACCCGACACGCTCCGCGGCTGGCCGTGCATGCGACCGGAGCGACACCGGCGAGAGACAGCGCGTGGTCGTGCGCGGAATGAAGATGTCCCGCAGAACCCGCACCGGGTCCGCACGGAAGCACCGGGGCGGACAGCAGCGGGACTCGCGACGACAACCGCGCCGCCAGCCAGGGACAACATCGCGCGTCCGCCCGTTGCGCGCCGTGACCGTGCCCGCTGCGCTCCTATAGTGGCTGCTCCTCCTGCCACCACGGGAACCCCATGGCCTTCCGCCACCGCCTGCCCGACCCGCGCGCCTCCCTGCTGCGCCGTCTCCTCGCCATGCTGTCGCTTGCGCTGGCCTGCGCGACCGCGGCAATCGCCGCGGACACCGACGCACCGGCCCGGCTGAAAGTGATCGGCTACGTGATGGATGGCCCGCAGCTGCCGCCGATCAGCGCGCCCAAGCTGGACGCGATCAACTTCGCCTTCGCCCTGGTCGATCCGCAGGGCAGCGTCTACCTGCCGCGCGACACCGCGGCGCGTTCGCTGGCCGGCCTGACCGCCCTGCGCGGCGACAATCCGCGCCTGCAGGTGCTGGCCTCGGTCGGTGGCTGGGGCGCGGACCATTTTTCCGAAGCCGCGCTCACCGCCGAAGCGCGCACACGCTTCGCCGACAGCATCGTCCGGCTGGTCCACGAGCACGATCTCGACGGCATCGACATCGACTGGGAATACCCGACCCTGCCCGGCCCGGGCATCAGCCACCGCCCCGAGGACCGCGACAACTTCAGCCTGATGCTGGAAGCGGTGCGCGCGCGCCTCGATGCACTGGGCCTCGAACAGGAGCGCCACTACCTGCTGACCATCGCCGCCGCCGACGGCGAGGCCGCGCGCGGCCTGGACCTGGCGCGGATCACCCCGCTGCTGGACTGGATCAACCTGATGACCTACGACTTCCACGGCGACGGCAGCACCAGCCACCACACCGCGCTGGACCGCTCGCGGCTGGCGCCGGCCGATGCGCGCACCACGGTGCGGGCGGTGGACGAGTTTCTGGCCGCCGGCGTGCCGCCGCGCAAGCTCAACGTCGGCGTGGCCTTCTACGGCCGCGAATTCGAAGGCGTGGAGCCGGCGCACGATGGCGTGCACCAGCGCTATGCGCGCCAGCTCGAATCGCTGCCCTGGTCGAAACTGCGCGACCTGGACGGACGCGACGGCTATGTGCGCCACTGGGATGCCGAAGCGCAGGCGCCGTACCTGTGGAACCCGGAAGTCCGCCGCTTCGTCACCTACGACGACCCGCAATCGCTGGCGGCCAAGGCCGCGTTCGTGCGCGAACGCGGGCTCGGCGGCATCATGTACTGGGAACACCGGCACGACGCCGGCGACGAACTGCTAGACATGCTGCGCACCGGGCTCGACGCGCCGGCCGCGGCCACTCATGTACGGACAACGAAGCCATGAACCTTCCACCTCACGCGAACCGCCACGGTGAGCCGCACGCAAGCGTGCAACCACGTCATGCCAGGCTGGCCGCAGCCATCGCGATAGCGTCGGCGCTGCTGGCGTCCTGCACGGGCACGCCGGCGCCACGCGCGGATGTCGTGCCGACCCAGGCGGCGACACCGGTACCCGAAATCCGGCCGGGAGTTCCGGCCGGCTACCTGTCGCCGGATGCGATCCCGGACAGCGCGGCCCTGGTTCCGGCGCCACCGGCCGCCGGCAGTGCGGCGCTGGCCCAGGACCATGCGGTGATGCGCGCGGCGCTGGCGCTGCGCGGCACTCCGCGCTTCGAGCAGGCGCGCCACGACGCCGAGCTGGACTTCCCGTTCGCCGCCGGCACCTTCGCCTGCGCGCTGGGCACCGGCATCGACGCGCAGCGCACGCCGGCCACCTACCGGCTGCTGCGCCGCACCCTGGTGGACGCGTCGCGGTCCACGCGCTCGGCCAAGGAACGCTACCGGCGCACCCGGCCGTTCGTCGAAACCGGCGAGCCCACCTGCACGCCGGAGGACGAGGCCGACCTGGCCCGCAACCATTCGTATCCCTCCGGCCACGCCGCGATCGGCTGGACCTGGGCGCTGGTCCTGGCCCAGGCCGCGCCGGAGCGCACCGACGCGCTGCTCGCGCGCGGCCGCAGCTTCGGCGAGAGCCGGCTGGTGTGCAACGTGCACTGGCAGAGCGACATCCTGCAGGGGCGGTTCATGGGCTCGGGCACGGTCGCGCGGCTGCAGTCCGATCCGGCATTCCGCGCCGATGTCGCAGCCGCCACCGCCGAACTGGCCGCCGCGCGTTCGCAGGGATTCGCGCCGGACCGCGATTGCGCCGCCGAAGCGGCCGCGCTGGGGCAACCTCTGCCGGGCGTGCTCTGAACCAGGCGCCCGGCTCGCGTCCGGGCCGGCTGGCTCAGCCCGGTGGCGGCACCCGGCAATGCCGCTCGTAGGCTTCGCCGGTGTTCTCGAACCCCTGCGCCCGCGCCAGTTCGAAGGGCCGCTCGCAACGCCCGGTGCGCTCGCACCAGCGGTAACCGGCCGACGCGATGCAGCCTTGCGCGTCGCGATCGCTGCCGATCGGTGGCGTGGCCACCGGGAGCGCCTGCGCACCGGGTGGCGGATCGGCCGGCTGCAGCCACTGCGCATGCCGGCCGGCCAGCGCGATCATCTTTTCCTGGAAGTCCGGGTCGCCGCGCCGGGTCGTGGTGTACAGCGCGGCACGGTCGACGAAGAACTGCTCGAAGCCGCCGGGCGTGATGGTGAGCAGCAGTTTCACCGGCTGCCCGGTGCGGTTGCCCTGCGCATGCACCGCGCCCGGCGGAATGGTGATGTAGGAGCCGGCGGGATAGTCGCGGGTTCCGCTGGCGTCCTGCACGGTCAGGGTACCGTCGACGACGTAGTAGCGCTCCTCCATCGCGTCGTGGCGGTGCCAGGGCGTGCGGTAGCCGGGTCCCTCGTCCAGTTCGATCACCGCGAACCTGCCGCCGCTCGCCACGGACGGGACCAGCAGGCGGTACGAGGATTCGGCGTCATAGGGCACTGCGGGCACGTCCGAGGGCGCACTGGCCGCGACCTGGGCGGAACTGGCCGCGATCGATGCCGGCGCAAGGGCCGCCACGGCGAGCGCGAGCAATACGGCGGCAGTCCGGCTTCCCATCATCGATCTCCGCTTGCCAAAGGCCTGGAGGGCGCATACGTCATCGAAAGCAACAGCAACACGGTCCAAGGGGCATGTTGCCCCCAAGGTCCCGTCGCGGGCGCCGCCTGTCTCATTGCCCGCTTGCGGTCACCGTGCACTGCAGCGTCACCTGCACCTGGCCGGCGGAAGGCAGGCCGGGGATGGCCACGCCCGCGCCGGTGAGATCGGCCACCGCGATCGAGGCCGGACAGGTGGCGCCGCCGCTGGCGGTGCAGGTCGCGGTCGTGCTCGGGGTCATGCAGTCCAGCCCGGCGCCCGGCGTGTCGGCCAGGACCACGCCATCGACATCCGCCGGACCGGCATTGGCGACGGTCAACGTGTAGCCGACCACCGCGCCGGTCCGTACGGCGGTGGGCAGCGCCGACTTGGTCACCGACACATCCGCACTGAGCAGGTTGGTGAACGTGCAGACGATCCCGGCGCCGGACCGCAGGTTGTCCGGGGCGATGGTCAGCACGTTGCCGGCCAGCGAGCCGAACGCGGGGGGATTGCCGGTGATGCCCGCGTTGTCGTCGCGGCAGCTGGCGCTGTCGAGGGCGAAGACAGGATTGGCCGCCTCGGTCACCGTCACGGTGACCGCCATGTCGGTCACCGTGGCGACCTGCGTCGAGAGGACCGGCACGCCGGAGACGGTGGTGGTGATGCTGTCGGTGGCGAAAAACAGGTTGGTCAGCGCGTAGTCGAAGCTGCCGGTGCCGCCCTGGCTGAGCTTTTCCAGTCGTACCGTGGGGTCGACGAACGGCAGGTTGGTGTCGGTGGCGAGGTTGTTGCCCGGCACCGGATCGATGCTGCCCGCCCGCAGGGACACCGTCGCGATGTTGACCAGCGGGCCGCTGAACGAGGCAGGGACGTTGATGGTGTGGACGAAGATGGCCTGCCCCCCTGACGGCAGGTCCACGGCGGTGTTGATGTCGCCCATCCCGAACCCCTGGTCGCAGGAACCTCCGGTGGTGGCCGTGCAGGTCCAGTTGCCGACCAGGATTCCCGCCGGCAACGGATCGTGCACCGTTGCCTCCTCCACGGCGCCCGGGCCGTTGTTCGAGACCACGACCTGGTAGACCACCGCGCTGCCCGGCAGGTAGAAGTCGCTGCCGTCGCTCTTGGTGATCGCCAGGTCGGCCTCCTGTGCCGAGGCCGCCGCGCTCCACAGCAGCGACAGCGCCAGCAGCAGCCACACGGATCGGCGACGGGCGCGCATGGCGGTGCGGAGCGGGTCCGGCACCGTTCCAGGAAGGTCATCGCGTGCGTGCAGTGCCGGCATCAGTACGTTCCCACCATGTTGAGGAACCAGCCCTTGTGGTCGTAGTCGAAATCGGTCAGGTCGTCGCTGAACTCGGTGAAGTTGTAGCCCACGCCGATGCGGAAATTCTTGCCGATGTCGCGGTCCAGGCCAGCCAGCCAGCCCTGGCGGGTGCCTCCCAGTTCCACGTCCAGCCAGCGGTACTCGGCCAGCGCATGCCACTTGTAGACGACTTCGTAGCGCAGCTGCAGCGCGGCGAAGTCGGTGGCCGAGTCGAACCACGGGCCGGCGCCGCGCCCGTAGCGCACTTCGCCCTCGCGACGGGCGAGCTTGCCGGCCACCTCCCAGTGCTGGTCGTGGCGGTACACGCCTTCGAACGACAGCACCTGGGTCTTCTGGTCGTAGTCGTTGCCGCCCTGCTGGCCCAGGCTGGAGAGGTCGTAGAGATAGGTGTAACGGCCGAACATCTCCCAGCGCAGGCTGTCCCAGGGCCGCCAGGCGAAACCGGCGTTGCCCTCGATGAAGCGCGCGTCGGCCAGCCGGTCGCGGTTGTCGTCGGTGTCGGCGTAGTTCAGCCGCGCGGCGATGCGGAAGCTTTCGTTGAGCTTGTGCACCAGCCGGTGGGTGCTCACCCACTGGTCGCGGTCCTCGGCGCCGCGGTCGCGACGGTATTCGAGCTTGCTCTGCCAGTCGGTGTCGGCCGAGGTGCGACCGCCGTTGAGGCTGAGCGCGCTGCGGTCGACCTTGCCGCCGTCCACGTTGGTCAGCTCGCCGTCCTGCAGGGTGAAGCCCAGGTTCCAGCCCACGCCCGGATAGAAGTCCATGCCGAAGGTGTTGGCCAGCCCTTCGGAGCCGTCGGGGTCCTTCAGGTACTGGCTTTCGTTGAACAGGTTGGTCTGCTGCGACAGGCGCCAGCGCTGGCCGACGGTCCAGCCGTTCTGCCGGTTCGGGTTGAACAGCGAGTCGTAGGGACTGGTGTCGGTGGACCAGCTGTAGCTGCCGTAGACCGACCAGTCCGGCTGGATGCGGTACTCGGCGGTGAGCGTGGCCGCGTTGCCGCGGTCGCCGCTGCTGACCTCGCCGCCGACCGAGGACAGGTCGCCGAACAGGTACTGGCCGCCGAGCGCGACGGCGTCGTTGTCCGCGTAGCGCCCGCCATCGTCGTCCAGGGTCACCTGGGCCAGGCCGTAGAGCTCGAGACTGGTGCCGAAGCGGTGGTTGTACTTCAGCGCGCCCAGCAGTCCGGTGGCGTCGAAGCCGGCGCGATCCTCCTGGACCCGCCGCAGCTCGGTGCTGAAGGTGCCGTCGTCGCTGACCCGCCACTCCAGCATGCCCTGCGCCTGGGTCAGTGCATCGGCGCCGCGCTCCGCCTCGCTGTAGCGCGAATAGAACTTGAGGTTGGGCGTGAACCAGCCCAGCACCTCGGCGCCGTACTCGGTCACGTCCTCGCCGGGGTCGTAGCGGCTGATCGAGAAGCCGCCATCCACCTGGCGCCACCAGGCCGCGGCCGCCCAGTCCTCCTCGGTCCAGCCCAGCTCCTTGAAGTTGGCACGCGCCTCCACCGCCTTGGCTTCGCCTTCGCGCGGGGCCAGCGTATTGAGCTGGGTGAAGCTCAGGCCGCCGTTGTCGGAGAAGAAGATCGGTGTACTGAACGATTCGGTCCTGGAGTACTCGGCCTTGAGGTAGGTGCCCTTGCCCGCCTGCAGGGTCAGGTCGCCACCAGCCAGGGTGTAGTCCTGGCCGGCGCGGTTCTCGTCCACGTAGGTCACGCCCAGGCCGACGT
>CAZBDE010000018.1:0-24088 GCA_964490415.1 uncultured Pseudoxanthomonas sp. | reverse complement strand
CGTTCCGCCACCTGCGCTTCCCGCGCGAACGCTTCGAGCCCTCGCTGCTGGCCGAGCTGCGCGAAAGCTGCGCGGCCAGCCTGGCCGAGGACGGCCAGGACATCGTTCTTCAGCTGTGCTACGTGCAGCGCCGGCTGCGGCCGCTCGACCTGTACCTGCGCGAGCAGACCGCCGAAGGCGCGCGCGCGGCGGCGCTGGACTACGGCCAGGCCATCGTCGACCTGGCCCGCAACGACATCTTCCCCGGCGACATGCTGCTGAAGAACTTCGGCGTCTCGCGCCACCGCAAGGTGGTGTTCTACGACTACGACGAGATCCGCCCGGTCACCGACTGCCACTTCCGCGAGTGGCCGCAGCCGACCTGCTTCGAGGAGCAGATGGCGGCCGAGCCGTGGTTCCACGTCGCGCCCGGCGACGTGTTTCCCGAGCGCTTCGCCCAGTTCATGGGCCTGCCGGCGCCGCTGGCCGCGGCGCTCAAGGCCGTGCACGGCCAGCTGTTCCGGCCGCAGTGGTGGCAGCAGCTGCAGGCGCAGCTGCGTGACGGCGAGTGGCCGGACATGCCGCCGTATCCGGAGGCGTTGAAGCTGGCCTGAAAGTAGGGCGCCATGCGGGAGCAGCCGGGCGAGCCCGGCTCTACGACGGCTCGGCGACGCGCATTCCCCGTAGAGCGGGGCTTGCCCCGCTGCTTTATCCCGGTTCGGCGATGCGCACCACCCGCTTGCCGAAACTGTCGCCGCGCAGCATGCCGATCAACCCCTGCGGCGCGTTCTCCAGCCCGTCGATGAAGTCCTCGCGGTAGCGGATCCGGCCCTCGCGCAGCCAGCCGCCCATCTCGCGCAGGAACTCCGGGTACAACGGCATGAAGTCGAACTGGATGAAGCCGCGCAGGGTGATCCGCCGCTGCAGCACCAGGGTCAGGAGCAGCGGCACCCGGTCCGGGCCGTCGGGCAGGGCGGTGGCGTTGTAGTGCGCGGCGATCCCGCACACCGGCACCCGGGCGAAATCGTTGAGCAGCGGCAGCACCGCGTCGAACACCTTGCCGCCGACGTTCTCGAAGTAGACGTCGATGCCGTCCGGCGCGGCGGCGCGCAGCTGTTCGGCGAAATCCGGCGCGCGATGGTCCAGGGCCGCATCGAAGCCCAACGCGTCGCGCACCCAGTCCACCTTCCGCGCACCGCCGGCGATGCCGACCACGCGCGCGCCCTGCAGCTTCGCGATCTGCCCGACCGTGGCGCCCACCGGCCCGGCGGCCGCGGCGACCACCAGGGTCTCGCCCGGCCTGGGCTTGCCGATCTCGCGCAGGCCGGAATAGGCGGTGAAGCCGGGCATGCCGTACACGCCCAGTGCGGTGGTCAGCGGCACGCCGTCCTGGCCCTGCGGACCGTCCAGGCGCCGGCGCAGGGCGTCGCCTTCCACCACCACGTGGGTCTGCCAGCCGCCGTGGGCGAGCACCAGGTCGCCCGGCTTCCACTGCGCATGCGCCGACTGCACCACCTCGGACACGGTGCCGCCATCCATCACCTCGCCGATGGCGATCGGCGGCACGTAGGAACGGCCGGCGTTCATGCGCCCGCGCATGTAGGGATCCAGCGACAGGTACAGGTTGCGCAGCAACACCTGCCCCGGCCCCGGCGACGGCAACGGCGCCTGCTCGAGGCGGAAATTGTCGGCGGTCGGCTCGCCCTTCGGACGCGAAGCCAGCACGATGCGGGTAGTGGTGGTCATGCGTCGGGCTCCGGCCGGTGTGGTGGACAGCGATGGCCGCAGGATACCCGGGCCGGCGCGCGCGCCATGAAACATGCCGCGCTGCCGCGCGCATGGACATCCGCCTTGCGGGGCACATGCTAGGCTCGCGCCACTTCCGCACCTGGAGTCCCGCGATGATCCGCAACCCGCTCTCCCGCGCCTGCCTGCTGGGCCTGGCCCTGGCCACCGCCGTGCCGCTGGCGCAGGCCACCAAGCCCGCCGATGCCGCGACCTTGCCGGCGCCCGACGCCGCGCTGCAGGCCGCCATCGACGGCAGCTGGCGCGACCCGGCCAACACCGCGCGCGACGCCCACCGGCATCCGGGCCAGACCCTGGCCTTCTTCGGCATCAAGCCGGACATGACCGTGGTCGAGATCACCCCCGGCGGTGGCTGGTATGCCGAAATCCTGGCGCCGTACCTGAAGGCGCAGGGCAAGTACGTGGCGGCGGTGGTCGACCCGGCCGCCTACGAGGCCGGCCGCCAGCGCGAGTACGCCCAGAAGGGCAAGGACGGGCTGGCGAAGAGGTTCGGCGACGCGCCGGCGCAGTTCGACAAGGCGGCCGTCGTGGGCTACGACCCGAAGGCCCCGTCGTTCGGCGCGCCCGGCTCGGCCGACATGGTGGTGACCTTCCGCAACGTGCACAACTGGCGCGGTTCGGGCCAGGCCGAAGGCATGTTCAAGGGCTTCTTCGAGGTGCTCAAGCCGGGCGGCGTGCTCGGCGTGGTCGAGCACCGCGCCAAGGCCGACGTGCCGGCCGACGACAAGAGCGGCTACGTCGGCACCGACCAGGTGATCGCGCTGGCCAAGGCCGCCGGGTTCGAACTGGCCGGCAGCAGCGAGGTCAACGCCAACCCGCGCGACACCAGGGACCACCCGAACGGGGTGTGGACGCTGCCGCCGTCCAACAACCACCCGGAGGCCGACCGCGCGAAGTACCAGGCCATCGGCGAGAGCGACCGGATGACGCTGCGGTTCGTGAAGCCGCGCCGGGAATAGAAGTAGAAAGTGAGCGCGCGTGGGCCGCACCCGTGGCCCCGCGCCTTCAACCCCTCGGCACTTTTCCCGCACGCCCCCGATGCACCCCCGCACCTTCCTCACCCTCCTGGCCGCAGCCGCCAGCATCCAGGCGCTGTCCGCATCCGGATGCTGATCGCTTTCAACAAGCCGTATGGGGTGCTGTGCCAGTTCACCGACCGCGGCGTGCCGCCGCGGCCGACCCTGGCCGGCTTCGGCCTGCCGCCCGGCGTGTACGCGGCCGGGCGCCTGGACCACGACAGCGAAGGGCTGCTGCTGCTCACCGACGACGGCGCGTTCGCGCACCGGCTCACCGATCCGCGCCACAGGCAGCCGAAGACGTACTGGGTGCAGGTGGAGGGCGATCCGCAGCCGGAGCAGCTGCAGGCCCTAGGCGAGGGCGTGCGACTCAATGACGGGCCGACCCGGCCGGCACAGGCGCGCCGGCTCGATCCGGCGCCGGCGTTGTGGCCGCGCGATCCACCGGTGCGCTACCGCAAGACCGTGCCCGATGCCTGGCTGGAACTGGTGATCGGCGAGGGCCGCAACCGCCAGGTACGGCGCATGACCGCGGCGGTGGGGCTGCCGACGCTGCGGCTGGTGCGGGTGGCGATCGGTGGCCACCGGCTCGAGGCGATGGGCGAGCGCGGAGGCTGGCTGCAGCCCGGCCAGTGGCAGCGCCTTCTGTAGGAGCCCCCTTCAGGGGCGACCCGACGCCGCCGGAAGGTGTCGTGTTTCAACGCGCACCCTCCGGATGCGGCGCGGTTGAACGCGCCCGCATCCATGCGCCCTCGGGTCGCCCCTGAAGGGAGCTCCTACAACAGCGCGGGGGGTCAGGCGGTGGTGGAGGTGCGGCGCGTGCGCGTGGCGCGGGTGCGCGTGCCGGCGCCGCGCGGGAGGCGCCGCGATTCGCCGTCGATCGGCTGCTGCAGGTCCTGCTCGCGCTTCCTGCGGTACAGCACGTACGCCAGCACGCCGGCGCCGACCACCGCGGCGGCCGTGGCCAGCGCCACAGGATGGCGCCGCACCGTGCCGCGGGCCACGCTGAAGCCGGCCTTGGCCGCGCCCAGCGCCGCGCCGGTCTTGATCCAGTGCTCGGCGCCTACGCCGGCATCGCGCAGGCTCGCGCCCGCATGGCGCAGCCCGGCGCCGGCCTGTTCGGCCAGTTCGAGGGCGCGGTCGGAAATGATGGTCAGCTTGCTCATGGAGATCCCCGTGGAGGAGGTGGGCGACATCGCCAGTGTCGGCGACGGCATGTGGACGATACGTCAGCACCGGCAGCGGGGGGCCATCCAGGGGCCCGGGAAAGGGCGGCGGTTCACGTTCCGCGCGGCTTGGCCCGCGCCAGGCAGGCAATGGAAGTCCGGGCCGCATCACCGTCGCCACGGGCGACGGCCTTTCACGTCCCCCGCGGCTTGGCCCGATGCGTCGCCGCCGCGCTCCAGGGGTCTTCGGGCCACGGATGCCGCGGGTAACGCCCCTTCATCTCCTTCCTCACCTCCGGATAGGTACGGTCCCAGAAGCTGCGCAGGTCGCGGGTGACCTGCAGCGGCTTGCCGCCCGGGGACAGCAGGTGCAGGGTCAGCGGCACCCGGCCATCGGCGATGCGCGGGGTGTCGGCCAGGCCGAACAGCTCCTGCAGCTTCACCGCCAGCACCGGCGGCAGCGGCGCGCCGTCATGGTCCAGCGCGTACTCGATGCGCCGCTCCATGCCCGAAGGCACGCCGATCCGCGGCGGCGCATGGCGCTCGACCTGCTGGCGCAGGCTCCACTCCAGCGGCGACCTGAGCGCTTCGCCAAGCTCGTCTTCCGACAGCGCGTCGAGCCGGGTCTTGCCGGCGAAGGCCGGCCTGAGCCATGCGTCCAGCGTGGCCCGCAGCACCGCGTCGGACACGTCCGGCAGCGCCAGCTCCGGCATCCACTGCCGCAACGAGACCACCCGCGCCTGCCACTGGCGCAGGCCTTCGGTCCACGGCAAGGCCTCCACGCCCAGTTCGCGCACCGCTTCGGTCAGTGCCTGCGCGGCGTGCGCCGGATCGACGCGGCCGGCCGGGCGGCTGTCGAGCACGATGCGGTCGAAGCGCGATTCGCGCCGGGCGACCAGGGCGCGCTTGTCCGCATCCCAGACCGCGCCCTCGTGCTCGACGAAGCGGGCGGGGAAATCGCGGCGCAGGCGGGTTTCGTCCACCGGCGCGGCGCGCAGCAGCAGCGCGTCGCCGCGCGCCTCGAAGCGCAGCTCGCTGGCCACCAGCCACGGTTCGCCGCGCAGGGCGCTGTCATCGAACAGCCGGGCGGTGCGGCCGTTGGCGAGCGGGTAGCGCAGCGGATCGTGCGGGTGCCGGGCGGCGATGCGGTCGGGAAAGGCGTGGACGAGCAGGTCGCCCAGTTCATGCGCCTCGATGGCGGACGGTGGTGCAGCTTGGCAGCGCAGGCGACGGCGCCACTGCTTCGCCGCCGCGTCGATCGCGGCCAGGGCGGAGCGGCTGGCATCGTGCGGCGCGCGCCCGCCGCGGAAGGCGGCCAGGGCGCGCCAGCGCTCGGCCAGCGCATCGCTGCGGCTGCGCAACGGATCGCGCGCCTCCACCAGCGCGGCCAGGTCGGCGGCCAGCGCCTGTTCGCGCGGCCCGCGCGCGGCCAGCAGCATCGCCGCCAGGCGCGGGTGCGTGCCCAGGGCGAGCATGGCGCGGCCGGTGGCGGTGATGCGGCCATCGGCATCCAGCGCGTCCAGCCGCTGCAGCAGTTCGCGCGCGGCGGCCAGGGCGCCGGGCGGCGGCGGATCGACGAAGCGCAGCGCGTCGCTGCCCCAGGCCGCCAGTTCCAGCGCCAGCCCGGCCAGTTCGACCTGGGCGATCTCCGGCCGCCGCTGCGCCTCCGGCCGTTGCGATTCCGGCCACAGCCGCCAGGCCCAGCCTTCGGCGACGCGGCCGGCGCGGCCGGCACGCTGGTCGGCCGAGGCCTGGGAGATGGCGACCGCGTCCAGGCGCGAGAAGCCGCTGTTGGGATCGAAGCGCGGCTCGCGCGCCAGGCCGCTGTCGACGACCACGCGCACGCCGGGCAGCGTGACCGAGGACTCGGCCACGTTGGTCGCCAGCACCACCCGGCGGCGGCCGTCGGGCGCCGGCTGCAGCACCCGCGACTGCTGCTCGACCGGCAACTCGCCATGCAGGGCGAGCACTTCGATGGGAGCGGGGCCCAAAGCCGCCTCCAGCGCTGCCTGCACGCGCGCGATCTCGCGCTGGCCGGGCAGGAACACGAGCACATCGCCCGGGTGGCGGGCCAGCGCCTCCTCGGTCGCGCGGCGCGCCTGCGCCTCCATCGACTCCTCGCGCCGCGCCGGAAAGTGCGCGACCTGTACGGGGAAGCTGCGCCCCTCGCTGGACAGCCGCGGCGCGTCGAGCAGGCGCGCCAGCCGTTCGCCGTCGAGCGTGGCCGACATCACCACGATGCGCAGGTCCTCGCGCAGCTGCGCCTGCACGTCCAGGGCCAGGGCCAGGCCCAGGTCGGCGGACAGGTGGCGTTCGTGGAATTCGTCGAACAGCAGCGCGCCGACGCCATCCCGCCCGCTTCCTCCCAGTTCGGGATCGTCCTGGATCATCCGGGTGAGGATGCCTTCGGTGACCACTTCGATCCGGGTCCGCGCCGACACCCGGTTCTCGAAGCGGATCCGGTAGCCGACGGTGCCGCCCACCTCCTCGCCGAGCTGGCGGGCCATGAACATCGCCGCGCTGCGCGCGGCCACGCGGCGCGGCTCCAGCATCACGATCCTGCGCCCTTCCAGCCACGGCGCATCGAGCAGGGCCAGCGGCACCTGGGTGGTCTTGCCCGCGCCCGGCGGGGCCTCGAGCACCAGCCGCGGGTGCGCGGCCAGGCTGTCGCGGATCGCCGGCAGCAGCGGCGCGATGGGAAATGAAGCGGAATCCATGCCGGCAAGGATACGGCCCGCCACCTTGTGTAGGAGCGGGCATGACCGCGACACGGGCGTCGGAAACATGAGGTCGATGCCTGTGCCGACGGCGTCGCGTCGCGGCCATGCCCGCTCCTACAATGAGCGGCCCCAACCCGGCTTCCGCGCATGCAGCTCATCGACATCGGCGCCAACCTCACCCACGACAGCTTCGACCGCGACCGCGACGCGGTGCTGGCCCGCGCCCGCGCGGCCGGGGTCGCGACGATGGTGGTGACCGGCGCCAGCCGCGAGCATTCGCCGCTGGCGCTGCAGCTGGCGCAGGCGCATCCGGGCGTGCTGTACGCCACCGCCGGCGTGCATCCGCACCATGCCACCGAGTACACCGACGCATGCGACGCGGAGATGCGCGCCCTGCACGCGCACCCGGAAGTAGTGGCGGTGGGCGAGTGCGGGCTGGACTATTTCCGCGACTTCTCGCCGCGCCCGGCCCAGCGCAGGGCCTTCGAGCGGCAACTGCAGATCGGCGTGGACACCGCCAAGCCGCTGTTCCTGCACCAGCGCGATGCGCACGCCGACTTCATGGCGATGATGAAGGACTTCGACGGCAGGCTCGGCCCGGCGGTGGTGCACTGCTTCACCGGCACCCGCGAGGAACTGTTCGACTACCTCGACCAGGACTGGTACGTGGGCATCACCGGCTGGCTGTGCGACGAGCGCCGCGGTGCGCACCTGCGCGAGCTGGCGAAGCACATCCCGGCCGGACGCCTGCTGGTGGAGACCGACGCGCCGTACCTGCTGCCGCGCACACTCAAGCCGATGCCGAAGGACCGGCGCAACGAGCCGGCATTCCTGCCGCACATCGTCGAGGAGCTGGCCCGCGACCGCGGCGAGGACGTGGCCGCGACCGCGGCGGTCACCGCGGCGAACGCACGCGGCTTCTTCCGCCTGCCCGGCTGAGGCCGTGCGGCCGCCGGGCACGACCGCGGGGCCGGTCCCGGAGCCGTTCGCCTCGCCGGCGAGCGGGACGCCCGCGGCCCGTGCGGACAGCGCTCAGCCGCGGCGCTGCGCTTCGTACACCTGCAGCTGCGCCCAGGCCGCTTCCAGCCGCGGCACCGGCAGGCCGGCCGCGTGGGCCCGGTGCACCATGTCGCCGACGATCTGCAGCGCCTCCACCCGGCGCCCGGCCTCCAGGTCGCGCAGCATCGAGGCGGTGACCGGCGAGCCGGCGCGGGTGAGCTGGTCGCGCGCGATCCGCGCCTCGTCCCCTGCAACCGGTTGTCCTTCAGCGGCGGCCACCGCCAGGCACTCTTCGTGCAGGGCGGCCATGAACGCCTCGCCTTCCTCGCTGGCGACGATCGCGCCGACGCTGCCGCGCATCAGGCAGGTGCCGGCGGCCAGCGCGGCGAGGAAGCTGAACTTGATCCATTGCGCGCGGCCGATGTCGGCGGCGTACAGGTGGTCGACTCCGGCGCGGGCGCAGGCCGCGTCCAGCGCCGCCAGCACGCCGGTATCGGCGTTGCCCGCGCGCAGGCCGTAGGTGATCGAGGCCGGCTGCCCCATGTGCACGACCGTGCCGTCGGCGTCGAGCATGGCGCTGATGAAGCACAGCCCGCCGAGCACCCGTTCGCGGCCGAAGCGCGCGTCGAGCGCGGCGTAGTGGAGCAGGCCGTTGAGGATCGGCAGCACACCGGTGCCGGCGCCGACCGCAGGCGCGACCGCCTCGATCGCGCCGTCCAGGTCGTAGGCCTTGCACGCGAGCACGACCAGGTCGAACGGCGCCAGCGCCGGCAGGCCGTCGCCGGTGGCGGTGGCCACCGCCAGCCGCGCGTCGCCGAGCGCGCTGCGGATGCCCAGGCCGTGTTCGCGCAGCAGCGCCGCGCGCGCGGGCCGGACCAGGAAGGTGACGTCGGCGCCGGCCTGGGCCAGGCGCCCGCCGAAGTAGCCGCCGGTGCCACCGGCACCGAGCACGAGGATGCGCATGGCGTGGATCGCGGAAGGGAACCGCCGCCCATTCTAGGCCCGCCACCGCTTGGCCGGGGGGCGCTATGCTCGCGGCGATTCCGCGCGAGCCGAGCCGATGCATCGACGTCATTTCCTGCGCGCCTCCGGGCTGGCCCTGGCCGGCACGGCCACCGCCGGCTGGGCACGTGCGGTCTCCGCCGATGCGGCGCAGCCCGGGCTGGCGACGCCGCTGGACCTGTCGCGCTTCGCCGCGCGTGCGCCACTCGCACCGGTCCGTGCCAGCGCCGACCGGATCATCGCAGTCAGTGCCTGCACCCGTCCGTTCCGCGCGCAGGGCCCGCGGATCGAGGCCGAGCGCATCGGCCGCCGCACCATCGTCCACAACTACGGCCATGGCGGCAGCGGCTGGTCGCTGTCGTGGGGTTCGGCCGAGGATGCGGTGGCGCTGGCGCGGGCCACCGGCGAAACCCGGATCGCGGTCGTCGGCTGCGGTGCAATCGGCCTGACCACCGCGCTGGTCGCGCAGCGCGCCGGCCTGCAGGTGCGCATCTACGCGCGCGAACTCCCGCCGGACGTGCGCTCCTTCAGCGCCACCGGCGTGTGGTCGCCGGGCTCGCGGATCTGCGCCGCCGAGCATGCGACCCCGGAATTCGTGCGCCGCTGGGAACGCCAGGCGCGCGCCTCGTTCCGCACCTACCAGACCCTGCTCGGCCTGCCCGGCCAGCCGATCGAGTGGCGCGACGGCTACCTGCTCTCCGAGGGGCCGTTCGACCAGCCCGCCGGCGGCCAACACGGCCGCGAGCCGGACTCCCCGCGGCTGGAGTCGCGGCTGGACGGGCTGGGCCCGTACGCGCGGCCGCTGGCCCCGGGCCAGCATCCGTTCCCGGTGGCGCACGTCTACGCCTACACGCAGATGACCTACAACATCGCCGCCTATGCGCGGCTGCTGATGGAAGACTTCCGCCGCGCCGGCGGCCAGGTCGAGGTCGCCGGGTTCTCAGGACCGGGTGAACTGGCGCGGCTGCCGGAGAAGACGGTGGTGAACGCCACCGGCTACGGCGCGCGTGCGCTGTTCGGCGACGAGAGCGTGGTCCCGGTGCGTGGCCAGACCGCGCGGCTGGTGCCGCAGCCCGAGGTCGACTACGGGCTCACCTGGCGCGGACACGGCCTGTTCATGGTGCCGCGGCGCGACGGCATCCTGGTGCAGTCGCACGCGTCGGACGATTTCGGCAACCCGGACGACCGCCCCGACCGCGCCACCGCGGAGGCGGCGGTGGCGCAGCTGGCCACGCTGTTCCCGCCGCTGCCGGGCGGGTGAGTGCGGCTCAGCTGCGCAGGCCCACGCCGCGCTTCAGCAGCCACAGCGACAGCGTCGACAGCGCGGCGGCGAAACCGAGCATCAGCGCGTAGGCCACCCACAGCGGCACGTCGGAGGTGCCGAGCAGGCCGTAGCGGAACGCGTTGACCATGTAGAAGATCGGGTTGGCGTGGGTCAGCACCTGCGCCCAGCCGGGCAGCAGGGTCACCGAATAGAACACGCCGCCCAGGTAGGTCAGCGGGGTCAGGATGAAGGTCGGCACGATCGCCACGTCGTCGAACTTCCTGGCGTAGACCGCGTTGACGAAGCCGGCCAGCGAGAAGATGGTCGCGCCCAGCAGCGCGGTGGTCAGGGTCACCAGCGGATGCGGGATGCGCACCGGGGTGAAGAACATGGCGATCAGCAGCACGATCACCCCGACCATCATCCCGCGCAGCACCGCGCCGGAGACATATCCCCACAGGATCACCCAGTTCGGCATCGGGCTGACCAGCAGTTCCTCGACGTGGCGGCCGAACTTGGCGCCGAAGAACGAGGACGAGATGTTGCCGTAGCTGTTCTGGATCACGCTCATCATCACCAGCCCCGGGACGATGAACTGCATGTAGCTGAAGCCGCCCATGTCGCCGATCTTCGAACCGATCAGGCCGCCGAAGATCAGGAAGTACAGGGTCATGGTGATCGCCGGCGGCACCAGGGTCTGGCCCCAGATGCGCAGGATCCGGCGCACTTCGCGCCGCACGATCGTGCCGAGGGCGACGAGGTTGCGCCGGGTGGGGGTGGGTTCCGCGGGAGGGGTCGTGGCCTGGTTCATTCGTGTCTCGCCAGCATTGCCGGGTTGGCCATTGCGCCGGCCTTCTGCGCCTTGTCGCCGGTCAACCGCACGAACAGTTCCTCGAGGCGGTTGCTCTTGGTCCGCATCGAGCGCACGCGGACGCCGGCGGCCTGCAGCGCGGCGAACACGCGGTTGAGGTCCATCGCCCGCGGCATGTCCAGGTCCAGGGTGTGGTCGTCCAGCGCCACCAGGGTGGTGCCCTCGATCACCGGCAGCTGCGCCGGCAGGCGGCCGTCGATGTCGAACAGGAAGCCTTCCACGTCGAGCTTGGCCAGCAGCGCGCGCATCGGCCCCTGCTCGACGATCGTGCCGTGGTCGATGATCGCCAGGTTGCGGCACAGGCTCTCCGCTTCCTCCAGGTAATGCGTGGTGAGGATGATGGTGGTGCCGGCGGCATTGATCTCCTTGAGCACCCGCCACATGTCGCGGCGGATCTCGATGTCCACGCCGGCGGTGGGCTCGTCCAGGATCAGCAGGCGCGGCCGGGTCATCATCGCCCGGGCGATCATCAGCCGCCGCTTCATCCCGCCCGAAAGCGTGCGGCTCATCACCCGCGCCTTCTCCCACAGGTGCGCGCGGCGCAGCTCGGCCTCGGCCATGGCCTCGGCCTCCACGCGCGGGATGCCGTAGAAGCCGGCGTAGTTGACCAGGATGTCGAACGGCTGCTCGAACAGGTTGAAGTTGATCTCCTGCGGGACCAGTCCGATCAGGCGCATCGCCTCGCTGCGGTGGGCCACCAGGTCGGTGCCGAACACCTGCACGCTGCCTTCGCTCAGGTTGACCAGCGAGCTGACGATGCCGATCAGGGTCGACTTGCCGGCGCCGTTGGGGCCGAGCAGGGCGAAGAAATCGCCGGGCATGACGTCGAGCGAGACGCCCTTGAGCGCCAGCACGCCGTTGTCGTAGGTCTTGCGCAGCTCGCGCACGCGCAGCGCGGGCGTGGCCGCGTCGCCGGGGGAAGTCATGGGTGCCTTCGCGCCGGAGGCCGGCGCCTGTTCGGGGGCTGCGGCTATTATAGGTCGCCGCCGGGCCCGGGCCCGGCCACAGACTGTTGCGAAAACCGCCATCGTGCCCGTCCACTTCCCGCTCCGCCTCGTCGAACGCCGCATGCTGGCGCCCACCATCGGCCACTACGTGCTGGCCCGCGACGATGGCCAGCCGCTGGATTTCGTCCCCGGCCAGTTCATCCAGATCCATTTCGAGTACGCCGACGGCACGCCGGCGCGGCGCAGCTATTCGCTGGCCACCATCCACGACCATGCGATGGGGCCGGGCGAGGCGGTGGAGATCGCGGTGAGCCACGTGGCGGGCGGGGCAGCCACCGCCTTGTTCGAGGGGCTGGCGCTCGGCGCGCGGGTGAACGCCAGCGGCCCCTTCGGCCGCTTCTGCCTGATGCCCGGCGACCACAACCGGCGCTACCTGCTGATCGGCACCGGCACCGGCATCACCCCGTACCGTTCGATGCTGCCGGTGCTGGCCCAGCAGATCGCCGAGCGCGGGATCGAAGTGGTTCTGCTGTCGGGCGCGCGCAGCCCGGGCGAGCTGCTCTACGCCGAAGACTTCCGCGCCTTCGCCGACGCGCACCCGCAGTTCCGCTACGTCCCCTGCCTGTCGCGCGAGCTGCCCGCACCCGGATCGCCGCAGGCGCACGCGGACGTGCGCCACGGCTACGTGCAGCAGCAGCTGGCCGAGTTCGCGCCGGACCCGGCCACCGACATCGCCTACCTGTGCGGCAACCCGGACATGGTCGACGCCTGCTTCGAGGCACTGAAGGGATACGGATTGCCGATCCCCCAGGTCAGGCGCGAGAAGTACGTCAGCAACAAGTAGGCGCCGGCGGGCCGCGCTCCGCTCTGTAAAGGTCGCTTGACACGTCCGCGGGCATTGCCTAACCTCGTTGTCAAGCTTCCTTGACAGAGGTCTCCGGATGGAATCGAAGCACCCTTCCCGTCGCGCCGGCCTGCCGTTCCTGGCCTGCGGCGGCGTCTTCCTCGCCGTGGCCGTGGGCGGCCAGCCGTCCTTCTTGGGCGTCGGCCTGGCCATGATCGGCCTGGGCCTGGCCCTGGGCCTGCGCCGGACGTGCTGACCGCGATGGACCGGGTCCGGCCCCACCACCTGCTGGCCCTCGCCGCGGCCCTGGGCGTGGCTGCGTTCGCACTGTCGCGCCTGCTGCCGGGAGGACTGCCCGGCGTGGCCGGCGCCGCCCTCTACGGCACCGCGTTGATGCTGGCCTTCGCCGCACTGCTGCGCGGCGGCCTGCCGGACGCCTGCGAATCGGCGCCGACGGCACTGCGCCGCCGCTACACCCGCGAGCTGTTCGCGGCGATGGCGGTGTACGTGCTGTTGCTGCTGGTTTCGGTCTGGCTGCTGCGCCACGTGGAACTGGAAGGCGGCCTGCGCGCGGCGGTGGCGCTGCTGCCGGTGCCGCCCATCGCCCTGGCCCTGCGCGCGATGGTCCGCTACATCCGCGACGTCGACGAGATGCAGCAGCGCATCGAACTGGAGGCGGTCAGCATCGCCACTGCCTTCGTCTGCCTGCTGTACATGACCGGCGGCTTCCTGCAGGCGGCGCGGGTGATCGACATTCCCGCCAGCGCCGCGCTGATCTGGCTGTTCCCGCTGGTCTGCTTCAGCTATGGCCTGGCCAAGGTCCTGGTCAACCGGCGCTACCGGTGAGGCGCGGCATGCCGGCTCGGAACCCGCCGCGATGAACAACCGCCTGCGCGAGCTGCGCGAGGCGCAGGCCTGGTCGCAGGGCGAACTGGCCGAGCGGCTGGAGGTGTCGCGGCAGACGGTCAACGCGCTGGAAACCGGCAAGTACGATCCCAGCCTGCCGCTGGCGTTCCGCATCGCCCGACTGTTCGCACTGCGCATCGAGGACGTGTTCCTGCCCGACGAATGACCGCACCATCACCACTGGCACTTCCCGTCCGAGACTTCCGTTCCAAGACTTCCCTTTCCAGGTTCCCCTCTCCAACTTCCCTTCCCTAGCACCCGCGAGGCCCGCTTCGATGAAGTCCCGCACCATCCGCCCCCTGCCCGCGCTCGCCGCGCTGGCCACCGCAGCCGCCCTGCTCGGCGGCTGCGATTCCGGCGCCGATCCCGCGGCATCCCCCAGCACGGCCACGCGCCATTACGGCCGGATCGCCTTCGAGCCCTGCACCCTGGCCAGCGGCTGGACCGCACGCAACGTGCAGGCGCAGTGCGCCACGTTCGAGGTTGCCGAAAACCGCGCCGATCCGGCCAGCCGCAAGATCGCGCTCAACCTGGCCTGGCTGCCGGCCACCGAAGAGGGCACGGCCGGCGACGACCCGGTGTTCTTCCTCGCCGGCGGTCCGGGCCAGGCGGCGGTGCAGGTGTGGCCGCAACTGGACCCGGCCTTCGCGGCGGTGCGCAAGCAGCGCCATATCGTGCTGGTCGACCAGCGTGGCACCGGCGGCTCCAACGCGCTGGAATGCACGCCGCCGGAAGGCGCGGGCGAGGCCACGCCCGACGCGGACGCGATCGCCGCGCTGGCGCGCGCATGCGCCGCGAAGGTCGCCGACCGCGCCGATCCGCGCTTCTACACCACCGGCGACGCGATCGCCGACCTGGACGCGGTGCGCGAGGCGATCGGCGCGCAGAAACTCAACCTGGTCGGCGGCTCCTACGGCACCCGCGTCGCGCAGCAGTACGCCGCGCGCTTCCCGGAGCACGTGCGCAGCATCGTGCTCGACGGCGTGGCACCGAACGACCTGGTGGTCGGCGGCGAATTCGCGCACACCTTCGAGGACGCGATCCGCCTGCAGTCGCAGCAGTGCCGGCAGCTGCCGGCCTGTGCGGAGCGATTCCCGCAGGACGCGCACGCCCAGCTCGAATCGCTGGTGGCGACGCTCGGGGACGCACCGGCGCAGGTCGAGTTCCGCGATCCGGCCAGCGGCGAGAGCCGCACCGGCACGGTCAGCGCCGACACCGTCACCGGCCTGGCCTTCATGTTCTCGTACATGCCGCAGACCGCCTCGCTGCTGCCGCTGGTGCTGGACGAGGCCGCGCACGGACGCTACGCGCCGCTGATGTCGCTGTCCGAGCTGATGGGCCGCAACACCGCCGGCTCGATGGCGCGCGGCATGCAGTGGTCGGTGATCTGCGCCGAGGACGCCGACCGCTTCGTCGAGGACGCCGCGGCGAAGGACACCCTGCTCGGCCCCGAAGTGGCGCGGATGTTCTTCGCCGCCTGCCCGGGCTGGCCGCATGGCACCCGCCCGGACGGCTTCACCGATCCGCTGCGCTCGGAACTGCCGGTGCTGCTGCTCTCCGGCGAATTCGATCCGGTGACGCCACCGCGCTACGCCGAACGCGTGCTCGAAGGCCTGCCCAACGGCCGCCACCTGGTCCTGCGCGGGCAGGGCCACGGCACCCTGGGCCTGGGCTGCATGCCGCGCCTGCTCGGGCAGTTCATGGAGTCGGCCGATGCCAAGGCGCTCGACGCCGGCTGCCTGGACACGATGACCTACGTGCCGCCTTTCACCAGTTTCAACGGATGGGAACCCTGATGCGCCGACACATTCCAGCGGGAGCCGCGCCATGATCCGCGCCCACGACCTGCACAAGAGCTTCAAGACCAGGGCCGGCACGGTGAACGCCGTGGCCGGGGTCGGCTTCGAGGCGCCCGACGGCCAGATCACCGGCCTGCTCGGGCCCAACGGCGCCGGCAAGACCACCACCCTGCGCATGCTCTACACGCTGATGAAGCCCGACCAGGGCCGGATCGAGGTGGACGGCGTGGACCCGGCGAAGGACCCGATCGCGGTGCGCCGCGCGCTGGGCGTGCTGCCGGACGCGCGCGGCGTGTACAAGCGCCTGACCGCGCGCGAGAACATCGCCTACTTCGCGCGCCTGCACGGCCTGTCCGCGCAGCGCACCGGAGAGCGCATCGCCACCCTGTCGCAGGCGCTGGACATGGGCGAGATCCTGGACCGGCAGACCGAGGGCTTCTCGCAGGGCCAGCGGACCAAGACCGCGATCGCCCGCGCCCTGGTCCACGACCCGCGCAACGTGATCCTCGACGAGCCGACCAACGGCCTGGACGTGATGACCACCCGCGCGATGCGCGGTTTCCTGCGCAGCCTGCGCGACGAAGGCCGCTGCGTGATTTTCTCCAGCCACATCATGCAGGAGGTGGCCGCGCTCTGCGACCGCATCGTGATCGTCGCCAAGGGCCAGGTGGTCGCCGCCGGCAGCGCCGACGAACTCCGCGCGCAGACCGGCGAGGACAACCTGGAAGACGCCTTCGTCAAGGTCATCGGCTCGGAGGAGGGCCTGCACGCATGAGCGCCCTGTCGACGATGTGGACCGTGATGCTGAAGGAACTGCGCGACATCGGCCGCGACCGCCGCACCCTGGCGCTCACCCTGCTGCTGGGGCCGCTGCTGTTCCCGGCGATCATCCTGGGCATGGGCACGCTGACGGAGAAGCGCGCCAAGACCCAGATCGAGAAGACCCTGGAGGTGCCGACCATCGGCATCGAGCGCGCGCCCAACCTGGTCGCGTTCCTCGCCACCCAGGGGATCAGCGCGGTGGAAGCGCCGGCCGACCTGGAAGCGGCGCTGCGCGAGCAGCGCGAGGACGTGGGACTGCGCATTTCCGACAGTTTCGCCGAGGACTGGCGCGCCGGCCGGCCGGCGCTGGTGGAAGTGATGCTGGACAGCACCCAGCGCGACTCGGGCATCCCCGGGCAGCGCCTGCGCGGCGCGCTGTCGGCCTACAGCGGCCAGGTCGGCGCGCTGCGCCTGCTGGCGCGCGGCGTGGATGCTTCGGTGGCGCAGCCGGTCAACACCGGCACGCTCGACGTGTCCACGCCTGAGGCCAAGCGCGGCCTGCTGCTGTCGGTGATGCTGCCGTACTTCCTGATCATCACCGCCTTCCTCGGCGGCGCGGCGCTGGTGCTGGACGCCACCGCCGGCGAACGCGAACGGCAATCGCTGGAGCCGCTGCTGGCCACGCCGGCGCCGCGCGGGGCGATCGTCAGCGGCAAGATCGCCGCGGCCTGCGTGCTCGGGCTGGTATCGCTGCTGCTGTCGCTGCTGGCGATCAAGCTCAGCGCCCAGTTCGCCACCGGCATGGCCCGCACCCTGGATGTGTCGATGCTGTCGATCGCCAAGATGCTGTTCGTGCTGCTGCCGATGCTGCTGATCGGCACTTCGCTGCTGACCTTCCTCGCCGCCGCGGCCAAGAGCCTGAAGGAAGCGCAGAGCCACATGACCTGGCTGATGCTGCTGCCGATGGTCCCGACCATGATGCTGATGGTGAACCCGGTGAAGACCCAGCTGTGGCAGTTCGCGGTGCCGTTCCTGGCACAGAACCAGCTGCTGCTGAAGGTGATCCGCGCCGAGGCGATCTCCGCGCAGGTATGGGCGGTGTACCTGGGCAGCAGCGTGGGCCTGGCCCTGCTGCTGTGGCTGGCGGCGGTGATGCGTTACCGGCAGGAGAAGCTGGCCATCTCCACCTGAGCCCGACGGCGCGGGGGCGATCCGCGGGGGCCGGGACACCGCCGCGCAACGCATCGCTCCTGGAGACCCTGCGTCGTAGCGCGGAGTCTTCCGGCCCCCTCGGGTCGCCCCTGAAGGGGGCTCCTACGGAAAGGAGCGCTGGCGTCCAGTCGGGTATAAGGACCAAAGGAAAGGCCCGGCATTGCCGGGCCTTTCGCTTTCGTCGCGGGGCGGAACCGTCAGGTTCCCGGGTTGAACGCCACCGTGCGGCGGGTGGTGACCGGCGCATCGACCGGCTCGAAGCGCCAGCGGCGCACCGCGTTGAGCGCTTCGCGGTCGAACGTGCGGTTCGGGTTGGCGCGCAGCACACGCGCGTCGGTGACCGAACCGTCGGTGCCGACGGTGAACTCGACCAGCACCTCGCCGGCGACGCCCGCGCGCAGCGCATCGGCCGGATAGCGCGGCGCCGGCATGTTGAGCGGACGCAGGCTGCGCTGGGGCGGCGGCGTGGCGGCGGCCTCCGCCACCACCGGGGCCGGCTGCGACTGCTGCTGCGCGGCCTGGCGTGCGGCGGCCTGCTGTTCGGCTTCGCGCTGGGCGGCGGCCTGGCGCGCGGCGGCCTGCTGTTCGGCCAGGCGCTGCGCGGCGGCGGCCTCGGCCGCCTGCTGCGCGGCCAGCTGCTGCTGCTGGGCCTGTGCGCGGGCGTCGACCTCGGCCTTGGCGCGCGCCGCCTCGGCTTCGGTGCGCTTGGCCGCGGCCTGCTGCGCGGCGGCCACGCTCTGGCGGATGCGCGGCAGTGCCGGCGCGGTCTTGTCGGCCTTCTCGATCAGCGCCACCAGGCGCTGGGCCTCATCGAACTGCTCGCGCGTCACCGCCTGCTCGGCGGCGATGATCGAGTACGGCATCAAGTCGGTCAGCGTGCTGGCCACGGTCGCGTCGTCGGGCAGCTTGTCGCGCAGGGCCAGGTAGTACTCCATGGCGTTCTCGCCGGCCGGCGCGTACATGCGGTTCTCGCGCAGGGCCTGGCTGGCCGCTTCGCGCAGCTGGTCGGCGCTCATCGCCTGCACGTTGGCCGCGACGGCGGGCGGCGGCGGCGCAGCCACCGGGGGGGCGGCGCGCTCGGTGCCGGGCGTGGCCGCGGCCGGCGCGGCTTCTTCCTGCTTGGAGCAGGCGCCCAGCGCCAGCGCCAGCAACACGCACGCACACAGGCGCGACTTCGGCGAAATCGTCATGGACAACATCTGTAACTCCCCCGTGAAAAACAGTGATACCCCGATGGCCCCCTTGATCGCGCCATCCGCCGGGATTGTCAACCGCTCCGGTGCCGGCCACAAGCGCCGGGGACCGGAACCTCCCCGGGGCACGGGGCCGGCCGGCCAAAACGTGACGCGCGTCAAACCCCGGCGGACTACTTGCCGATGCAGAAGCTCGAGAAGATGTGGCCGAGCAGTGCGTCGGCGCTGGTCTGGCCGGTGATCCGGCCGAGCGCCGCATGGGCCACGCGCAGTTCCTCGGCGGCCAGCTCCATCCGTTCGCCGGCCAGCTCGGAGGCCGCCGCCCCGGCATGGGCGAGGGTCTCCTGCAGCCCTTCCACCTGGCGCGCGCGCGCGCTGAACTCGCCTTCGGCCGCTTCCGGGGCGCCGCCGGCGGCGAGCCGGCGCAGGGCCGCGTGCAGCGCGTCCAGGCCGGCGCCGGTCAGCGCCGAGACCCGCACTTCGTCGGCGCGCGGTGCGCGCGCGGCCGCGCCGGCATCGAGCAGGTCGGCCTTGTTGAGGATCCACAGGCGCGCCGGCGCCTGCGCGGCGGCCGCGTCCAGCGCCGCGCGGCCGGCCTGCGGATCGCGCGCATCGAGCACCAGCAGGGCCACGTCGGCGCGCTGCAGTTCGGCGTGCGCGCGGCGCATGCCTTCGCGCTCGATCGCGTCGCCGCCCTCGCGCAGGCCGGCGGTGTCGGACAGTTCCAGCTCCAGGCCATCGATGCGCACGGTCTCGCGCAGCACGTCGCGGGTGGTGCCGGCGATGTCGGCGACGATCGCGCGCGCATCGCCGGCAAGCGCATTGAGCAGCGAACTCTTGCCGGCGTTGGGTGGGCCGAGCAGCACCGCATGCACGCCGTCGCGCAGGCGGCGGCCGCGTTCGGCCTCGCCGAGCAGCGCGCGCAGGCCCTCGCACAGCCGCTCCAGGTCGGCGCGCACCTGGCCGATGCCCAGGGCCTCGATCGGTTCGTCGACGAAGTCGATCGCCGCTTCCACGTGGACCCGCAGGCGCAGCAGCGTCGCGGCGATCGCCTCGATCCGCTGCGAGAACACGCCCTCGAGCGAACGCCGCGCCGCGCGCGCCGCGCGCAGGTCGGCGGCGGCGATCAGGTCGGCGATGGCCTCGGCCTGGACCAGGTCGAGCTTGCCGTTGAGGAAGGCGCGTTCGCTGAACTCGCCCGGGCGCGCCGGGCGCGCGCCCAGTTCGCAGGCACGCTGGACCAGGCGGCGCAGCAGTACCGGGCTGCCGTGCGCCTGCAGTTCGGCCACGTCCTCGCCGGTGAAACTGTGGGGGCCGGGGAAGGCCAGGACGATGCCGTCGTCGATCGCCGCACCATCGGCTTCGGTGAACGCCGCCCGGGTCGCGCGCCGCGGCAAGGCATCGCGGCCGCACAGCGCGCGCGCGATCTCCAGCGCCCGCGGCCCGGACAGGCGCACGATGCCCACGCCACCGGCACCTGGTGCGGTGGCGATCGCGGCGATGGTCTCGGGCTGGCTCATGCGGATGCGGATACGGATGGGGGCGGAGGGGAGCGTAGCGGTTCGATCCCCCGCATGCGCGTGGCGCCGCCACAAAGAAGGAACCCGCCTCGCGGCGGGTTCCCTGGTGGCGGATGACAGGCGCCTTACTTCGCCGGCACGGCCTTGGTCGCCGGCTCGCCGTGCTTCTTCATCATGTACCACTGCTGGAGCAGGCCCAGCGTGCCGTTGGTGACCCAGTACAGGACCAGGCCGGCGGGGAAGAAGGCCATCATCACGCCGAACGCCACCGGCATGAACTGCATCATCTTCTGCTGCACCGGATCCATGCCCGGCGCCGGCTGCAGCTTCTGGGTGAACCACATCACCGCCACGTTGATGACCGGCAGGATGAAGTACGGGTCGCGCGCGGTCAGGTCCTGGATCCACAGGATCCACGGCGCGTGGCGCAACTCCACCGACTCCACCAGCACCCAGTACAGCGCCAGGAACACCGGCATCTGCACCAGGATCGGCAGGCAGCCGCCCATCGGGTTGATCTTCTCCTTCTTGTACAGCTCCATCATCGCTTCCTGGAACTTCTGGCGGTCGTCGCCATAGCGTTCCTTCAGCTGCTGGATGCGCGGCTGGAACTTGCGCATCTTGGCGAAGCTCTTGTACTGCGCCGCCGACAGCGGATACAGCACCAGCTTGACCAGTAGCACCAGGCCGATGATCGCCCAGCCCCAGTTGCCGAACAGGCCGTACAGGTGGCTCAGCACCCAGAACAGGCCTTCGCCGAGGAGGGCCAGGATCGAGAACTGGCTGTAGTCGACCGCACGCTCCAGGCCCGGCACCTGCTGGGCACGGATCTCGGAAACCAGCTTGGGGCCGACGTACAGGCGCGCCTGGGTGGTGGCGGTCGCGCCCGCGGCGACCTGCAGCGTCTCGCCCAGCTCGCGCACCAGCGCGCCGCTGGGCGGGGCGTCGATGGCGATGGTCGAGGGCTGCTCGCCTTCCGGGATCCACGCGCTGAAGAAGTGGTGCTGCAGCATCGCGATCCAGCCGCGCGGCGCCTTCGCGTCGACGTGGCCGTCCTCGAGGTAGTCCTCGTCGAACTTGCGGCGCTGGTACTCGCCGTCGTACCAGGCCGCGCCGGTGAAGCTGAAGGACTCGGGGCTGGTATAGCCGCGCTTGATCACCGGCGGCTTGCGGATCAGCTGGCGGTAGACCTGGCCCTGCCACGGCGCGCTGCCCTGGTTGGCGATCTCGTCGCGCACTTCCACCGCGTAGGAACCGCGGGTGAGGGTGTAGGTGCGGTGGATGCTCACGCCGTCCGGGCCGTGCCAGACGAAGGGCACCACCACCTGCTCCTGGCCGTCGGCGAGGACGAACTCGCGCTGCGGGTCGTCCGGCACGAAACCGGACTGGTGGTTGGGCGCGGCGCCGCCGGCGCTGACCCAGCCGATCTGCGCGGCGTAGTACTTCGCCGGGTCGGTGTCGAACAGGCGCACCGGCGCGCTGCCGTCCTCGCGCGTCTGCGGGAACTGCAGCAGGTCGGCCTGCAGCACGCTGCCGCCGTCCAGGACCAGGTCGAGCACGTCGGTGCGCACGCTGATCCGTTCGGCACCCGCCGCCTGGGGGGCGACGACGGCCGGCGGCGGCGCGGCGGACGCAGTCGGCACCGCGGCATCGCCCGTCGTGGCGGCGGCGGGCGCCGGGACCGCGCCGGGAATGGCGGCGGCATCCGCGCCGGTGGTGGCGGTGGCGACGGCCGGGGTCGGGGCGGCGGGCGGGGTCGCCCGTTCCTTGCCCCATTCCATCCACAGCAGCATCGCCACCATCAGCCAGGCAAGGATCAGGAATACGCGGGTCTGGTTCATCGGGCAGGCAGGCTCAGCCGGCGTGGGGGTCCGGCGTGGAAGAGGAGGTCGGGGAATGGGTCCCGGACACGGGAAGAGTGGGCGCGGGCATTGTGCCGTCGGTGGCCGGGGGGGGCAATGTACCGGCGCGGCGCAGCAGCCTGAGGAAGGCCTCGACCAGCTGCGCATTGCCGGCGCGACCGGCGGCCGGGCGCGCGACCACCACGTAGTCGCCGCCAGCCAGGTGCGGGCGCAGGCGACGGGTGGTTTCGCGCAGCACGCGCTTGATCCGGTTGCGGCCGACCGCGCGCGGATCGACCTTGCGCGACACCGCCAGGCCCAGCCGTGGCGGCTGCGGGCCGGGCACCCAGTGCAGGCCGAGCAGCGGATCGCCGGAGCGGCGGCCCTGCTCGAACACGGCGGTGTATTCGGCGCGCAAACGAACCCGCGCGCTGCGAGGGAATCGCGCGCGCGGGCCGGAATTCATCGGTCGGACAGGATCGCCGCGGCTCGGGCCCACGGAAGCGGGCGCCGCGAGGCGATCAGGCGGTCAGGCGCTTGCGGCCCTTGGCGCGGCGACGGGCGAGGATCTTGCGGCCGTCGGCGGTCTTCATGCGGGCACGGAAACCGTGGTCGCGCTTGCGCTTGAGGTTGCTGGGCTGGTACGTGCGCTTGGTGGCCATGGCGGCACTCGGCTTTGTTCGGATCGAAAGAACCGGAAATTCTAGGGGAGCAGCCCGGTCCGGGTCAACCCTGGATGCCGGTGCGGCAGCGGGCGCCTTCACCGAACCTGTGGATGCCCTGTGGATGAATCTTGGGAAACGGCAGGCCCGATGGTAGTCTGCGGCGTCCCACTCCGACCCACCGCGGTCGCCCGGCGACGCGAAGGCGGCGCGGCGAGCGCCCCATGAGCTTTGCCTTTCCGATGGATGCCTGGCCCCGTTGTCTGGAACGCCTCGAAGCTGAATTCCCGCCCGAGGACGTCCACACCTGGCTCAAACCCCTGCAGGCCGAAGAGCGCCCGGACAGCGTCGTGCTGTACGCGCCCAACGCCTTCATCGTCGAGCAGGTCCGCGACCGCTACCTGCCGCGGATCCGCGAGCTGGCCCTGCATTTCGCCGGCCTGAACGTTGCCCTGGAGATCGGCTCGCGGCCGCGCGCGGCCGAACCGGCCCGGCCACCGCTGGCCACCGCCTCCGGTGGCGCCGCCGCGCCGCGGATGGCGGCCCCGGCCGAGCCGTTCAACGGCAACCTGGACACCCACTACACCTTCGAGAACTTCGTCGAGGGCCGCAGCAACCAGCTCGGCCGCGCCGCCGCCTGGCAGGCCGCGCAGCGCCCCGGCGACCGTGCCCACAATCCGCTGCTGCTGTACGGCGGCACCGGCCTGGGCAAGACCCACCTGATGTTCGCCGCCGGCAACGCGATGCGCGCGGCCAATCCCGCCGCGCGGGTGCTGTACCTGCGCTCGGAGCAGTTCTACAGCGCATTCTTCCGCGCGCTGCAGGAGAAGACCGCCGACCAGTTCAAGCGCCAGTTCCAGCAGATCGACGCGCTGCTGATCGACGACATCCAGTTCTTCGCCGGCAAGGACCGCACCCAGGAGGAGTTCTTCCACACCTTCAATTCGCTGTTCGACAGCCGCCAGCAGATCATCATGACCTGCGACCGCTACCCGCGCGAAGTCGACGGCCTGGAACCGCGGCTGAAGTCGCGGCTGGCCTGGGGCCTGTCGGTGGCGATCGATCCGCCGGACTTCGAGACCCGCGCGGCGATCGTGCTGGCCAAGGCCAACGAGCGCGGCGCGCAGATCCCGGACGAGGTCGCGTTCCTGCTGGCCAAGAAGATGCGCAGCAACGTGCGCGACCTGGAAGGCGCGCTCAACACGCTGGCGGCGCGGGCCAACTTCACCGGCCGCGCGATCAGCGTCGAGTTCGCCCAGGAAACCCTGCGCGACCTGCTGCGCGCGCAGCAGCAGGCCATCGGCATCCCCAACATCCAGAAGACCGTGGCCGACTACTACGGCCTGCAGATCAAGGACCTGCTGTCCAAGCGCCGCACCCGTTCGCTGGCGCGGCCGCGGCAGGTGGCGATGGCCTTGACCAAGGAACTGACCGAGCACAGCCTGCCGGAGATCGGCGACGCCTTCGCCGGGCGCGACCACACCACGGTGCTGCACGCCTGCCGGCAGATCCGCAGCCTGATGGAGACCGACGGCAAGCTGCGCGAGGACTGGGACAAGCTGATCCGCAAGCTGAGCGA
>CAZBDE010000017.1:18110-24171 GCA_964490415.1 uncultured Pseudoxanthomonas sp. | reverse complement strand
GGACATCGAGGCCTACATCGAGCAGAAGATCCCCTCCGAGCCGGTGACCGCCGAGCTGCTGACCGCGCTGCCGCGCAAGCCGCGCGAGCGGGTCGAGGGCGACGACGCCGGCGAGGAGAACGAGAGCATCGGCGAGATCTTCCGCGAGGCGCGCGAGCAGCGCGCCGCGGACGAGGAGCGCCGGGGCGGCGGCCGTTCGCGCGGCGGCAAGCCCGGGCACGGCGCCGGCGGCGAGCGTCGCGACGGCGAGCGCCGGCCGCGGCGCAAGGCGGCCGTGGTGGCTGGTGGCGTCGCCACCGGTGCGGCGGTGGCGGTGGCTGCCGGCCATGCGGGTGCCGAGGGCGGCGGCAACGAAACCGCGGCTGCCGGCAACGAAGGCGAGCGGCCGGCCCGCGCTCCGCGCCCGCCGCGCGCCGAAGGCCAGGGCCCGGCGGGCGAGCCCGGCACCGACGCCGAGCGCGCGCCGCGCAAGCGCCGCCGCCGCCGTCACGGCAAGCCGGTCGACGGCGCCGCGCCGGCGCAGGCCAACGGCCAGAACGTGGCGCCTTCGCAGGTGCCGGCCACCCACCAGGTGCCGCTGCCGGCGGCCGCGGGGAAGGATTCGTTCTTCGGCCGCATCGGTCGCAAGCTGCGCTCGCTGGTCGGGGGCTGACGCCCCGGCCCTGCGGCGACCCGGGTGCGCATCGCGCGCACCCTGTCGCCGCCAACGGCAAGCCCCTGCATAATCGCGGCATGAACGTGCTGCGATTCGAGAACGTCAGCAAACAGTATCCCGGCGGCCACCAGGCGCTGGTCGACGTCAGCTTCGAGGTCGCCGAAGGCGAGATGCTGTTCGTCACCGGCCATTCCGGCGCCGGCAAGAGCACCCTGCTCAAGCTCATCCACCTGTCCGAGCGGCCCAGCCGCGGCACGGTGGTGTTCGGCGAGCGCAACCTGCAGCGGGTGCGCGGCGGCAAGGTGCCGCTGCACCGGCGCGAGGTCGGCGTGGTCTACCAGGACCACCGCCTGCTCACCGACCGCAGCATCGGCGAGAACGTGGCCCTGCCGCTGATCCTGCGCGGCACCCGCCGTGGCGACATCGGCAAGCGGGTGCGCTCGGTGCTCGAGCGCATGGGCCTGGGCCACCGCGAGAAGGCGCTGCCGACCCAGCTGTCGGCCGGCGAGCAGCAGCGCGTGGGCATCGCCCGGGCGATCATCGCCGAGCCGCGCCTGCTGGTGGCCGACGAGCCCACCGGCAACCTCGACCCGACCCTGTCGGCCGAGATCATGGAACTGTTCGCCGGCCTGCCCGAACGCGGCACCAGCGTGCTGGTGGTCAGCCACGACCTGCCGCTGCTGCGGCGCATGCGCAGGCGCGTGCTGGTGCTCGACCACGGCCGCCTGGTCGACGACATCTCGCCACAGGACCTGGCCGAATGAACGCCGGCACGAAGACCGCCGGCGCGACCGGCTCGGGCGCCGCGAAGAACGCCAAGGCCGCGCCTCGCGGGCCCTCGCGCCCGCGCGTGTGGTTCGACCAGCACCTGCACGGCCTGGCCTTCAGCCTGGGCCGCGTGCTGCGCAAGCCCTGGGCCACGCTGCTCACCATCGCGGTGATGGGCCTGGCCCTGGCCCTGCCGCTGGGGCTGTCGATCGTGATGGACAACCTGCGCCATTTCGCCGGCAGCGTGCAGCAGTCGCGCGAGATCAACCTGTTCCTGGAGATGGATGTCGACGCGGCCGCGGCGGCGAAGCTGGCCGACACCCTGCGCGCGCGCGGCGACGTGGCCCGCGTGGAACTGCGCACGCCCGAGCAGGCGCTGGCCGGATTCCGCGATGGCAGCGGCCTGGGCGAGGCCTTCGACGCGCTGGGCGGGAACCCGCTGCCGACCCTGCTGGTGGTCGTGCCCAGGGGCACGGACGCCGGTGGCGACGCGCGCCTGGCCGCGGCGCTGGAGGCGCTGCCGCAGGCCGACCTGGTCCAGCACGACGCGGTGTGGCGGCAGCGGCTCGATGCCTGGCTGGGCTTCGGCCAGCGCGCGGTCCAGGTGCTGGCGGTGCTGCTGGGCCTGGGCGCGCTGCTGGTGGTCGGCAACACCGTCCGCCTGGACATCCAGTCGCGGCGCGAGGAGATCGGCGTGCTGCAGCTGCTCGGCGCCAGCGACGGCTTCATCCGCCGCCCGTTCCTGTACCTGGGCGCCTGGTACGGACTGGGTGCCGGGCTGCTGGCGCTGGGCCTGATCGCCGCCGCCGGCGTCGCCCTGCGCGAGCCGCTGGCCGCGCTCAGTGCCAGCTATGGGAGCCAGTTCTCGCTCAAGGGTCTGGATGTGCTGCACGCGTCGATGGTATTGGTGGCGACCGTCCTGCTGGGGTGGCTGGGCGCCTGGGCGGTGACCGGCCACTTCCTGCGGCAGACCCGGCCCACGGAGACCTGATGGCTGCGCAAGAGATCAAGCACCTGATCAGCGAGGCGCCGCGGGTGATGGTGGCCGACGGCTCGAAGCTGGTGCGCAGGCTGATCGCCGACGTGCTCGAGCGCGAGCTGCCGGGCGTGCAGGTCGTGGGCTGCTCCAGCATCGCCGAGGCGCGCGCGGCACTGGAGAGCGGCGCGGTCGACCTGGTCACCACCGCGCTGTCGCTGCCCGACGGCGACGGCCTGGAGCTGGCGCGCAGCGTGCGCGAGGCCGCCGGCCAGGCCTACGTTCCGGTGATCGTGGTGTCCGGCGACGCGCAGCAGCACCTGGTCGAGCGCCGCTTCACCGAATTCGTCACCGACTACTTCGACAAGTCGCAGGGCCACGACGCGCTGGCCGAGTTCATCCGCGGCTACGTGCAGCCGCAGCCGATCGTCGGCGCCACCGTGCTGTACATCGAGGACAGCCGGGTGGTGGCCGAGGCCACCAAGCGCATGCTCGAGCGGCAGCAGCTGAAGGTGATCCACGTGCTCACCGCCGAGGAGGCCTTCAGCCTGCTCACCGCCGAATCGCTGGGCCGGCTCACCGACCGCATCGACCTGGTGCTGACCGACGTCACCCTGAAGGGCGAGCTGAGCGGGCGCGACGTGGTCGAGCGGATCCGCATCGACTTCGCCTACGGCAAGCGCCGCCTGCCGGTGCTGGTGATGACCGGCGACAGCAACCGCCACAACCAGTCCGAGCTGCTCAAGGCCGGCGCCAACGACCTGGTGCAGAAGCCGATCGAGGAGCGCCTGCTGGTGACCAAGGTGCTGTTCCAGCTGCGCGTGGCGCGGCTGGACGGCGCGCGGTCGAACTGAGGCGCGGCCGGTGGGCGAGGAGGCGGACCACATCCGGCTGGAACCGTCGTGGAAGGCGCGCATCGGCGACTGGCTGCTGCGGCCGGAGATGCGGGCGCTGGGCGAGTTCCTGCGCCAGCGCAAGGCGGCCGGAGCGCGGGTGTATCCGCCGGGGCCGCAGATCTTCGCCGCGTTCGACGCCACGCCGTTCGACGACGTGAAGGTCGTCATCCTCGGCCAGGACCCGTACCACGGGCCGGGCCAGGCGCACGGGCTGTGCTTCTCGGTGTTGCCGGGCGTGCCGGTGCCGCCGTCGCTGGACAACATCTTCAAGGAGATCGGCCAGGAGCTGGGCCTGCCGCGACCGGACCACGGCTGCCTGCTGCCCTGGGCGAAGCGCGGGGTGCTGCTGCTCAACGCGGTGCTGACCGTGGAGGACGGCCGTGCCGGCGCGCACCAGGGCAAGGGCTGGGAGGGCTTCACCGACCACGCCATCGAGACCCTGGCCGCCGGGCGCGAAGGGCTGGTGTTCCTGCTGTGGGGCAGCTACGCCCAGGCCAAGGGCAAGGTGATCGACCCGCGCCGGCACCGGGTGCTGAAGGCGCCGCATCCCTCGCCGCTGTCGGCGCACCGGGGCTTCTTCGGCTGCGGGCATTTCGCCGCGGCCAACGAGTACCTGGCCCGGCGCGGACAGGCGCCGATCGACTGGTCGCTGCCGCCGCGGGCGGAGGTCGAGGCCATCCTGGCGGCCGGATGATTGTCGCGGGCAGCGGCAGGCTCGACCCGGTCCAGCCTCAATAATCTACATAAATAGAACAATCAGACACCTGCTTACGCCTTTATCCCGAAGGTGTTAGCAATCATCCTGTGGGCCAGCCGCCGGACCATCCGGCGAAGCACACGAGGAGGCGCCCATGATCACCCTGCGACCCGCCGCCGAGCGCGGCCATGCCAACCACGGCTGGCTCGATTCCTGGCACAGCTTCTCCTTCGCTGGCTACTTCGATCCGGAGCACGTGCAGTGGGGCCCGCTGCGGGTGATCAACGAGGACCGCGTGGCCGCCGGGCAGGGTTTCGGCACCCACGGCCACCGGGACATGGAGATCATCAGCTACGTGCTGCAGGGCGCGCTGGGCCACAAGGACTCGATGGGCAACGTCGAGAGCATCACCCCCGGCGAGGTGCAGCGGATGAGCGCCGGCACCGGCGTGACCCACTCGGAGTTCAACCACGATCGCGAGGGCACCACCCACTTCCTGCAGATCTGGATCCTGCCCGAGCGCACCGGGATCGCCCCGGGCTACGAGCAGAAGCGCTTCGACGAGGCCGAGAAGCGCGGCCGCCTGCGCCTGGTGGTCAGCCGCGATGGCGCCGAGGGGTCGGTCAGCATCCACCAGGACGCGCGGATGTACGCCGGGCTGTTCGATGGCGACGAGCAGGCGGCCCTGGCGATTGCGCCGGGCCGGCTGGCCTACGTGCACCTGGTCCGCGGCCGGGCCACGGTCAACGGCCGGGTGCTGTCGGCTGGCGATGCGCTGATGTACCGGGACGAACCGGAAGTCCGGATCGAGGCCGGGCAGGGCGCCGAGGTGCTGGTGTTCGACCTGCCTGAGCTGCGGCACTGAGGGCGGCCCCCGCCCTTGAAAGCCGCCATCGCGGCCTCACAACCGTGTAGCGGGCGGTGGCGCATCCTCCCCGGGAGCGCTATGCCGGCATTCAGTCCAGGCCATGCAACCCATTGATTGAAAAGGGTCTCATGGCGGGCTGGGTCGTTGCATGGATGCAACGCCGGGAACCATTCCCGGTGTTAGCAGTCCAACCCCCCGATTGCTAAGATGGACGCCATGACCCAGACCCTCCGCTCCACCAGTCTCGTCGCCAACAACCTGCCGGTCCCCAGCCCGCTGGGGTCGCTGGACGCCTATATCGGCGCGGTGCACCAGATCCCGGTGCTGACCGTCGACGAAGAGCAGGCCCTCGCCCGCCGCTTCCGCGACGAAGAGGACCTGGACGCGGCCCGCGAGCTGGTCCATTCGCACCTGCGCTTCGTGGTCCACGTGGCCCGTGGCTACAGCGGCTACGGCCTGCAGCTCGGCGACCTGGTCCAGGAAGGCAACATCGGCCTGATGAAGGCGGTCAAGCGCTTCGACCCGGAGATGGGCGTGCGCCTGGTCAGCTTCGCCGTGCACTGGATCCGCGCGGAGATGCACGAGTTCATCCTCAAGAACTGGCGCATCGTCAAGGTCGCCACGACCAAGGCCCAGCGCAAGCTGTTCTTCAACCTGCGCAAGGCCAAGACCCGCCTGGGCTGGATGAACGCGGCCGAGGTCAGCGCGGTGGCGAAGGACCTCAACGTGTCCGAGCGCGAAGTGCTGGAGATGGAGGCGCGCCTGTCCGGTCGCGACATCGGCTTCGACGCTCCGGCCGACGAGGACAACGAGCACGCCCCGCCGTCGCCGGCCGCCTACCTGATGGCGCAGGAAGAGGATCCGTCGCAGGCCTACGAGCGCGCCGACAGCGAGGACAACCAGCTGCAGCTGCTCCGCGAAGGCCTGGCGAGCCTGGATGCGCGCTCGCGCGACATCGTCGCCCGCCGCTGGCTCGATGACGACAGCAAGGTGACGCTGCAGGAGCTGGCCGACGAGTACGGCGTCTCCGCCGAGCGCATCCGCCAGATCGAGGCGAACGCGATGAAGAAGATGAAGGCGCTGCTGACGGCGTGACCGCGCCGCGGCACCGCATGCAAAAGCGAACGGCCCGGCATTCCCGGGCCGTTCGCTTTTGCATGCGGTGCCGGCTACTTGCTGTCCGGTCGCGCAGCCGCCGGAC
>CAZBDE010000017.1:6228-18100 GCA_964490415.1 uncultured Pseudoxanthomonas sp. | reverse complement strand
CGGCAGGTGCCAGCCGTAGCGGATCGCCATGAAGCGCAGGCCGAAGCAGACCAGCGCGCCGGCCGCCATCGCCGGCGCCAGCGGCAGGCCGGTCACGTGCGCCAGCGCCACGATCGCGCCGCCGGCCAGCGCCGCCACCGCGGCCAGCTCGGCCTGCAGCACCACCGGCGTGCGCGCCACCAGCAGGTCGCGGACGATGCCGCCGCCGATGCCGCTCATCATGCCCAGCAGGGTCGCGGCGAACGGCGACAGGCCGAACTCCAGCGCCTTCTCCGTGCCCAGCACCGCGAACAGCGCCAGGCCGGCCGCGTCGAACAGCTGCACCGGATTGCGCAGGCGCCCGATTGCCTCGTGGCGGTAGAAAGTCACGATCCCGGCGAGCATCGCGGTCGCCAGGTAGCGCCAGTCGGCCAGTGCCGCCGGCGGCTGCGCGCCGATCAGCACGTCGCGGGCGAGCCCGCCGGACACCGCCGCCGCGCACGACAGCACCAGCACGCCGAACAGGTCCAGGCGGTAGCGGACCGCAAGCGTGCCGCCGCTGAGCGCGAACACGAAGGTGCCGATGAGGTCGAACAGCAGCAGGAGGGGGCTCATGGCGGGCCGGTCTGGTCGGGTCTGCCGAGGATGATGCGGGCTGCGCGCTGGTAGCTCCAGTAGGCCCAGGCCCAGTTGAGCAGCACCACCAGCCGGTTGCGGAAGCCGATCAGGAAGAACACGTGCGCGGCCAGCCAGAACCACCAGGCGAGCAGCCCGGACAGCTTGAAGCCGTGCAGGTCCACCACCGCGGCCATGCGGCCGATGGTGGCCAGGTTGCCGAAGTCGCGGTAGCGGAACGGTCGCGCGCTTTCGCCGCGCAGCCGCGCGCGGATCGAGGCGGCCACGTGCCGTCCCATCTGCTTGGCCGCCGGTGCCACGCCCGGCACCGGGCTGCCGTCCCCGCGCTTCACCGCGGCCAGGTCGCCGGCCACGAACACGTGCGGATGCCCGGGCACGCCGAGGTCCGCTTCCACCGGCACGCGGCCGGCGCGGTCCAGCGGCACGCCCAGCGAGCGCGCCAGCGGCGAGGCGGCCACGCCGGCGGCCCAGACCACGGTGCGCGCCCGCACGTACTCCTCGCCGAGGCGGTAACCGCCTGCATCGATCGCGGTGACCGGCACGCCGGTGGAGACCTCCACGCCCAGCTTCTCCAGTTGCCGCCGCGCCCTCGCCGAGAGTTCCTCGGGAAACGAGGCCAGCACCCGCGGCCCGGCCTCGACCAGGCGCACCCGCGCGCTGGACGGATCGATGCGGCGGAACTCGTCCTTCAGCGTGTGCCGTGCGATCTCGGCGAGGGTACCGGCCAGCTCCACGCCGGTGGGGCCGCCGCCGACGATGGCGAAGCTCAGCCACGCGGCGCGTTCGGCCGGATCGTCGCAGGCCTCGGCGCGTTCGAAGGCCAGCAGCAGCTGCCGGCGCAGGTGCAGCGCGTCGTCCAGCGACTTCAGGCCCGGCGCGTGCGCGGCCCATTCGTCGTTGCCGAAGTAGGCGTGGGTGGCGCCGCTGGCCAGCAGCAGGTAGTCGAAGTCGAGCACCGTGCCATCGGCAAGCGTGGCCTGCCTGCCCGCCGGGTCGATCGAGGCGGCATCGCCCAGCCGCACCTCCACGTTGCGCTGCCTGCGCAGGATGTGGCGCAGCGGCGCGGCGATGTCGGGCGCGGACAGGCCGGCGGTGGCCACCTGGTAGAGCAGCGGCTGGAACAGATGGTGGTTGCTGCGGTCGAGCAGGGTGATGCGCAGCGGCGCCTTCGCCAGTGCGCGCGTGGTCCACAGGCCGGCGAAGCCGCCGCCGATCACGAGCAGGTGGGGCAGGGGGCGTTGTTCCATGTTGGTCCTCCGGTCTCCGGTCCGGTCAGCCGGTGCATTGGGCGGCGTCCTGGTCGATGTGCGAATGCCTGCGCGTATCCGGCATCAGCACGTACACCACCAGCGATAGCGCGATGCAGGCGGTGACGTACCAGTAGAAGCCGCTTTCCATCCCGGCCCGCTTGAACCACAGCGCCACCGATTCGGCGGTGCCGCCGAACACGGCCACGGTCAGCGCATAGGGCAGGCCCACGCCGAGCGCGCGGATCTCCACCGGGAACAGTTCCGCCTTCACCACCGCGTTGATCGCGGTGTAGCCGCTGAGCACCACCAGCGCCAGCAGCACCAGCCAGAACGCCTCGCCGGCGCCGCCCACCGACTGCAGGCGCGACAGGATCGGCACGGTCAGCAGCGTGCCCAGCACGCCGAAGGCGATCAGCACCGGGCGCCGGCCGATCCGGTCGGACAGCGCGCCCACCAGCGGCTGCAGCAGCATGAACACGAACAGGGTGGAAGCGTTGACCATCGCCGCGGCCTGGGTCGACAACCCGGCGCTGTTGACCAGGAACTTGTGCACGTAGGTCGTGTACGTATAGAAGGCCAGCGTGCCACCCATGGTCAGGCCGACCACGGTGAGCACCGCGCGCGGATGCCGCAGCAGGGCGCGCAGGGTGCCCTGGCGCTGCTGGTGCGCGGCCGAGGTGTCGGCTTCGCTGCGCACGAAGGATTCGGTCTCGGCCATGTTCCGCCGCAGCCACAGCGCGGTGAACGCGGCCACCGCGCCGATCGCGAACGGGATCCGCCAGCCCCACGCGCGCAACTGCTCCGGTTCGAGCAGCAGCTGCAGCACCAGCAGCACGGCCAGCGCCAGCAGGTGGCCCATCACCAGGGTCACGTACTGGAAGCTGGACCAGAAACCGCGGTGTTCGCGCCCGGCCATCTCGCTGAGGTAGGTGGCCGAGGTGCCGTATTCGCCGCCGACCGACAGCCCCTGCAGCAGCCGCGCCAGCACCAGCAGGACCGGCGCGAACACGCCGATGCTGGCGTAGCCCGGGGTGAAGGCGATCACCAGCGAGCCGGCGCACATCATCCACACCGACAGCAGCAGCGCGGCCTTGCGCCCGTGGCGGTCGGCGTAGCGCCCGAGCAGCCAGCCGCCGAGCGGGCGCATCAGGAAGCCGACGGCGAAGATCGCCGCGGTCTTCAGCAACTGGCTGGTGCGGTCGCCGCCGGGGAAGAACACCTCGGCGAAGTACAGCGAGAACGCCGCGTACACGTACCAGTCGTACCACTCCACCAGGTTGCCGACCGAACCGCTGAAGATGCTGCGCAGGCGGCGGGCGGGGGTGAGGTCGTTCGACGCGGGCTCCATGCGCCGATTCTGGCACGGACCGGCGCATGCGCCGGCCGCCGCGGCCGTGCGAGACTGCGGACACCCCAGCCGCCGGATACCGTCGTGACCCAACCCGAGAAGCGCATCGCCCTGCTGATCGACGCCGACAACGCCCCGGCGTCCAAGATCGACGAAGTGCTGGCGGAAGTGGCCAGGCATGGTGTGGCCAACGTGCGTCGTGCCTATGGCAACTGGAAAAGCCCGAATCTGAAGAGTTGGGAGGCGGTGTTGCACGAGTATGCGATCCGGCCGATCCAGCAGTTCGACTACTCCAAGGGAAAGAATGCATCCGACATGGCGATGGTTGTGGATGCCATGGACCTGCTCTACGCGGGCAACCTCGACGGGTTCGTGATCGTGTCCAGCGACGCCGACTTCACCCCGCTGGTGATGCGCCTGCTCACCGAGGGGTTGAAGGTGTACGGCTTCGGCGAAAAGAAGACGCCCGAGCCGTTCGTCAATGCGTGTTCGCAGTTCACCTACCTTGAGGCGCTGGGCGAGGCGACCGCGCAGGCACCTGCCGCGGCGCCCGCGCCCGGCACGGGCGTGACCGAAGCGCGCGCCGCTGCCGTGGCGCAGCCTGCCGCATTGGCGCTGAAGCCGCGCACGCCGGTCGAGCTGCGTAGCGACACCAAGTTGGTGAACCTGCTGCGCAGTGCGGTCGAAGCGGTGGCGGACGATCAAGGCTGGGCCCCCTTGGGCGGGGTGGGTACCCAGATCGCCAATCGCGCCTCCTTCGATTCGCGCAACTACGGCTACCGCAAGCTCAGCGACCTGGTCACTGCGTCGGGACTCTTCGAGACTCGGCGCCAGGAACTTGCCATCTACCTGCGCGACAAGCGTCATCCGGAAGCGCGCGTCGCGCGTGGCAGCTCAGCTGCCGCGAAGTAGGCGGCCGGCGTTCGTGGCGGCCACCGGCCCTGACCGGAAGCCAGGCTTGGCGGGAACCTTGTGACCGCGATACCGGTCTGCATTCCGGGCTTGCACGGACGAGGCCGGCATGCGCGGGCACCGCGGCACGGAGGGACTCCATCGATCGGAAGGGCGGGAAGGCGCCGCGCATGGGCGCTGGGTGTCCGTGTCGCTGGTCGTGCTGCTGCACGCCGGGCTGTACCTGTTGCTGCGCGGTGCCGGTGAGTCCGCGCCGCCCCCGGCGCGCGGAAGCGAAGGGCGCATCCGTCTGGTCTGGTCGATGCGCGAGCCGGTGACGCCGGCGCCGGTGGCGGTGGTGTCCACGTCGCCATCGGCGACCGCCGCCGCCGCGGTACGCGACCCGCCGCCGGCGCGAGTGCGCGTCGACAGCACGCCGGTTCCACCGACTACGCCGATCCTGCATACCGACCAGGCCGATGCGTGGAGCTTCGATACCGCGCCGACAGGCGCTGAAGTGGTCGGCGTCCGGTTCCGCCGCGACGTGCTCGAGCATGGCGGCGCCGACCCGTTCGCGCGGCCTGGCCACCTGCCCGGCTTGCGCATGCGCGACAACTCGCTGGGTGGCCGCCTTGCGTCAATGGCCCGCGCGATGGACTGCGGTGAACTGAAGGGTGCGCTCGGGCGCGGCAGTGGCGCCCTCGTCGGTGGTGGCCACGATCCTGGCGCCGCCAGGCCGATGGGTGGCGAGGCCAGCGCCGAGACCATCCTGGCCAGCATGCGCCGGCGCGGCTGCCGCTAGTACAGGTCCACCGGATCCACGTCCAGCGACCAGCGCGCGCGTCGCGCCTCGGGCAGCGCGTAGATCGCCGGCAACGCCGCATCCAGCCGCGCATGCAGCGCCGGGCGGCTGGACGAGGACAGCAGCAGCTGCATCCGGTACATCCCGGCGCGGCGCGCCATCGGCGCGGTGATCGGGCCGAGCAGTTCGACCAGCGGCGCGGAGGGACCGGCGCTGTCCGCCGCCTCGCGCAGCACCCCGGCCGCCGCGCGCAGGAACGCACCGGCCGTCTCGGCCTGCTGTGCCTCGGCGCGCAGCAGCGCCAGGTGGGTGAAGGGCGGGAAGCCGGCCGCCTCGCGCTGCGCGAGTTCGTCGACGGCGAAGCTTTCGTAGCCGCCGTTGATCAGGTCGTGCAGCAGGCGGTGCTCCGGATGGTGGGTCTGCCACCACACCTCGCCGCGGCGCTGCGCGCGGCCGGCGCGGCCGGCGACCTGGATCAGCTGCTGGGCCAGCTTCTCGCCGGCACGGAAGTCGGAGGAGAACAGGCCTTCGTCGACGCCGACCACGACCACGCGGGTCAGGTTCGGCAGGTCGTGGCCCTTGGCCAGGATCTGGGTGCCGACCAGGATGCCGGGCCTGTCGCCGAGTTCGTCGAGCAGTTTCGCCAGTCCGTCGCGGCGGGCGGTGGTGCCGCGGTCGATGCGCAGCACCGGCCACTCGGCGAAACGTTCGGCGAGCAGTTCCTCCAGCCGCTCGGTGCCCACGCCCTGCGGCTGCAGGGCCAGGCTGGCGCAGTCGGGACACGCCTGCGGCCGCGCCTGGCGATGGCCGCAGTGGTGGCACAGCAGGCGGCCACCGCCGGCGTGCACGGTCAGCGGCGTGCCCTGCACGGGCGTGCTGCAGCGCGGGCAGTGCGCGCTCCAGCCGCAGTCGTGGCACAGCAGCACCGGCGCGTAGCCGCGGCGGTTCTTGAACACCAGCACCTGGCCGCCGTCGCGCAGCGCCGCCTCGATCGCCTGCAGCGTTTCCGGCGCCAGGCCGGCCTGCAGCGGGCGCTTGCGCACATCCACGATCCGCACCGCCGGCGGCTGCGCGTCGCCGGCGCGGCGGCGCAGGCGCAGGTGCGCGTAGCGCCCGGCCTGGGCGTTGTGCAGGGTCTCCAGCGACGGCGTGGCGCTGCCCAGCAGCACCGGCACGCCCAGCGCCTTGCCGCGCACGAGGGCGAAGTCGCGGGCGTGGTAGCGGATCCCGTCCTGCTGCTTGTAGCTGGCGTCGTGCTCCTCGTCGACCACGATCAGGCCGGCGTTGGGCAGCGGGGTGAACACCGCCGAGCGGGTGCCGACGACCACCCGCGCTTCGCCGCGCCAGGACGCGGCCCAGACGCGCGCGCGCTCGCCGTCGGCCAGGCCCGAGTGCAGTGCGTGCACCGGCACGCCCAGGCGCGCGCGGAAGCGGGCCAGGGTCTGCGGGGTCAGGCCGATCTCCGGGACCAGCACCAGCGCCTGGCGCCCGCGTGCCAGGCAGCCGGCGATGGCGTGCAGGTAGACCTCGGTCTTGCCGCTGCCGGTCACGCCTTCGAGCAGGAGGGGGGAGAAGCCGGACGCCTGCGCGATCGCGTCGATCGCCGTCTGCTGTTCGGGGTTGGGCGCCGGCCCGGGCTGCGGTGCCGGTGCGATCGCCGCGGCCGGCACCGCGAGGCGCTCGGCGTAGCCGCGCCTGGCCAGGGCGCGGGCCGCGTCGCGCCAGGTCCCGAGTTCCAGTTGCAGCCGGTCCTCGTCCACCGGCCCGGCCGCCAGGCGCTCGGCCAGGTGCCGGGTGCGGCTGCCCTTGCGCAGGCCGGGCAGCCCGGTGGCGCCGGCTTCGGTCAGCACCCAGGCCCAGGCGTGGGTGTCGGGCAGGGGCTCGCCGCCGCGCAGGGCGGCGGGCAGGGCGGTCGCGAACAGTTCGCCCGGCGGCGCGTGGGTGTAGCGGCCCAGCCAGCGCAGCGAGTCGAACAGTTCGCCGGAGAACAGCGGCTCCACGTCGGGCAGGGCCAGGGCGCGGCGCAGCTCGACGCCGGCCTCGGCCGGCCCCACCGCGGCCACCACCCCGGCCAGTTCGCGGTTGCCGAACGGCACCCGCACGCGCTGCCCGACCAGCGCCGGCGTGGCGGCGACGCCGGCCGGGGGCAGGTAGTCGAACAGCCGTGGCAACGGCACGGGCAGGGCGACCTGCAGGCAGGGCGGCGGTGGGCCGGGTTCGGGCATCCCGCCAGTCTAAGGCCGCGCCGGGTGCGGCCGAAGCAGGGTGCGTTTGCGGGGCATTGCTCCGGCCGTACTGATAAATGGGACGTAAACCGCCGTCACATATCGGAATTTCCGCTTATCCACACGAACTGTGGATAACCTTGTGCATGAGGCTGATGCTTCACGCCGCAAACACGGCGGATGCAGCCTGTCAGTCAGGTTGGTCAAAAAAGCGCCACAAAGAAATCTTCTTCAAAATCATGCACTTGAGCGTGAAACATGGATGCAGCAAAGCGCGGGAGGGCAAAAACAGGCGTTTTCCGCTGCACACTTTTGCGCTGTGCACAACCGCGCGACCGGCAACCCTTGTGATTACGGGCTGGAACAGCGGTTCGGGCGCTGTCAAGCGCGATCCATCCAGGCCGCCCGCGTATGCTCGGCGCATGCCGGAGCTGCAATGCCCTCCCCGTCCCTGACCCTTGCGACCGAACTGCCGGCCGCGCTGGCCGCTTTCCTGCGCGGCGCCGAACGGCGCGCCTTCACCTTCCTGTGGCTGCAGGGCGGCGACGCCCGCGCGGCGGAGAAGGCGCTGGCCGCCGCCATTCGCGCCTTCCCGGGCCCGGCCGCTGCGTTGCCCATGGCCGAATGGCCGGGCCGGTTCTGGAAGCTGCTGCTGGCCCTGCCGGTGGAGCCGGCGACCGACCCCGTGGACTGGCCGGACGGAGTGGCCTTCCTCGCGTCCCTGCGCCTGCCGGTCCGGCAGGCCCTGCTGCTGCGCCAGGTCGCGGGCCTGGACGAAGCCGCCGCGGCCGGGGTCATGGGCGTGGACCCGGCCGTCTACCAGCAGGCACTGGCCGAGGCCTGCCCGCGCGATGCCGGTGGCACGCCGGATGCGGCCGGTTGGCGCACCCAGGCCGAGGCGATCCAGCAGGCCGGGCGCGAGCTCGACGCCCGGCAGCTGGTGCGCCTGGCGCAACTGCGCGAGGCGGCGCTGGCCGGCCACGCGCTGCCCGCGCCGGGCGGCGAAGTGACGGAGACGGGGCCGCACACGGCTGCGGGGTCCGCACGGTCGCCAGCGGGGCCGGCGCCGCGCCGCGGTCTCGGCCGGCGGGTCCTGTTCGCCACCCTGGCGGTGATGGCGCTGGCGGCCGGCGTGATGACCCTGCGCTTCTGGCCGGGATTCGCACCTCCGGCCATGCCGGCCAGTGCGGATGCGGCAGGGGAGGTGGACGACCTGCGCGTGCACGACCACGACCCGGTGGTGGTCGAGGCACTGCCGGAAGCGGAGGTGCCGGCCGTGCCGCCGGACGGCCCGCTGCCGCTGCCCGAGCCGTTGCAGGACCCGGTGGTCGCCGACCTGGCCCTGCTGTCCTGGCAGGCCGCAGGTGCACCGCCGTCGCGGATCGAGCGCGAAGGAGACGCCGCCGCGGCCAAGGCCGCCTCCCCGGCGCCGGCCTTCGATGATGCGACCCTGCTCGACGCCTGGCAGCACCTGGACGCGGCCGGGCAGGCCCAGGTATATGCCGCCGCCACCACGCTGAGCGCGCAGGATCCCGCCCGCCAGGCGCAGCTGCGCGCACGCTTCGCCACGCTGGATGCGATGGAACGCCGCGGCTGGCTGCTGGGTCCGGCGCTGGGCGCCGACTTTTTCGCCCTGCAGCCGCTGCTGGGTTTCGTCCCGGAGCACGAGCGTGCTCCGCTGCTGGCCGCGTTGCGGTCGATGACGCCGGAACAGCGCGCGCGCCTGGGCGAACTGGCGCGGCGCACGCCGCCGGCCGAACGCGAGGCTCTGCGCCGCGAACTGCTGGCCACGCCGCCGCAGCAGCGCGGCGCCTGGGTCGAGCGGCGCAGCCGGCAATAGCGGCACCGGGTGCGGGCCCGCCACGGGCAGCGGCTAAGATGGCGGCCTGCCGGAGCCCGGTGCCCGTGCCCGCCGCACGACCGCAGCCCGTCCAACGGACCCATGCCTTCCCCAGCCACGCCGCGCTTCGGCCAGGAGCTGCGGGCCACCGCCACGCTCGCCCTGCCGCTGGTGCTGGGCCACGTGTCGACCGGCCTGATCAACTTCGTCGACAACGTCATTGCCGGCCACCACGGCACCCGCACGCTCGCCTCGGTGACGGTCGGCACCGCGCTGCTGTGGCTGCCGATGATGGTGCCGCTGGGCACGCTGATCGCGCTCACCGCCTCGGTGTCGCAGCTGGACGGCGCTGGCCGCCGCGGCGAGATCGCGCCGCTGTTCCGCCAGGCGCTGTGGCTGGCGCTGGGCCTGGGGCTGCTGATGTACGCCTTCCTCAGCGCCGTGCCGCTGCTGCTGGGCGCGTTCGGCATCGCCGCCGACATCATTCCCGGGGCCACCGCGTTCTGCCACGCGGTGCGCTGGGGGGCGCCGGCGCTGGTCCTGTTCTTCTGCATGCGCTACCTCAGCGAGGGCACGCACTGGACCTTGCCGACGATGGTGCTGGGCTTCGGCGGGCTGGCGGTGCTGGCGCCGCTGGGCTACGTGCTGGCGTTCGGCATCGGGCCGCTGCCGGAGATGGGCGCCGCGGGGCTGGGCGCGGCCTCGGCCACGGTGATGTGGCTGCAGGCGCTGGCCTTCGCCGCCTACCTGTGGACGTCGAAGCGGTTCGCGCCGCTGGGGCTGTTCGCGCACCTGGAACCGCCGCGCTGGAGCGTGATCCGCGGGCTGCTCGGCACCGGCCTGCCGATCGGGGTGACGGTGCTGATGGAGGGCGGGCTGTTCATCGCCACCGCGCTGCTGATCGCGCGGCTGGGCGAGGTGCCGGCCGCGGCGCACCAGATCGCGATCAATGTCTCGGCGCTGTGCTTCATGCTGCCGATGGGCCTGGCCGAAGCGACCACGGTGCGCGTGGGCCATGCGCTGGGCGCCGGCGATCCGGGCGGGGTACGCCGCGCGGCGCGCGCCGGCTACGTCATCGTGCTGGCCACCCAGCTGTGTTCGGCACTGGTCCTGCTGCTGGGCCACGACGCCATCGTCGCGGTGTACACCGCCGACGTGGCGGTGGCCGCGCTGGCCTCGACCCTGCTGCTGTACGCGGCCGCGTTCCAGTTCCCGGACGGCATCCAGGTGATGTCGGCCGGCTCGCTGCGCGGCCTGCGCGACACCCGCGTGCCGATGTTCCTGGCCGCGGCCGCCTACTGGGGCCTGGGCATGCCGCTCGGTGCCGGCCTCGGCCTGGGGCTGGGCTGGGGGCCGCAGGGCATGTGGGCCGGGCTGATCGTGGGCCTGTCCGCGGCGGCGGTGCTGATGGGCGGGCGCCTGGCCTGGCGGCTGCGCCACCTACCGCCGGCCGTCGCCTTGGAAGCGCCGCCTGCACCTCCCCCAGCGGCACCCTGACTTTCAGGCTTGTGAAAGGTCGCCACGCTGCGGCTATCCTGCTATCCGTGCCAACCCGCATCCCGCCTGCCGGAGCCGCTGTCCGATGAATCCGCCCCCCCTGCCGCCGCGTCCCAATCCCGTCGCCCGCTTCTTCACCGGGCTGTGGGACGTGATGAACTTCACCCGCCGGCTGATCGTGAACCTGCTGTTCTTCGGGCTGCTGTTGCTGGTCCTGCTCGTGTTCCTGGCCGCGGTGGGCAAGGGCAGCGGGGTGAAGCCGCTGCAGGAGCGCACCACCCTGGTGATCGCCCCGGAAGGCCGGCTGGTCGAGCAGTTCACCACCGACCCGGTGACCCGCGCGCTGGCGCGCGCGATGGGCGACCGCACAGCCGACGACATCCAGCTGCGCGACCTGCTGCGCGCGATCGAGGCGGCCAAGGACGACAAGCACGTCGAGCGCGTGCTGCTGCAGCTGGACAAGCTGCAGCCTTCGGGCATGGCCTCCATGCGCGAGGTCGCGCGGGCGCTGGGCGAACTGCGCGCCAGCGGCAAGCAGGTGGTGGCCTTCGGCGAGAACATCAGCCAGGGCCAGTACCTGCTGGCGTCGCAGGCCGACGAGGTCTACCTCGACCCGATGGGTTCGCTGCTGCTGGAAGGCATGGCCCGCTACCGCCAGTACTTCCGCACCGGCCTGCAGGACAAGCTGGGCGTGGACGTGCACCTGTTCCGGGTGGGCGAATTCAAGTCCGCGGCCGAGCCCTACATCCTCGATGCGGCCTCGCCGGAAGCCAAGGAAGCGGACCTGTACTGGATGAACGATGTCTGGCAGCGCTACCTGGCCGACATCGGCGCCGCGCGCGAACTCGACCCGGCGCAGCTGGCCGCGCAGATCGACGCGCTGCCCGACGGCATCGAGGCCGCCGGCGGCGACCTGGCCAAGCATGCGCAGGCGATGAAGCTGGTCGACGGCCTCAAGACCCGCGAGGAAGTCGAAACGCTGCTGGCCGAGCGCGGCGTGGCCGACGAGGACGACGACCGCGGCTTCCGCAGCGTGTCCCTGTCCGGCTACCTGGCGCAGCTCGACAGCCGGCGCCTGCCAGTCGACCGCCGTCCGCAGGTGGCGGTGGTGGTGGCCGAGGGCGAGATCACCGGCGGCGACCAGCCCGCCGGCCGCATCGGCGGCGAATCCACCGCCGCGCTGCTGCGCCATGCGCGCGACGACGACGAGGTCAAGGCGGTGGTGCTGCGGGTGGATTCGCCCGGCGGCGAGGTGTTCGCCTCCGAGCAGATCCGCCGCGAGGTCGAGGCGCTCAAGGCCGCCGGCAAGCCGGTGGTGGTGTCGATGGGCGACCTGGCCGCGTCCGGCGGCTACTGGATCAGCATGAACGCCGACCGCATCTACGCCGACGAATCGACCATCAC
>CAZBDE010000017.1:0-6218 GCA_964490415.1 uncultured Pseudoxanthomonas sp. | reverse complement strand
GCATGATCCCCAACATCACCCGCAGCCTGGGCAAGATCGGCGTGCACACCGACGGCGTGGGCACCACCCGCTTCGCCGGCGCGTTCGACATCTCGCGGCCGATGGACCCGGGCGTGGGCCGGGTGATCCAGTCGGTGATCGACAAGGGCTATGCCGACTTCACCGGCAAGGTGGCCGATGCCCGCAACAAGCCGGTCGAAGCGATCGACGAGGTCGCCCGCGGCCGCGTGTGGAGCGGGGCGCAGGCCAAGGAGCGCGGGCTGGTCGACGAATTCGGCGGGCTCAAGGCGGCCGTGGCCGATGCCGCCAGCCGCGCCAAGCTGGGCGAAGCCGGCAAGTTCCGTGTGCGCTACATCGAGAAGCCCGCCAGCCCGTTCGCGCAGTTCATGAGCGGCTTCGCCGGCAGCCGCATGGGCGCCTGGATGCTGGGCGATTCGGGCATGGCGCGGATGATGCTGGCCCGCAGCCTGCCGGAGATGGATACGCAGCTGCGCTTCGTCGAGGAGGCGGTCAAGGACCGCAACGGCGCCCCGGTGCGCGCGCTGGCCTACTGCTTCTGCGGTTTCTGAGCGCGGTGCGCCGGGTGACCGGGGCCGCCGCCGAACCTGCCGGACTGGATGACGCCGCCCTTCGGGGCGGCGTCATTGTTTTGCGGCATCGGTGGCGGCGTCGATCGCCGCGCGCTGTGCCTGCGCCGCCTGTTCGACGGCCGCTTCGGCGGCGTGGGCCTTGTCCAGCGGCTGCTGGATCGCATCGCGCAACGCCGTGGCCTGCGGTTCCGGCGGCCGCTCGGGCGAGGGCGGTTCCGGCCGGCAGCCGGCCAGCACCGGCAACAGCAACGACGACAGCAGCGGGACGTATCGGATCTTCATCGGCGCGGCCTCCGGGAGTGTGGCGTTATCCTACTCCCGGCAAAACCGCGGGACACGCGCGGTACCCCGGCACGAACGAAAAGGAGAAGCAGGTGAACCCGCAGCGTTGGCGACTGGACGGACAGACCGCGTTGATCACCGGCGCCAGCGCCGGCATCGGCCTGCCGATCGCGCGCGAACTGCTCGGCTTCGGCGCCGACCTGCTGCTGGTGGCGCGCGACGCCGATGCGCTGGAAACCGCCCGCGACGAGCTGGCCGACGCGTTCCCGGAGCGCGAGATCCACGGCCTGGCCGCCGACGTGTCCGACGACGAGGACCGCCACGCCATCCTCGACTGGGTCGAGGACCATGGCGATGGCTTGCACCTGCTGGTCAACAATGCCGGCGGCAACATCACCAAGCCGGCCAACGACTATTCCGAGGACGAGTGGCGCGGCATCTTCGAGACCAACCTGTTCTCGGCCTTCGAGCTGTCGCGCTACGCGCATCCGCTGCTGACCCGGCACGCCGCCTCGGCCATCGTCAACGTCGGCAGCGTCTCGGGCATCACCCACGTGCGCAGCGGCGTGGTCTACGGCATGACCAAGGCGGCGATGCAGCAGATGACCCGCAACCTGGCCTGCGAGTGGGCCGAGGACGGCATCCGGGTCAACGCGGTGGCGCCCTGGTACATCCGCACCCGCCGCACCTCCGGTCCGCTGTCGGATCCGGACTACTACGAGGAAGTGATCGCGCGCACGCCGATGCGCCGCATCGGCGAACCGGAGGAGGTGGCCGCGGCGGTCGGCTTCCTGTGCCTGCCGGCATCGAGCTACATCACCGGCGAGTGCATCGCGGTGGATGGCGGGTTCCTGCGCTACGGCTTCTGACGGCACTGCCGCGGCGCGGTGAGCTTGCGGCTCGCGCCGGGGACTTGCGCAGGCACTGGTCCTGCCGGTACCAACGGAGGTGTGGCGAAGCCGGGTCGATGCGCGTCAGGGATCGACGCAGCTGCTTTCCGCGACCAGGTCCCGCACCCGCTCGAATTCCGCGCGATTGCGGTCGGCGTTGTCCGGATGGGCGAAGCGCCAGCGGAATTCGGCCTCCTCCAGCCGCTTCTTCCAGGCTGCACACAGTCCTTCGTCGGCCACCGGTTCGCAACGGTCGCGCACGACCTCGCAGGCTTCGCCGGCGCCGGCCTGCGGATTGCCGTCCAGGCCGACCGTGCGCAGCGGCAGGCAGCGCGCCTCCGGTTCGGCGGCCTCCTGCAGGTACTGCTCGTTGTCGCGGGTGGCGCACTGGAACAGCGGCGGCGGCGCTGGCCGTTCGACCGGCGGTGCCGCGGAGGGCGCCGTTCCGGCCGCTTCCGCGGCGGGTTCGGGGGCCGGCTCCGGCGCGGTTGCCAACGGCTGCAGCGGTGCCACGGCGGCGGCCGGGCGCGGCGGCGGCGCTTCCACTGCCTGCATCACCTTCCGGGTCTGCTGCATGCCCTTGGGGCAGGGCATGTTCTGCACGGTCAGCGCACCGTCGGCATCGGTGCAGCGGTAGAACACGACTTCGCCGGCGGCGAGCGGGCCGGCGATACCCAGCAGGCACAGTGCTGGCAGCAGGCGGATCATGCGCCGCCGCAGTCCTGGTCCAGGCGCGCGTCGACGCCGCGCTGTTCGCGCACCAGCGCCTCGCGCTCGCTCTGCAGGGCGCTGTTGTAGCGGCGGATCAGCTCCCAACGGCGATCCTTCAGGCGGGCGCAGACTTCCTGCGGCGGCAGGGCGTGGCAGCTGTCGCGCACCAGGGTGGAGCCGGCCGGCACCAGCACCCCCGGGCGGTAGTGCCCGGAGCCACCGGTGGGCGGCGGCGGGCGGTGACCCGATGGCGGGCGGCCCGGGCCATGGCCGCCGGGACGGCCGGGAAAATAGCCGTAGCCCCACACCGGTACCCAGCGTGGATTGCCTTCGGCGGTGTCGCTGGTATAGCGCTCGCCCTCGGCGGTGACGCACTCGTACATCGGCTGCGGTGGCTGCACGGTGACGACGCGCACCTCGCGCGGCGGTACGACGCCGGGCGATGCCGGAGCCGGCTCGGCCGGTGGCCGTGGCGGCGGGTCCTGCGGGCGCTGCATCTGCCGCACTTCCTGCCGCTCGCTGCCTTCGCACGGGGAGTCGCGCAGGGCCACCGCGCCATTGCTGCCTACGCAGCGGTAGATGCGCACGTCGTCCTGCGCGGCCGTCCCGGGCAACGGCAGCGCGAGCAGGAGGGCCAGCAGCGGCAGGAGGCGGCGCATGCGCGCATCATGACCGCAATCGGCGCCCGGCGGTAGCGCGGCGGGCGTGCCGGCATACGCAGGAGCGGCACAGGCCGCGACCGGCAATCGAAATGGACCGTCGGCCGCGGATCGGTGCGGAACCCGCGTCCGAAGCAGCATTCATGCCGCCCGGTGGTTGTCCGCGGACTCGCCCGCCGTTCGCGACCCGGGTCGTTTTCCCGGGACGGCGGCTCAATCGCGCAGCTGGCGCCCGCTGAGGGCGTCTCGGATCGGGGTGGGCTGGGCCAGACCGCCGGTCTCGCCGCCCAGGGTGCCGTCGATCGCCGCCAGGATCGCCGGGTCCAGCTGCTCCCGCCGGCGTGCCGGCGGCTCGCCGCCGCGGTTGGCGCTGGTCGATACCAGCGCGCCGCCGAAGGCGTCACACAGCGCGACCACCTGTGGATGGTCGCTGACCCGTACCGCGATGCCGGCATGCGCGCCGGTGATCCAGCGCGGCGCGTGCTCGCTGGCGGGCATGATCCAGGTGTGCGGCCCCGGCCAGGTGGCCAGCACGTCGCCCAGGCGCTCGGCCGGCAGCGCGGGCAGGTCCAGCCAGGGACGCAGCTGCTCCAGCCGGGCGGCGACCAGGATCAACCCCTTCTCGACCGGCCGCCGCTTCAGGTTCAGCAGCCGCATCACCGCCCCTTGGTGGCGCGGATCGCAGCCCAGGCCCCAGACCGCTTCGGTCGGGTAGGCGACGATGCCGCCCAGCTGCAGGACGGCGACGGCTCGGGCGAGGGAAAGATCGTTCATGGGTGCGACGCGGGACAGCGACGGGCAGTGTGCCAGCAGTCGCGGACGACGGACAACCTGGCCTGCGCACCGCCGCTTGCCGGAAGGTGCGGCGGCCGCTCCCCGGGAATCCGGGGAACGGCCGGGCGCGGGTCGGATCAGTTCAGTACGGAATCCACGCATCCTGCCAGGCGAAGCCGGTGCCGGGGGCGTAGGCCGGATGGTCGATGTTGCACCAGCCGCCCTCGGGGAACGGGCGGCAGCCGTACAGCCTGCCGTCGCTGCCCTTGACCACGGTCTGGCCGGGCACGTACTGGCCGATGCCCTGCGGGTACACGTAGTCGTAGTCGCCCGGTGGTGGATTCGGGTTGGGTTGTCCGTCGTCCGGCAGGCGGATGTCGAGCTGGTGGGTGCGGCCGCTGCCGCTCAGGTAGATCCGGTTGGCGCTGGCCGAGGCCACCGGGACGATGGTGCCGTTCTGCAGCACGCCGATCCGGGCGTACTGGGCGCGCGCGTTGACTTCCTGGGCCACCTTCAGCGGCCAGGCGGAGGCGCCGGTCTGGCCGGCGGGCACGGTGACGGCCACGCGCTCGGCGTCGCTGCCGTTGGCGTTGAACACGCGCAGGGCGACCTCGGTGCCGGCCGGCAGGTCGTTCTGCGCGGTCAGCGCGCCGACGTCGTTCCACTGCGGCGGCGGTGGTGGGGTGCCGCCGCCGGCGAACTGGACGTCCGTGCAGGTGTAGAACGCCTCGGTCGAGTCCGAGCGCTGCCAGACGTTGTAGATCAGGTGGCGGCCGCTGCGCTGCGGCAACGGGCAGTCCAGGTGGTAGTTGCCGTCGGCCGACAGCGGGACGTTGCCCAGCGCGCAGAACTGTTCCAGGTCGGACCACTTCAGCGGCGTGTCCGGGTTCCAGCCTTCGCGGGTCACGTAGAACAGCCAGTCCTTGGTCGCGTGCGGTGCGGTGGCCTTGAAGTGGAATTCGTAGCGGCCGTTGGCGTCGGGCTGGATCGGGGTGGCCTGCCAGTCGCCGCGGGCCAGGTCCAGGCCGCGGAAGGTGGGATTGTTGCCGCTGCACAGCTTGCCGTCCGGCACCACTGCCTGGTGGTTGCTGTTGGCGTTGGCCTGGTTGATGCCCATCCAGTCGTAGAACAGCTGCGACCCGGCGACTTCCCAGGCCGCGCGGCAGGCCGGGTCGGTGGGATTCTCGCGGTTGCCCTGGGCGCAGGCGTAGATCCGGCTCTGCGGCTTGACCATCGAGCCGTGCGCCTCGGCCTCGAAGCCGGGCAGTGCGGTACAGGCGAAGATCGCGGCCGCGAACAACGGCAGCCGCGGGCTGGATAACAATGTCATGGGACTTCCCCTTGCATGGCGTTACCCCCTGTCAGGGCAGGATAGATATCGTTGTCATCGGGAATCTGTGATTGGGTCGCGAAAAGCGGGTTCCGACTGCGCGGAGGGCACCGGCGGGCAGGAGCAACGGAGCACCGGCCAGGGAGTGCCTGCCGGCGACGTGCCGCCACCGGGAAGGGACTTGTCGCCGTCGCCGCCCGGCGATGAGGCCGATGGCTGGCATGGCGCCCGCCCCTGTCCGCGGCAAACAATCCGTCATTCCGTGAAGGCGGGAAACCACGGATGACCAGGCGCCCTGCGCTGTCGTTGGAGCTCCCGCCTTCACGGGAATGACGGGTGTCGGGAGAGCCTTGCCGGGGAGCAGAAACGCAAAGGGCGCGTAATCCCGCGCCCTCCCTCCTGCCTGCGTTCCGCCGTGGCCAGGGCGTCATGCCCGGCCATCGCCGGCGTCAGCCGGCGCTTTTCTTGACCACGGTCTTCTTCGCGGTTTTCTTCACGGCCTTCTTGGCCACCTTCTTCACAGCCTTCTTTGCCGGGGCCTTCTTGGCGGCGGCCTTCTTCGGCGCTGCTTCCTTCTTCACCGTGGTCTTCTTGGCCGCCTTCTTGGCGCCGAAGCCCTTGCGCACCGGCTTGCCGGTTTCCGCCAGCAGCTGCTGCACCTCTTCCAGGGTCAGCGAGGCCGGCTCGCGATCCTTGGGGATCTTGCCGTTGAGCTTGCCGTCGCTGATGTACGGGCCGAAGCGCCCGTTGAGCACCTGGATGTCGCTGCCGTCGAATTCCTTGATGATGCGGTTGCGGGCGATCTCCTCCTTCTCCTCGATCAGGAACACGGCGCGGGCCAGATCGATGGTGTAGGGATCGTCCTCCTTCTTCAGCGAGGCGTAGGTGCTGCCGCGCTTGGCGAACGGGCCGAAGCGGCCGATGCCCACGCTCACTTCCTCGCCATTGCCATCGACGCCCAGCTTGCGCGGCATCTCGCACA
>CAZBDE010000016.1:0-24645 GCA_964490415.1 uncultured Pseudoxanthomonas sp. | reverse complement strand
CCTGGGTGGCAGGAAATTTCCCTTTGGATCCATGGAGTTGCACCTGAAACCGGCAAGCGCCCGAGGGTGCCGCCGAGGGTGCCGGCCGGTGGCTTCCTGGCGGCGGATCGCCGGCCCGGCCGGCGCCTACCCCGGGCCGATGCTGGTCCGCACCTCGAACAGCTCCGGGAAGAAGGTCAGCTCCAGCGCGTCCTTGAGGAAGCCCACGCCGCTGGAGCCGCCGGTGCCGCGCTTGAAGCCGATGATCCGCATCACCGTGCGCATGTGGCGGAAGCGCCACAGCTGGAACTGCGTTTCCAGGTCGACCAGGTCCTCGCACAGCGAGTACTCGCGCCAATGGCGGTCGGTGTCCTCGTAGATGCGCTCGAACACCGGCCGCAGCGCCGGATCGGACACGTGCGCGGCACTCCAGTCGCGCCCGGCGTCCAGGTAATGCGCCGGGACCGCATGGCCGAAGCGGGCCAGGTAACGCAGGAATTCCTCGTACAGGCTGGGCAGGTCGAGCTCGGTGCGCAGCGCCGCCTGTCCGGCCGGATCGTGGGCGAAGACCCGGACCATGCCGGCGTTCTTGTTGCCCAGCAGGAACTCCACCGCGCGGTACTGCAGCGACTGGAACCCGGACGACGGTCCCAGCAGGTGGCGGAAACCCATGTACTCGGAGGGCGTGAGCGTCTCCAGCACCGACCACTGCTCGGTCAGCTGGCGCAGCACCTGCTTGCCCCGCGCCAGCACCTTGCGGCACTGCCAGACCTGGTCGGCCTTGAGGAATTCGCGCGCGGCCTGCAGCTCGTGCATCAGCAGCTTCAGCCACAGCTCGGAGACCTGGTGCTGGACGATGAACAGCATCTCGTCGTGGTGCGGCGGGTCCGAGAGCGGGGTCTGCGCCGACAGCAGGCGGTCCAGCTGCAGGTAGCCGGCATAGGTCATCCGGCCCTGCAGGTCGGTGTGGATGCCCGGTTCGAGCGGACGCTGGTTCTGGTCGAGGGTCATCGGCAAGGAGGCCACGCGGGGGCGGCAAGGGTAACCCAGCGCGCCGCGGCGCGTTCTGCCCACCGCTGTCATCGGCATGGAGGCGTCCGCCGACCGTGCGCAAGTGCTCGGAATAAAAGCGTTGTTGCGCTGCACGGCGGTTTTTCCCGCGCAATTCCGTACCATGTGCAACTTTCCCGTATGCACTTCAGCGCCCCGGTGACGCACGCGATGACCCTCGCCGCCAGCTTCGAAATCCAGTACCTGCAATACCTCGGCGCGGACGGCACGCCCGTCCGCGAGTTCCCCGCCGCGCTGCGCGATCCCGCCGCGCTGCTGCCGCTGTTCAAGCGCATGCTGTACGTGCGCCACTTCGACGCCAAGGCCATCGCCCTGCAGCGCACCGGCAAGCTCGGCACCTACGCGCCTTGCCTGGGCCACGAGGCCACCCACGTCGGCATCGGCGCGGCCATGGCCGAGGGCGACGTGTACGCACCCAGCTACCGCGAGTACGGGATCCTGTTCGAGCGCGGCGTGCGCCCGCGCGAAGTGCTGCTCTACTGGGGCGGCGACGAGCGCGGCAACGACTTCCAGGAAGGCGGCGCGCGCCACGACTTCCCGTTCTGCGTGCCGATCTCGACCCAGTGCCTGCACGCGGCCGGCGCGGCGCTGGCGTTCCAGCTGCGCGGCGAACCGAACGTGGCGGTGGCCACCTGCGGCGACGGCGGCACCTCCAAGACCGACTTCTACGCCGCGCTGAACTCGGCCGGCGCGTACACGCTGCCGCTGGTGCTGTGCGTGGTCAACAACGGCTGGGCGATCTCGGTGCCGCGCTCGGCGCAGACCGGCGCGCAGACCCTGGCCCAGAAGGGCATTGCGGGTGGCCTGTTCTGCCTGCAGGTGGACGGCAACGACCTGGTCGCGGTGCTGGAGGCGATGCGCATCGCCACCGAGCGCGCGCGCAACGGCGAAGGCGGCAGCGTGATCGAGTTCATGACCTACCGCCTGTCCGACCACACCACCGCCGACGACGCCCGCCGCTACCGCGAGGATGCCGAGGTCAAGGCCGCCTGGCAGGTAGAGCCGATGGCGCGCCTGCGCACCTGGCTCACCGCGCAGGGCGCCTGGAGCGAGGCCGAGGAAGCGGCCTGGAAGGAGGAATGCGAGCGCCTGATCGCGATCGAGGTCGATGCCTACCTCGCCACCCCGGTGCAGCCGGTGGAGGCGATGTTCGACTATCTTTACGCGGATCCGCCGCCGGAGCTGTTGGCCCAGCGCGCGGCCGCGATCGCCCTCGAACAGCGTGCCGGGGAGCCGCGCCATGGATGACATCCGCCAGCACCGCGACCCACACGCCGGCACCGGCGAGGCCGGCCACGGCCCTGCCGACGCTGCGCACGCCCCCGTCCGCGGAGGACAGCCGATGACCGCCCCCCCCGTCGCCACGCCCATCACCCTGATCGAAGCCATCACCCAGGCACTGGCCTGGGAGCTGGAGCACGATCCTTCCGTGCTGGTGCTGGGCGAGGACGTGGGCGTGAACGGCGGCGTGTTCCGCGCCACCGCCGGCCTGCAGCAGACGTTCGGCGCGCAGCGCGTGCTGGACACGCCGCTGGACGAGACCACCATCGCCGGCCTGTCGGTCGGCCTGGCGGCGCAGGGCATGCGGCCGGTGGCCGAAGCCCAGTTCGACGGCTTCGTCTATCCGATGCTCGACCACCTGATCTGCCATGCCGCGCGCCTGCGCAACCGCACCCGCGGCCGCCTGCACTGCCCGATGGTGCTGCGCGTGCCGTGGGGCGGCGGCATCCGCGCGCCGGAGCACCACAGCGAGGCCAACGAGTCCATGTTCACCAACGTGCCCGGCCTGCGCGTGGTCATGCCGTCCTCGCCGCAGCGGGCCTACGGCCTGCTGCTGGCCGCGATCCGCGACGAGGACCCGGTGATCTACATGGAGCCCAAGCGGATCTACCGCCAGTACAAGGAGCTCGTGGCCGACGACGGCGAAGCGCTGCCGCTGGACGTGTGCTTCGTCCTGCGCGACGGCACCGACGTGACCCTGGTCGCCTGGGGCGCGCAGGTGAAGGACGCGCTGGAAGCCGCCGACATGCTGGCGAAGGAAGGCATCAGCGCCGAGGTGATCGACGTGGCCACCCTGCGTCCGCTGGACTTCGACACCATCGCCGAGTCGGTGTCGCGCACCGGCCGCTGCGTGATCGTGCAGGAAGCCCCGCGCACCGCCGGCTTCGGCGCCGAGATCGCCGCGCGCCTGGCCGAACAGTCGATGTACGACCTGGTCGCCCCGGTCGAGCGCGTCACCGGCTACGACACGCATATCCCGCTGTTCCGGCTGGAGATGAAGTACCTGCCGGGCGTGGAGCGCATCGTTTCCGCGGCCAGGCGCGCGGTGGCGCACGGCTGAACCCCCGGCGCCGCGCGCGACCGCGGCGGCGTCGATCCGAGATTCCCGGCGCGGCCCAGGCCGCGCCCGCAACGACCTGCCAGGAACATCCGCATGAGCGAGAGCAAGACCTTCCACCTGCCCGACCTGGGCGAAGGCCTGCCGGACGCGACCATCGTCGAGTGGTTCGTCAAGGAGGGCGAGACCGTCCGCCTGGACGAACCGCTGGTGTCGATGGAGACGGCCAAGGCCGTGGTCGAAGTGCCCTCGCCCGTTTCCGGCAAGGTGCTGAAGCTGGCCGGCGGCGCGGGCGACATCATCGTCACCGGCGCGATGCTGGCCGTGTTCGAACCCGATCCGGGCCTGCCCCAGCGCGCCGAAGGCCAGGATACCGGCCACCACCATGGCGGCGGCCATGCCGCGCCCGCCCAGCCTCAGGCACCGGCAGCCGCCCCGGCAACCGCGCCGGCGGCGGTCGAGGCCGGCGGCGAGCGCGACGACGCCGGCACCGTGGTGGGCGCCATGCAGAGCTCGAATGCCGTGCACAGCGAACAGGCGATCTCCGTCGGCGGCGTCAGGGCGATGCCCGCCGTGCGTGCGCTGGCGAAGAAGCTGGGCGTGGACCTGGCGCGCGTGCGCGCCACGGGCGCGGACGGGACGGTCGCGTTGGCCGATGTGAAGCAGGCCGCGGCCGATCCTTCTGCCCTGCTCCCCTCTCCCACGGGCAGAGGGGCTGGCGCAGAGGGTACGGCGGAAGCAGCGCGGCGACCGGTCGCGACATCGGCCCCCGAATCCTCTTCCCAAGCCCTCTCCCGGCGGGGTCCGGAGCAGCGCACGCCCGTTTCCGCCGCCGGCAAGCCGATGCGCACCCGCCCGCCCGGCGCGGAATCCGCCGCCGCCAGCGGCCAGCCCGAACAGCTCAAGGGCGTGCGCCGCAACATGGCGCGGGTGATGGCCGATGCGCACAGCAAGGTGGTCCCGACCACCCTGGTCGACGATGCCGACCTGCATGCCTGGATCGGCAAGCAGGACATCACCGCGCGCCTGATCCGCGCCATCGTCGCCGCGTGCGCGGCGGTGCCGGCGCTCAACGCCTGGTTCGACGGCACGGCGCTGGCGGTCACCCGCCATCCGCACGTGGACGTGGGCATCGCGGTGGACACCGACGACGGCCTGTTCGTGCCGGCGCTGCGCAACGCCGACATGCTCGACGCGCGCGGCATCCGCGAAGGCGTCAACCGCCTGCGCGCCCAGGTGGAGGAACGCACGATCCCGGCCAGCGAACTGTCCGGCTACACCATCTCGCTGTCGAACTTCGGCATGTTCGCCGGCCGCTACGCGACCCCGGTGGTGGTGCCGCCGTGCGTGGCCATCGTCGGGGCCGGCAGGCTCGGCCACGACGTGGTGGCGGTGATCGGCGGCATCGAGGTGCACCGCCGCCTGCCGATCTCGCTGACCTTCGACCACCGCGCTGCCACCGGCGGCGAGGCCGCGCGCTTCCTGCGCGCGCTGCTGGACGACATGGCCCTGCCCCAATAAAGCCACCACCGCTCCTGTTTGTAGGAGCTCCCTTCAGGGGCGACCCGAGGCCGCTGGAGGTGCCCTTATTCAACGCGGAGTCTCCGGAGCGGTGACGTTGAACGCGGCTGCGTCCAGGTGCCTCGGGTCGCCCCTGAAGGGAGCTCCTACAGAGGGAGCACGGCGGTCGGCTACCGCCGTCCCCGATCCAGCCACACCTCAAGCCCCTGCGCGTTGAGCTCGATGTCCACCTCCAGCAGCCGCAGCACCGCCGCATCGTCCAGCGCGCAGCCGTGCGCCTGGGCGCGCTCGAGGTAGTAGCCCGACAGCGCGGCGGCCAGCGCGCGGTGCCGGTCCGCGCCGCCGTCGCAGGCCTGGGCCAGCGAAACCATCGCGTCGATCTGCTCGTGCAGTTCGGCGGCCAGCCGCGCCACGTCCTGCACCCGGCCGTAGTGGGTCAGGTACATCGCCTGCGGCGCCTCGGCCATCATCCGCGCGATCGAGGCCTGCATCGCCTCCGGCTCGAACTGCACCGGCGAGGAGGTCGGCAGGATGAAGGCGCCGCGCCCGCTGTCCAGCTCGCGGTAGGACAGGCCGAAGGTGTCGCCGGTGAACCAGCTGCGGCTGCGCGCGTCCCACACGCACAGGTGGTGGCGGGCGTGCCCGGGCGTGTCGATGCAGCGCAGCGCGCGTCCGGCCAGGTCGACCACGTGGCCGTCGCCGGCCACCACCACGCGTCCGGCCGGCACCGGCACCAGTTCGCCGTAGTGGCGTGCGAACTCCTCCTCGCCATAGACCGCGGTCGCACCGGCGACCAGCCGCGCCGGATCGACCATGTGCGGCGCCGCGCGCGGATGCGCGACCAGGCGTGCATTGGGCAGCTGCCTCAACAAGGTGCCGGCCCCGCCGGCATGATCGAGGTGGACGTGGGTGAGGACCAGCCAGTCCACGTCGGCCGGCGCCAGGCCGGCCGCGTCCAGCCCGGCCAGGAGCACCGGCACGGTGTGGTTGGTGCCGCAATCGATGAACGCGCCGCGACCCTGTTCCACCACCAGATAGGCCGCATCGAAGCGCGGGCGCAGGTATCCGGTGTCGATGGTGTGGATGCCATGTTCCGGCATGTACCGCCCTTCCCTGTCGTGTGTTTCCCGCCGCACGCGACCATCGTAGTCAGGCGCCGACGGAGGAGCGATCCGGCTTTGGTCGTAGCCAGGCGCTTTCCTGCTTCCTTGCCTTCCTGTAGGAGCTCCCTTCAGGAACGACCCGGCGATGCCTGGACGCAGCCACGTTCAACATCGCCGATCCGGAGGCTTCGCGTCGAACACGGTGCCTTCAGCGGCCTCGGTTCGCCCCTGAAGGGAGCTCCTACAGGAAACGGAAAGATCAGCGCCAGCGCGGCAGCAGGCGCATGCGCAGCGGCACCGCCAGCGCGAGCACGGCCAGGAACCCGCCATAGGCATACAGCACCGCCAGCACCTGTCGCCAGATCGGCCCGCTGCGGGCGTCGGCCGCGCCTTCGTTGTAGCCCCAGTGCATGCCAAGGATGCTCAGCAGCAGCGCCAGCAACAGCGTGGCCGTGTCGAACGCACGCCGCGCCACAGGGCGCGGCGTGCGCGGATAGAACCAGTACAGCACGCCCAGCAGTGCGAACCAGGGCAGGAACAGGATCAGCGACAGCCAGGCCATCAGGCCTCCGCTGCCGCCAGCTGGCGCAGCGCATCGAGGATTTCGTCCACGCCGGCCAGCTCTTCGCCGAGCGTGCCGATCCGCTCGCCGAGCAGGCCGACCGACCGCGCCTCCATCTCGTGCAGCGCGTCCAGTCCTTCGCGCTTGAGCCGCGCGATCACCTGGCCGGCGTCGCGCGGCGAGGCGTGGCCGTCGCCCTGCAGCAGCAGGCGGCCGTCGCCGTCGACCAGCTTGAAGTGGAAGCGCCCATCGGCCTCGCGGTACTGCTTGACCTGCGGCAGCTTCACCGCGGCGTTCTTCGCCTTCGCCACCGCCTGCGGCACCGAGAACGGCCCCAGCCCGACCGCGCGCTGCAAGCCGTCGAGCAGCGGCACGGTGACGTCGCGCGCCTTGCGCGCACCTTCCTGCAGGATCTCCTCCAGCTGCGCCGGTTTCGCGATCAGCTGCGCGTACTGCTCGCGCATCGGCGCCACCGCCTGGTCGACGACCGCGAACAGGCGCTGCTTGGCATCGCCCCAGCCGATGCCCTCGGCGTATGCGTGGCGCATCTCCCCGGCCTGCGCCGGCGTGGCGAAGGCCTGGTACAGCTGGAACAGGGCCGAACCCTCGGTGTCCTTCGGCTCGCCGGGCGCGCGCGAGTCGGTGAGGATCGACATCACCAGCTTCTTCAGTTCCGCCGGCGGCGCGAACAGCGGAATGGTGTTGTCGTAGCTCTTGGACATCTTGCGTCCGTCCAGGCCCGGCAGCGTGGCCACGTTCTCGTCGATCTGCACTTCCGGCAGCACCAGCGGCTCGCCGCCCTGGCCGGTGGCCGCGCGCCAGGCGTCGCCATGCAGGTGGTTGAAGCGCTGGCCGATGTCGCGCGCCATCTCGATGTGCTGGATCTGGTCGCGGCCCACCGGCACCTTGTGCGCGCCGAAGGCGAGGATGTCGGCGGCCATCAGCACCGGGTACATGTACAGGCCGGCGGTGACGGCGAAGTCCGGGTCCTCGCCCGCGTCCACGTTCCTGTCCACCGCGGCCTTGTAGGCGTGGGCGCGGTTGAGCAGGCCCTTGGCGGTGACGCAGGTCAGCAGCCAGGTCAGCTGCGGGATCTCGACGATGTCCGACTGCCGGTAGAAGGTCACCTTCTGCGGATCCAGCCCGCAGGCCAGCCAGGTCGCGGCGATCTCCAGCCGCGAGCGGGCGATGCGCTGCGGGTCGTCGGCCTTGATCAGGGCGTGGTAGTCGGCAAGGAAGAAGAAGCTTTCCACGCCGGGCGCGCGCGAGGCGGCGATGGCCGGACGGATCGCACCGGCGTAGTTGCCCAGGTGCGGGGTGCCGGTGGTGGTGATGCCGGTGAGGACTCGGACGGTCATGGCGGATGCAGCGGGGGGACCGGGCGATTCTACCGCGCCGCCCGCGTGCGCCGGTGCCAACCCCATCGGCCGCGGCCGGCCGTTCACCCGGGCAGGCCCTCAACGGAACGCCCCCATGAAACGCTCGCTCCTGCGCCTCCTGCCGCTCCTGCTGCTGGCCCTGCCGCCATTTCCCTGCGCGGCCGCCGGCCTGCTGCACCCGCCCGCGCCGCTGGTCGAACTGCAGGTGGTCGACCGCGACAGCGGCGCGGTCCTGCCGCAGTACCGCCACCGCGGCCAGGACTGGCTGCCCGGCGACCCGGGCCGGCCCTACGCCGTGCGCCTGCGCAACCTCGGTCCCGAACGCGTGCTGGTGGTGCTGTCGGTGGATGGCGTCAATGCGGTCAGCGGCCAGACCGCCGAGCCGCGCCAGGCCGGCTACGTGCTTGGCCCCTGGCAATCGCTCGACGTGGACGGCTGGCGCAAGTCGCTTGGCACGGTGGCGCGGTTCGTGTTCGTCGACCCGGCCGCCAGTTATGCGGCGCGCACCGGGCGGCCCGGCAACGTCGGCGTGATCGGGGTGGCGGTGTTCCGCGAAGTCCGCCCCCTGCCGGCGGCCGGCATCGCCGGCACCGCGCGCCAGGCGACCGAATCGCCGCGCGACGACCGGATGGCGTCCGCGCCCCGCGCGGCGGGAGCCGCCGACGCGGCCGTGCGCCAGGAATCATCGGCCGCTGCGCCAGGCCTGGGCACCGGCCATGGCGGCATCGAGGCGTCGCCGGCGTACGCGACCCGCTTCGAACGGCAACCGCGCCCGGCGCAGATCAGCCAGTGGCGCTACGACACCCTGTACGGCCTGCAGTCGCGCGGCATCGCACTCGCGCCGCCGCCCTACCCGCGCCCGGCCTGGAACGACGCACCGCAGGCGTTCCCCGCTGGATTCGTGCCCGATCCGCCATGCTGCAGTCCATGGCCGCGCTGACCCCGCACACAGGAAGCGGCGGACCGGAGTCCGCCGCCCGTGCCGCATCCGTCGATCGCGAGGAACTGCCCGGATCGCGGATGCGTGCGACCCGCTGAACCGGCGATCAGTGGCGGAACGTATCGTCCAGGCCACGCTCGAAATCGCGCACTTCCTTCTCCGCGCGATCCTTCTCCCAGCCATAGCGCTCCTGCAGCTTGCCGGCCAGGTAGTTCGCATTGCCCTCGGCCACGTCGAAATCGTCGTTGGTGAGATCACCCCACTTGGCCTGCATCTGGCCCTTCAGCTGCTTCCAGTTGCCGCCGATGATGTCGCGATTCATGTGCTGCTCCTGCGTTGTGGTGGAAGACGGCCGCACCGTTGCGACCGTGTGCGCCCATGTTCCGGCATGGGGCGTTCGATGCCGGTCCAGCGCGCGTCAATGCGAAGTTAGGCGGCTGAATCGCCCATGCATGGAACCCGCCCGGGGCGTCGGCACTACCACCCGTTTCCCACGGCGTTCGGGGCCGGACCCGGAAGCGGCCAAAGGAAAGGGCCGGATATCCCGGCCCTTTCCCTGGTGCGATCCGCGCGGCGCGGATCAGTGCGCGTTCCGCATGATCAGCACTTGCCGTCCTTGCAGTCCTGCGCCTTGTCTTCCATCTTCTCGCCGGCCTTCTGCACGTCCTTGCCGGCGCCGGCAACGGTGTTGCAGGCCGACAGCATGGACACGGAGAACAGGCTCAGCAGGGTCAGGGCGATGATGCGCTTCATGGGTCGTGCTCCTCGAAGACAGTGACGGTTGCGCCTGCCGACGGTGCCGGTCGGCTTGGCGGTCAATCTGGCCGCCGCGCCGTGGAACCGGCGTGAATGCGCCGGCACCGGTTCAGTCGCGCATCAGGGTCGACTTGCCGAACAGGCTCTCGACCAGGTCCACCGCCAGCTGCGCGGTGGCGTTGTGGTCGTCCAGCACCGGGTTGAGTTCGACGATGTCCAGCGAGCCCATCCTGCCGGTGTCGGCGATCATCTCCATCACCAGCTGCGCCTCGCGGTAGTTGGGCCCGCCGGGCACGGTGGTGCCCACGCCCGGGGCGATGCCGGGGTCGAGGAAGTCCACGTCGAAGCTGACGTGCAGGTGGGTACCGGCATCGACGCCGTCCAGCGCCTGCGCCATCACCCGCTTCATCCCGACTTCGTCGATGTAGCGCATGTCGTAGATGTCCAGCCGGTGCTGCCGCACCAGCCGCTTCTCCTCCGGGTCGACCGAGCGGATCCCGATCTGGCGGATCTGCGCCGGCTGCAGCGCCGGTGCATCGCCACCCAGCCGGGTCAGCGCCTCCGGGCCGAGCCCGCACAGGCAGGCCACCGGCATGCCGTGCACGTTGCCCGAGGGCGTGACCGCGCTGGTGTTGAAGTCCGAGTGCGCATCCAGCCACAGCACGCGCAGCTTCTTCCCGGTCTCGCGGCAGTGCCGCGCCACCGCGGTGATCGAGCCGATCGCCAGGCAGTGGTCGCCGCCGAGCATCACCGGCATGCGGCCATCGCGCAGCTCGCGCAGGCTGGCCTCCATCAGCGCACCGTTCCAGGCCACCACCTGTTCCAGGTGCCGGTAGCCGTCCGCGGGCGGCTGCCAGGGGTTGGCCGGCCCGGCCAGGTTGCCGCAGTCGCGCACGTCCACGCCGCGCGCGGCCAGGGCCTCGGCCAGCCCGGCGATGCGCAGCGCTTCCGGCCCCAGCGAAGCGCCGCGATGGCCGGCGCCGATGTCGGTGGGAACGCCGATGAGGGAGACGGGTGGATAGCTTCGGGCCATGGTCAGGTATGCGGTGCAGGAGTGGCCACCAGTCTATCCAGCGCATCGCATGCGCACCCGCCGCGGCGCAGCGTTTGCGCATGCACCGGCCAGGCACGCATGGCGCGCTGCGCCGCAGCATTCCAGTTCCGGCATGGCTGGCGCCGATCAAGTGATTGGTCGCGCGGCCGATGCGGCGCCATGCTTTCCGCACCACGACCCCGCAACCCAGGAAGCCCCGCATGGCAGGAACGATCGGCCCGGCAGGCGCCACGCACGCACCGGCGACCGGCGGCGCATCGCACCGCGCCGCGCTGACCCTGCTGGCCTCGCTGTTCTTCATGTGGGGCTTCATCACCGTGATCAACAACACGCTGCTGCCGCACCTGCGCAGCGTGTTCGACCTTTCGTACACGCAGGCCACGCTGATCGAATCGGTGTGGTTCATCGCCTATTTCGTCGCCTCGCTGCCGTCGGCGAAGCTGATCGAGCGGGTCGGCTACCAGCGCGCGCTGGTGATCGGCCTGGCGATCATGGCCGCCGGCGCGCTGGGCATGATCCCGGCCGCGCGCATTCCCTCCTATGCGGTGACCCTGGTGTCGCTGTTCGTGATCGCCAGCGGCATCACCCTGCTGCAGGTGGCGGCCAATCCGTACGTGGCGGTGATCGGTTCGCCGGAGACCGCATCCTCGCGCCTCAACCTGGTCCAGGCCTTCAACTCGCTGGGCACCACCCTGGCCCCGCTGTTCGGCGGCTGGCTGATCCTGGGACGCTCCACGTCGGGAAATGCCGCGGCGGGCGCCGTGCTCACCCCGGCCGAACGCCTGGCCGATGCGCAGTCGGTGCAGCTGCCCTACCTGATCGTGGCCGCGACACTGGTCGCGCTGGCGATCGTGATCGCCCGCTTCCGCCTGCCGGCGCTCGGCCAGGCCACCGCGCGCGTGGCAGGCGAGGAACGCGCACGGCATTCGCTGTGGCACCACCGCAACCTGGTGCTGGGCATCCCCGCGATCTTCATCTATCTCATCGCCGAGATCGGCGTGTCCAACCTGTTCATCAATTTCGTCTCGCAACCGCACATCGGCGACCTCACCCATGCGCAGGCTTCGCGCTACCTGTTCCTGCTGTGGGGCGGAATGATGGTCGGGCGCTTCGTCGGCAGCTTCCTGATGCGGACGGTCGCGCCGGAAAAGGTGCTGGCGGTGTTCTCGCTGTGCGCGTTCGCGGTGATGCTGGTCACCGTGTTCGCCTCGGGCCGGCTGGCGATGTGGGCGCTGGTCTCGGTGGGCCTGTTCCACTCGATCATGTTCCCGACCATCTTCACCCTCGGCATCCGCGGCCTGGGCCCGCTCACCGAGGAAGGCGCCGGCCTGCTGGTGATGGCCATCGCCGGCGGCGCGCTGGTGGTGGTGCAGGGCTGGCTGGCCGACCGCTACGGCCTGCAGCTGTCCTTCTTGCTGACCGCGGTGTGCGAGCTGTATGTGCTGTCCTATGCGCTGTGGGGAGCGAGGCCGGTGGTGCGCGGCGTGCCGCGGGCGGCCCGCTGAGAGGGGAAGGGAGTACAGCCGGCTCCATACGGCCACGGCCATGGCGTAGGATTTTCCCTACCCCTATCCCCGGCATTTCCCGACTGCCCAATCTGTGAACAGGTTGGCATTCTGGATGCGCCCCGGCAGAGGGCATGCATGGGACATGGATACCGCTCTGCTAAGGACAAGGCCACCGGCTGGATGCTGGGCCGGGGACCTCCCTCGCTGTGCAGTTGCCACGGGAGTGCACGGATGAATGATGTTTCCATCCTGCAGGTGATCGGATCACATGGCGGCTGGCGGCTGCTCGACAATGGCCGCCCTTCGTTCTGGTTCCTCGAACGCGACCAGGCCCTACAGATCGCCCGGGTCATCGCCGACGCGCGCGCCGGGTTGCGCCTGATCCCCACCTCCATCGAAGCCGAGAATCCGGCCGGGCAGATGGAGCTGGTGGCGAACTATCTCTGAAGCGACGCGCACCGGGACTGGTGCCGCTTATCCGATTCGAACGGATGACCTACCGCTTACAAGGCGGTTGCTCTACCAGCTGAGCTAAAGCGGCGTTGCGCGCGGATTCTATCGCGCCGCGCAGTCGCGGTCCTGCGCGGCGGGGAAGGTCGCGCGCACGGCGGCCGCGTCGGCGGTGGCGCCGTCGAGCCACCAGCGCGATGCGCCACTCGCGCCCTGCGCACGGATCTCCGCCGGGAAACCGGCCGCGCGCAGCGCGGCGACGCGGCGTTCGGCGGTTTCGCGGCCGCGGTAGCTCCCCAGCGCAATGCCGTTCGCCTCGGCGCCCTGGCTCAGGATCAGGAAGTCCTGGATACCGGCGGCGGCGATGCGGTCGACGGTGGCCTGCGCCTGCGCGCGGTCGGGCAGCGGCGGCAGCAGCACGCGGTAGCTACTCGCATTCCCGGCTTCTTCCTGGATCGCCGCATCGTGCAGCAGCGCACCGAGGCCGGCCTGCGCCACCTGGGCCGCATCGTGGTCGGAGAACGGCCCCAGGCGCAGGCAGCGGGCCGGCGCCGCGGGCGCGACAGGGGGTGTCGTGGGCGCCGCATCCGCTTCGGTCGCCCTCCCGGCAGCGGGTGCGACCGGCGACGCATCCGCGGCGACCGGCGCGGTGGCGGCCGGCACGGAAGCCGGCATCGGCAGCAGCCTCAGTTCCGCGCCGCCCTGGTCGGAGACCGGCGGCGCCGGCAACGGCGGTGCCGGCCGCAGCAGCCACCAGGCGGCAACACCGAGGTTGAGGGCGACGAGGACGACGATCAGTGCGCGGGCGAACATGGGCGGCGATTCTAGCCGAGCTGATCGGCCGGACCGGCTGCACCGGCGGCGGACGCGCCGTCGGCCTCGGTCTGCGCCGCCCACACCGCCAGTCCTTCGAGCACCAGCGCCGGCCGCAACGTCGCCGCCCGCAGCAGCGGCAGCAGCGCCTCGCCGCCTCCGCCGTGCAGCAGCAACGCCGGCTCACGGCCCAGGCGCACGGCGGCCTGGCGCAGCGAGCGCTCGACCAGCGCCACCGCCGCGCCGTCGCAGCCGGAAGCGAGCGCGTCCTCGGTGTCGGCGGCGAACTCCTCGTAGTGCCCGCCGGTGGCCGGCAGTTGCGCGGCGCGCTGGTGCAGGACCTGGCGCATCAGCGCCGGCGAAGGCGCGATGCGGCCGCCATGGTGCAGGCCGTCGGCATCGAGCAGGTCGATGGTCAGGGCGGTGCCGACGCCGGCCACCAGCACGTCGCCACCGCCGCCGAGCCGACGCGCCGCGAGCAGGGCCAGGAAGCGGTCCACGCCCAGCCTGTGCGCGTGGGCATAGGCCAGGCGCACGCCGGCGCATTCGGCGCGCGTGTGCGCCACGTGCACCCGCTCGAAGCGCTCGCGCAGCAGGCCCACCATCTGCGCGGTCAGCGCCGGCGCGGCCACGCTGGCCACCCAGGCGTGGCGGCCGCGCGGCAGCGCGCCGTGGCTGGCGTCGCCGCCGGCCAGCGCATCGGCGCCATGCGGCCAGGCGAACACCTCGCCGACCGCGCCGGCATCGAGCCGCGGCGCAGCCTTGAAGCGCGAATTGCCCAGATCGAACAGCCAGTCGCTCATCGTGCCCTCACGCTTACCTCGCCGGCATGGAAGATCCGTTCGCCGGTGACGGTGGCCACGCGCAGGCCGCCGTCGCTGGCCAGCCCGGCGGCCTCGCCCTCGACGCCGGCGCTGCCGTGCAGCACCCGCACCGGCCGCCCGGACAGCGCGTCCAGCGCGGCATAGCGTGGCAGGAACGGCGCCAGGCCTTCGCGGTCGAACGTCTCCAGCGCCGGCAGCAGATGGGCCAGGACCGCGGCGGCGATCGTGTTGCGCGGCGGCAACGCGGCGGTGCCGGCGAGCCGGGCCAGGTCGGTCCAGGGCTGGTCGATCGCCGCCGCGGCCGCCTCGGGCAGGCGCACGTTGAGGCCCAGGCCGACCACCGCATGCACCGGCCCCGCATGCTCGCCCCCCCCCTCCACCAGCAGGCCGGCAAGCTTGCGGTCGCCGGCGACCAGGTCGTTGGGCCACTTCAGCCCGACCTGGCCGAAGCCCAGCGCGCGCAGCGCCTCGGCCACGGCCACGCCGGCCACCAGGCTGAGGCCGCCCAGCCGGGCCAGGCCGCCGTCGAAGCCGCGGCGCACCGACAGGCAGACCTGCGCGCCCAGCGGCGAGATCCAGGCCCGCCCCCGGCGGCCGCGGCCGGCGGTCTGGCGCTCGGCCAGGAGCACGGCGCTGCCGGCCGGCGGCGGCCGGCGCAGCAGTTCGCTGTTGGTCGAATCCAGGCTCCAGGCCACCTCCAGCGTCCCGCCCCCGGCGGCGGCCGGCAGGGCGGCGCGCAAGGCCGCTGCATCCAGCAGGTCGGGCGCCCGGCGCAGGACGTAACCCTGCCCGGCGCGGGCCTCGATCTCCACCCCGGCCTCGCGCAGCGCCTGGATCCGCTTCCAGACCGCGGCCCGGGTGACCCCGGCCCCGCGCGCCAGCGCGTCGCCGGACACCGCGCCGGCGCCCAGCCGGACCAGCAGTTCGCGATCGTCCACGCTGCAATCCCCCGCCTCGCCGGCCCCTTGAACCGGGGATTATCGCCCCTGTCCGCGACCCGGCCCAGCCACATGCCGGTGCGCGGAAGCCGCGCTATAGTTGGGGCTTCCCGTTCGAGTCGACGAACCCGCCGATGCGCCGCCTGCTCCCGCTGCTGCTGCTCGCCACCCCGGCCCTGTGCTGGGCGGTCGACTCCGAGGCCGATGCGTCGAAGAAGGGGGCCTGCGTATACGCGCGGCCGGCGACCACCGCCAGTGCGGGCGAAGCCGATGCGCCGCAGGCGCGGCCGGCCACGCCACCGGCCGCGCGCAGCACGCCCAAGCCGGCCACCAGCATCGGCGGCGGTGGCGGTGGCGAAGTCGACGCGGTGATGCCGCGCGCGCGCGGCAACCGCTGGCACAGTTTCCTGCCGGGCATGTTCCGCTGATCAAGACGTTCTCGCGCTGGCTGCGGCCGCGCGCCCCGACCCTCGACGACATCCCCTGGCAGGCCGCCTGCGCGCAGCTGCCGTGGGTGGCCGCGCTCGATCCGGCGCGGCGCGAACGCCTGCGCGCCCTGGCCGCGCGCTTCCTGCACGAGAAGACCGTGACCCCGCTCGGCGGCCTGGAACTGGACGCGACCCAGCGCGTGCTGCTGGCCGCGCTGTGCTGCCTGCCGCTGCTGGAGTTCGGCGAGGCCGGCCTGCGCGGCTGGTCGCAACTGCTGGTGTACCCCGACGCGTTCCGGGTGCGCCGCAGCCATGTGGATGCGGCCGGCGTGCTGCACGAATGGGACGACGAACTGGCCGGCGAGGCCTGGGACCACGGCCCGCTGATCCTGTCCTGGGCCGACGTGCAGGCCGACCTGGCCGAACCTGACGCCGGCTACTGCGTGGCCGTGCACGAGATGGCGCACAAGCTCGACGTGCTCGACGGCGAACTCGACGGCACGCCGCCGCTGCCGCCGCGCTGGCAGCGCGGATGGGCGCGCGATTTCCAGCGCGCCTACGATGCGTTCTGCGCGCAGGTCGATGCCGGCATCGAGACCGCGATCGATCCCTACGCGGCCGAGGCGCCGGAGGAATTCTTCGCCGTGGCGACCGAGTACCACTTCTCCGCACCATGGATGCTGGAAGAGGCGATGCCCGAAGTGGCCGCGCACCTGGCGCGCTTCTACGGCCCGTCGCCGCTGCCGCGGGCTCCCTTGTAGGAGCCCCCTTCAGGGGCGACCCGACCGTGCTGGAAGGCACCGCGTTCGACGCGAAGTCTCCGGATCGATGGCGTTGACCGCGGCTGCGTCCAGACGTCCTCGGGTCGCCCCTGAAGGGAGCTCCTACAAAGGCGCGCGAGGGGCATGGGGGCACGCCCAAGGGCGGGGATGCCGGGTCAGAGGCCGGGGGGGAGGGTCACTTCGAAGCGGGCGCCGCCCAGCTCGGGCGAGCGCAGCACCTGCAGTTCGCCGCGGTAGTCGCGGACCAGGTCCTGCACGATCGACAGGCCGATGCCATGGCCCTGCACGCGCTCGTCGCCGCGCACGCCGCGCTGCAGGACCTTGGCCACGTCTTCGGGCGCGATGCCCGGGCCGTCGTCGTCCACCGCCAGCAGCAGGCCGGCGCGGCGGTTGGGCGCGGCCGGCCCCGGCCGCGCGGTGAGCAGCACGCGGTGGCGCGCCCACTTGAACGCGTTCTCCAGCAGGTTGCCGAGCAGTTCCTGCAGGTCGCCCGGTTCGCCGTAGAACTGCACGCCCGGGGCGATCTCGAACTCGCACAGGACATTGCGCCCGGCGTACACCTTCTCCAGGCCGCGCACGACCTCCTCGGCGCTGGGCTCGATCGGCACCGGCGCGGAGAACAGCTTGTGGCCGCCGGAGGCGGCGCGCGCCAGCTGGTAGGAAACCAGGTCGTTCATGCGCTTGAGCTGCGCGTCCACTTCGGCGCGCAGCCCTTCCTCGCGCGGCTGGCCGTCATGCGCGCCGGCGTCGAGCTGGGTGCGCAGCACCGCCAGCGGCGTCTTCAGGCTGTGCGCCAGGTCGGCCAGGGTGTTGCGCTGCCGGTCCAGGTGTTCGCGCTCGCTGTCGATCAGCGCGTTGATGCTCTCGGTCAGCGGTTCGAGCTCGCGCGGGTGGCGCTCGCTCATGCGCTGCAGCTGGCCGCGCTGCACCCGGGTCAGCTCGGCGATCACCCGCTGCAGCGGGCGCAGGCTCCAGTTGAGGATCACCACCTGCAGCAGCAGCAGGATCAGGCCGGCGCCGCCCAGGTAGACCCACAGCGCGGCGCGGAACACGCGCACCTGCGCCGCCAGGGTCTGCGCGTCCTCCATCACGAAGATGCTGTACGGGAACTCGTTGTCGGGGCCACGCTCGGCCCACACCAGGCCGATGCCGTAGCGGTAGACCTCGCCCTGGCTGCCGTCGATCTGGGTGATCGCCAGCGGGCCGTCGAAGCGCTCCTGGCGCGGCTGCAGCTGGCCGGCGACCTCCGGCAGCAGCGGGCCTTCGGCCGACAGCGAAGCCCAGTGCCCGTTGGGCATCACCACTTCGGCGTAGAGGCCGCTGCCGGGGCGGTGGAAGCGCGGGTCCGGGCCCAGCTCGGGCGTGTACAGCGAGCCGTCGCGGCCGAAGTCGATGTTGTCGGCGTACGCCATCGCGTAGCTCTTCAACCGCTGGCGCAGGTTGTTCTCGGCGGTTTCGGCGAAGGCGCGGTCGAGGGCGATGCCGGCCAGCATCAGGAACGCGACCAGGCTCAGGCTGGCGGCGGTGAGCTGCCTCGCCTTGAGCGAACGCGGCCGCCATGGCCTGAGCGATCCGAATCGGCTTCGATCCACTGCGTCCCCGCGCGCTCCCCGCCCGGCCTGCCGGTCAACCGTCGGTGCGCGGGATGGCGAAGCGGTAGCCGCGACCGCGCACGGTCTCGATCGGCTTCAGTTCGCCGTCCGGATCCAGCTTCTTGCGCAGGCGGCCGATGAAGACCTCCAGCACGTTGGAGTCGCGGTCGAAGTCCTGCTGGTAGATGTGCTCGGTCAGGTCGGCCTTCGAGACCAGTTCGCCGGCATGCATCATCAGGTACTCGAGCACCTTGTACTCGTAGCTGGTCAGGTCGACGTTGGTGCCCGACACGCTCACCGTCTGCGCGGCCAGGTCCAGCGCCACCGGGCCGCACTCCAGCACCGGCTTGCTCCAGCCGGCGGCGCGGCGGACCAGCGCGTTGAGCCGGGCCAGCAGTTCCTCGACGTGGAACGGCTTGACCAGGTAGTCGTCGGCGCCCTGCTTGAGGCCCTCGACCTTGTCCTGCCAGCTCGAACGCGCGGTCAGGATCAGCACCGGGAACTGCTTGCCTTCGTCGCGCAGCGCACGGATCAGCTCCATGCCCGACATCTTCGGCAGGCCCAGGTCGATGATGCCGACATCGAACGGCACCTCGCGGCCCATGTACAGGCCTTCCTCGCCGTCCTGGGCGGCATCGACCGCAAAGCCTTCGCGCTTGAGGCGGGCCGCCAGGGTTTCCCGCAGCGGGGCTTCGTCTTCGACCAGAAGGATACGCATGAACTCTCCCTAGTTGCTCTGGGCCAGCCTGCGGCCAGCCGGTGTATGCAGGTTACCGTGAACGACTATCGGCGCTCAGGGGTTATCGCCGTGTCGTGGCGGCGCATCGGCGTTGCGCGGCGCCCGCGGCGTGCTGCGGGTAGGTGACGGGTCGTCCATGTAGCGGACCCGGCCGCGGTCGTCCATGTATTTGACGCGGTTGATGTCGCGGCCGTCGAACGGCACCCGCTCGGCGCCGAGGATGCGGCCACCGGTGGTGCGTTGTACCCGGCGCACCGCATCGGACAGCGAACGCTCCGGCGCCTGCGCCCGGGCGCCGCGGGCGGCGGCCGCGTCGGCGGGACGCGCCTGGTCCGCGCCACCGTTGTTCTGGGCCGGGGCCGACGGAACCACGCCCACGCCGACGACGAGCGCCATCAGGGCGACTACGGAGGCTCGGCGGTGGCGGGCAACGGAAAGCATCGGTCTGATCCTAACGGACTGCGGCAAGACGTTCAAAACTCGTGAAACGCGAGACTCCGGAAACTTCCGCGAACCTCACGAAACCGAGGCAAATTCTTGATTTTTAGGGGTGAATCCGGTCTGAACTCTTCCGGCCGCACTGGGGCCTCGTTCAGCAAGATAACCGATTCCAGCCGCCAGCGTACGGTCCATGTCCGTCGTCTTGCCGGGCCGTTTTTGCCGTCGGGCGCGTTCAGGCGGCGACGCGCGCGGCCTGTTCGCGGGTGACCTGCAACGCCCGTTCGACCAGTTCCCAACCGGCCCCGGGCCGGTGTGCGCCTTCACTCAGCACCTGCCGGAAACCGCGGCCACCTGGCTGCCCGTGGTACAGCCCCAGCACGTGCCGGGTGATGTGCTTGAGCGCCAGCCCGGACGCCAGCTGCGCCTCGGCATAGGGCCGCAACGCCTGCAGCAGCTGCTCGCGCGACTGCAGCGGCATCCCGGTCTGCGCCGATTCCAATGCATGCAGCACATAGGGATCGTGGTAGGCGGCCCGGCCCAGCATCACCCCGTCCAGCTTCTGCATGTGTTCCTGGGCGGCCTGCACCGTGGCGATGCCGCCGTTGAGCACCACCGGCAGCGAGGGCCGCTCCTGCTTCAGGCGATAGGCCCAGTCGTAGCGCAGCGGCGGGATCTCCCGGTTCTCCTTGGGCGACAGGCCCTTGAGCCAGGCATTGCGGGCATGCACCACCACCATCGCCGCCCCGGCCTGCACCTGGCGATCGACGAAGGCGGCGAAGGCGGCGTAATCGTTGTCCTCATCGACGCCCAGCCGGCACTTCACCGTGACCGGGATGTCCACCGCCGCCGCCATCGCCGCCACGCATTCGCCCACCAGTTCCGGCTCGCGCATCAGGCAGGCGCCGAAACGCCCGGCCTGCACGCGGTCGGACGGGCAGCCGCAGTTGAGGTTGATCTCGTCGTAGCCCAGGTCGGCGGCGATGCGCGCGGCCTGCGCCAGCAGCGCCGGTTCGCTGCCGCCCAGCTGCAGCGCCAACGGATGCTCGCTGGCGTCGAAGCCGAGCAGGCGCTCGCGGTCGCCGTGGATCACCGCATTGGCATGCACCATCTCGGTATACAGCCGCGCACCGGGCGCCAGCAGCCGATGGAACACCCGGCAATGGCGGTCCGTCCAGTCCATCATCGGGGCGACGGACAGGCGCAGGGAGGCGGTATATGGGTCGGATCCTGCGGCAGGCATGACGGCAATGGATAAGCGAGACGCGCATTGTCGCGCGTCATCGGCACCACGTCGAATGGCCCCGGCGCTGAAAAGCAAGCCCGGCCGCGTCTTCCCTTTCATGGCCGACGCCGGCGGGGGCCATGCCGCGCAAGGGCTTTCCGGTCTGGAGTCGCGGCACGCCATACCGACCGAATCGTGCCCTCTCCGTGGCTGCCTTGTTCGCCGCCATGGACGAAAGGTTTCCATGACGGGGCCGTTGGCTGCCTTTGCCGGCCACTGCGCGCACGACAGCATCCGCAGCGCCAGATGCGCGACGGCTCAATTCGGGCGCGTCGCAAACTCTATGCGGACGCCGCCTGGCATTGCGCATATGAAGTGATTGCCGGGCGATCCGGGACGCACCGGCCCGGGTGGAAACTCAATGGCCACTCCCGGATGCGAGAGCACCCGCTCATGGGCGACGGCAAGCGCAGCATCATCTTCGACTGCGAGCGCGAGGTGGTGGAGCCCGATGTTGGTACGACGATTGAACGCGACCGCGGCTTCGGGGTCGGCGACCCGCCAAAGCGTAAGCTTCGTGCCCGCGTCAGATACAGCCACCATTGGATAGGACTCGTTCCTCCCGACTTCAATCCAGCCAAGTACGCCACAGAAGAACTTCTGTGCGGCCTCGAGATCGGGCACTGCCAGGCCCACGTGATGTATTCCACATGTCAGAGGCTTGCTCACCGTTTTCTCCGAAGCGGGTAGTCCCGGCTGGACGGCCATGGCTTGCCGGCCGCGGCGTCCCGGTTGTCCATAGCTCTCCGTCGGGGCAGCGCGATTGTCCGGGCAGGTACTGCCGTGGATTCCCGGGGCGACCCCGTCGATCCGGTTTCCATCACAGGCCCAGATCGCTCAGACCGGGCGCTCCATGCGGACGGGAGGTCTTCGAGGCCCAGAAGAACTTTCGTTCCGAGTCGCTGATGGATACGTCGTTGATCGATGCATGGCGTGTTCGCATCAAGCCACGTTCGTCGAATTCCCAGTTTTCGTTCCCGTAGGAGCGGAACCACTGGCCCGATTCGTCATGCCATTCGTAGGCGAAACGTACCGCGATGCGATCGCCGGAAAAGGCCCACAGCTCCTTGACCAGGCGATAGTCGATCTCCCGATTCCATTTCCGGGTGAGGAAGTCGATGATCTCGCCGCGGCCGCGCAGGAAGTCGGAACGGTTCCGCCACTGGCTGTCCTCTGTATAGGCCTTGGCGATACGTGGGGGATCCTGGGTATTCCAGGCATCTTCTGCGGCGCGCACCTTCTCCACGGCGCTCTCGGCGGTGAAGGGAGGCAGCAAGACACGGGTATTGTCGGGATTCATCGGGCTTCCTTGGGAGCGGAGGATGGCGCCCCGCTCATCGCAGGGCGCCGCACGGGTCAGAGTTTCCGCATGAACCCGCGGATCAGCGTGGCGATCTCACTGCCATGTGTTTCCAGGGCGAAGTGGCCTGTATCCAGCAGGTGGACTTCGGCCTGGGGATTGTCCCGGCGATAGGGCTCGGCGCCGGCAGCCAGGAAGATCTCGTCGTTCTTCCCCCAGATCACCAGCGTGGGCGGACGATGCTTGCGGAAGTACGCCTGCCATTCCGGGTACCTGGGCAGGTTGGATTGGTAGTCGTGGATCAGTGCAAGCTGTATTTCGGTGTTGCCGGGACGATCCAGATAGGCTTGATCGAGGATGTAGGCATCGGGGCTGACCAGGCTCGGATCCCGCACGCCATGGAGGTACTGCCACCGGGTCCCCTCCAGCGTCAGCGCGGCCTTGCGGATGGCCTCGCGATTCGCCGGACTGTTGTCTCGCCACAGCGCCTTGATCGGGTCCCAGAACTCACCGATACCTTCTGCGTAGGCATTGCCGTTCTGCACGATCAAGGCGGTGACGCGCTCGGGGTGCTGCGTCGCCAGGCGGAATCCGACCGGTGCGCCGTAATCCATGACATAGAGCGCGTAGCGGTCGAGGCGGAGTTCGCGCGCAAACCCGTCGATCAGCGTAGCGAGATGGTCGAAGGTGTATGCGAACTGGCTTGGGGAGGGAGCGGCGCTCTGCCCAAAGCCGGGGTAGTCCGGAGCGATCACGTGATAGCGGTCTGCCAGCAGCGGAATGAGATCGCGGAACATCTGGCTGGAGGTGGGGAACCCGTGCAGGAGAAGCAGTACCGGGGCTCCTCGCGGGCCCGCTTCCCGGTAGAACAACTCGGTGCCCTGTACGGTGATGCGCCGGTAGTGGACCTGTCCCGTATGGTCGGCATCGACTGCATGCGAAGGCCGGCTTTCGTCGGTGACCGCGGCCTGGACAGGCAAGGCCAGAACTGCGGCCACCAGTGTCGCCAGGACGGCAAAGCGCCTGGGTAAGGAGGAAGCCAGAGGGCGTCGTCGGATCGGGTTCATGGTGGACTCCAGTAGGGAAGGCTCGTTATACCGAACGTTCGGTACAGTATGAGGCCCGGCTTCTCCAGTCAATCCACCGGTCAGCTCCATTGCCGAAACACAGCGTTGGCTCCGACGCCGCAAAAAGTGGGAAACTTCCAGCCCCCACTGGACCGAACGGTACGTACAGTCTTCCCATGCCAGCCTCCCAACTCCCGCCCGATGCGGTTGTCAGCCGCCTGTTGACCGCTTTCCGCGAACATGGATACGACGCCGCCTCGCTGGGGCAGCTCTCGAAGGAGACAGGTCTTGGGCGGTCAAGCCTGTACCACCACTTCCCGGGCGGGAAGGAAGAAATGGCCCATGCCGTGTTCGACCGGGTCAACGCATGGTGCGCCGATCAGTTGTTTGCGCCGCTCAAGGATTCGGAAGAGCCCGGGAAGCGCCTGGACACGGTCATCGAGACCCTGGATGCCTTCTTCGCGGGCGGCATGGAGCCTTGCCTGTTCGGGAATTTCGTCGTCGGGGAAGCGCGTCCAATGTTCCAGGAGCGCCTCGCTGCGGCATTCGCCCGCTGGATCGAAGGCTTCGCCGCGCTCGGCATGAAATTGGGAATTCCGGAGCAAGAGGCGATGCGGCGCGCGGAAGATGCCGTCGTCCGCATCGAAGGCGCGCTCATCCTGTCGCGAGGGCTGAATGATCCCGCGCCTTTCCGGCGTGTTCTCAATGAGTTGCCGCAGAACCTTCTGGGCTGAGCGGCTGTCGCGCATGCATGCATGGGTGCTCCGGGAGCAAGGGAGCTGCGCCGGCCCCGCATCGACGAAGCATCCGAACGCCTGCGCGTGCATCGTGCGGCCATGGCGGACTACCCGGCTTTCCCGCGACCGATCCCTTTACGCCGGCGGTACCGACGGCGGGATGCCCGGGGCCGCAGTGAGGCGCGTGATGGCGCCGTCGCGGCCGCGCCCTTGCGGTGGTGCGGCCGGGCCGCAGGCAGCCCGGTAGACTGGGCCTCTCCGCGCCGAGTCTGCCGATGAACACCGTTGCCGATGATGTTGCCCTGATCGTGGTCGACCTGCAGCCGGACTTCATGCCCGGCGGCGCCCTTCCCTGCCACGAAGGCGACGCGATCGTCGCCGATATCGACACGTTGCTGCGTTCGCGGCGCTATCGCACGGTCGTCGCCACCCAGGACTGGCACCCGCCCGGGCATGCCTCGTTCGCCGGCAGCCATCCTGGCCGCCGGCCATTCGAGACGATCGGGCTGCATGGCCAGCCGCAGACGCTGTGGCCGGACCATTGCGTGCAGGGCACGCCCGGCGCGGCGCTGGACCGGCGGGTGGACTGGTCGGCCGCCGACCTGGTGCTGCGCAAGGGCAGCAACCCGCAGGTCGACTCCTACAGCGGCTTCCGCGAGAACCACGGCCCCGGCGGCGCCCGCCCGGCCACCGGGCTGGGCGGCTGGCTGCGCGAGCGCGGCATCGCCGAGGTGCACGTGTGCGGGCTGGCGCGCGACTACTGCGTGCTGTGGACCGCGCAGGACGCGGCCGAAGCCGGCTTCCGGGTGCGCTTCCTGTGGGACCTGACCCGCCCGGTGTCGCCGGACAGCGACGGAGCCACGCGCCTGGCGTTGGCCGAAACCGGCATCGACCTCGAGGCGTGACCTGATCGGGAAGCGCGAGCGCCAGCTTCGCTTCCTCGATCGCTTCCCGCCGCATCCCTCCCGCTCCCGCCCGTCAGCGGAACACCACCGTGCGGTGGCCGTTGAGCAGGATGCGATGTTCCACATGGCGCCGCAC
>CAZBDE010000015.1:0-25901 GCA_964490415.1 uncultured Pseudoxanthomonas sp. | reverse complement strand
TGCAGCACGTCCTGGATGCACTGGGCGATCTGCGCGGTCATCTTCTCCTGCACCTGGAAACGGCGCGCATAGGCTTCCACCACGCGCGCAAGCTTGCTGATGCCCACCACCTTGCCATCCGGCAGGTAACCCACGTGGACCCGGCCGATGATCGGCGCCATGTGGTGCTCGCAGTGGCTTTCGTACTCGATGTCGCGCAACACGATCATCTCGTCGTAGCCGGCCACTTCCTCGAAGGTGCGGGCCAGGTATTCGCGCGGATCCTCGCGGTAGCCGCTGAACCAGTCGCCGTAGGCTTCGGCCACGCGCTTGGGCGTGTCCAGCAGGCCTTCGCGCGCGGGGTCTTCGCCGGCCCAGCGCAGCAGGGTGCGCACGGCGTCTTCGGCCTGGTCCCGGGTGACGGGGGCGGACTTGTCCTGGTCGGTCATGGCTCGGGCACCGAGGGCGGGGCATGCATCGTACCCGAGTCGCTCCGGCCGGCCGGAGCGGGCGGGCGGCCCGCCCGACGACACAGGCCGCACCGACATGTATGGGGAAGTCAGATCAGCGACGAGGCGTTCTTCAGCACCGGGTCGCAGGCCTGGTCCTTGAGCTTGTCGGGCACCGGGTCGAAATTGAACGACTTGCCGTCGCTGCCCTGGAGAACCCCCTTCATCCCGCTCGGGTAGCCGGCGTCAACGCAGCGCCGGTGCGACGGGTGCCGGCCGAGCGCCGGCCGGCTGGGCATGACCTCCCGCATGGTCCGGGCCGGCGATTGGGCGCAGAATCGGCTGTCCGTTGCCCCGAGAGTCCCGCCGTGCGCCCAGCTTCCGCCTTGACCCCCTTGGCCCTCGCCCTGTCGCTTGCCCTGTTCCTGCCCGCCTGCTCCAGGCCGGCCGGCGATGCCGGTTCGCCGACCGCGACCGGATCCGCCGCCGCCGCCGCCGCCACCCCGGAGCAGATCAAGGCCGAATCCGAACGCCTCAACGCCTGGTTCGATACCCAGTACGAGCAGCAGCTGCAGTTCAGCCCGATCCAGCTCTCGTTCCAGGGCCGCAAGGAACTGAACGACCAGATCGACGACATGTCCGAGGCCGGCGTCCGCAAGCAGCTCGCCTGGCTGGAAGCCTCGGTCAAGGAGATGGAATCGAACTTCGACTACGCCAGGCTCGACCCGGAGACGCAGCTGTCCTGGGACCTGTGGAAGCGCCAGTACGAGGACGCGCGCGATGGCCTGCCGTTCCTGGGAGACGGCTACCCGTTCAACCAGATGACCGGCTTGCAGAACCTGATGCCGACCTTCCTGATCAACTTCCACCAGGTCGACGACGAGAAGGATTACCTGGCCTTCATCTCGCGCCTGCAGAAGGTGCCGCTGGCGTTCGACCAGCTCCTCGAGCGCGCCCGCGCCTCGGCCGCGCAGGGCATCCGCCCGCCGAAGTTCGCCTATGAGGGCGTGCTCGACCAGTCGAAGAAGGTGGTCACCGGCGCACCGTTCACCGACGGCCCCGACAGCGCGCTGTGGGCCGCCGCCCAGGCCAAGGCCGACGCCCTGGTGAAGGACGGCAGGATCACCGCCGAACGCGCCGCCGAGCTGAAGGAGCAGGCGCGCCAGGCGCTGCTGGAGAGCGTCGCCCCGGGCTACGCCAGGGTCATCGCCTTTGCCGAGGAGGAACTGCCCCAGGCCGCGGTCGACGCCACCGGCGTCGGCTCGACCCACCCGAACGGCAAGGCCTACTACGAGTACCAGCTCAAGCAGAACACCACCACCGACATGACCGCCGAGCAGATCCACGAACTCGGCCTGGCCGAAGTGGCGCGCCTGCGCGGCGAGCTGGAGGCGCTGCAGCAGAAGATCGGCGTGGAAGGCGACCTGCAGGCGTTCTTCACCCACGTGCTCAACGACCCGGCCCGCGTCTATCCGAACACCGACGCCGGGCGCCAGGCCTACATCGACCAGGCCACCGCCGACATCGCCAACATCAAGCAGCACCTGCCGGAGTACTTCGGCCTGATGCCGAAGGCCGACCTGGTGGTCAAGCGCGTGGAAGCCTTCCGCGAGCAGCCCGGCGCCGCGCAGCACTACTTCCCGAGCACGCCCGACGGTTCGCGGCCGGGCGTGTACTACGCGCACCTGTCGGACATGAACGCGATGCCGAAGACCGAGCTGGAGGTGATCGCATACCACGAGGGCCTGCCGGGCCACCACATGCAGATCGCCATCGCCCAGGAGCTGACCGGCATCCCGAAGTTCCGCACCCAGTACGACAGCACCGCCTATGCCGAGGGCTGGGGCCTGTATTCGGAGTGGCTGGCCAAGGAGATTCCGGACACCTACAAGACCGACTACGCCGAGTACGGCCGGCTGATGTCGGAGATGTGGCGCGCGATCCGGCTGGTGGTGGACACGGGCCTGCATGCCAAGGGCTGGACCGAGCAGCAGGCGATCGACTACTTCCGCGCCAACAGCTCGGTGCCCGATGCGGCGATCAAGTCCGAAGTGCAGCGCTACCTGGTCTATCCCGGCCAGGCCACCGCGTACAAGGTCGGCATGATCAGGATCCAGGAACTGCGCAGGAAGGCCGAGGCCGAGCTGGGCGACCGGTTCGACATCCGCGGCTTCCACGACGCGGTGCTGGGCGGCGGTGCGCTGCCGCTGGACCTGCTGGAGAAGCGCGTGGACCTGTGGGTGGCGGCGCAGAAGGCGGCGGAGCCGGCCGCCGCGCCCGCGGCCGGCTGAGCGGAATGCCAGCAAGCGCATGAACACCGGGTCGCCGGGCCGCGGCAGGTAGGCGGTGAACACGACCCGGCCCTGCGCGGCATGGGAGATTCCTCGGACACGGGAAACCGAGGTTAACCGACGGCCGGGCGGCGGCCACCGACGCCCTGCGCCAGCGCTGCCGTCAGGCCACGGCGCCGGCCGCCCGTGGCCGCCAGCCCAGCACCCGCGCCGGCAGCATGAGCAGCGCGCCGAGGAACGCGAACAGCGCGGTGAACGTGATGCCGACCAGCCGGAACGGCAGCGACAGCAGCCACACCAGCGGCCACAGCACCAGCGCCAGCACGGCCAGCGGCCAGCACAGCACCAGCAGCACGCACCAGGCGAGCAGGGCGATCAGGACCTTCATGGCGGTTTCCTCGTGGGCAGAGTCGTCGGAGGTCCGCGCCGGCGTCCGTGCCGGCCGAACGTGGCAACGGTGCCGCGTGGCAGCGACCGCGGCAACCGGAATGCGATGAATCCCCGTATCGGCCGACGGGACGACGCAAGCAGCGACCGGGCCGCCACCGGTCCAGGCCCAGCCCCGCGCGCTATCCTGCGGGCAGCACCCGGGGGACGGGGCCCATGGCCATGACAGCCGACGACGACATCGCGACGCAGCGGCAACAGGTCCAGCGCCTGCTGGGCCGCTGCCTGCCGCGGCTGCAGCAGTACGGGCGCCTGCTCAAGATCGTCCGTGCGTTGCGCGAAGCGGCCAGGGAACTTGGCCGCGACGGCTGGACTCGCGTAGCCAATGCGGGATACGGGATAGCATCCCGGTATCCCGTGCAGACGCCTGCCCACTATCGATGCCGGAGCTGGCGCCAGGTACTGCATGAATCCGGACTGTTCGACCTGCGCAGGCGCAAGATCGATGGCCCGCGTTCGGCCTGGTACCGCGAACGCATGGATGTCTCCGCGCCCGCATCCTGTTTCAATGAGAACAAGGCGGCATCCGCATGAACGAAGGCTTCCGCGCGCTCGTCCACGCCACCGTGTTCGCGGTGCTGATCGGCTGGCTGCTGTATCTGGGGCGCGACATCCTGGTACCGATCGTGTTCAGCGTGATGGCGATGTACGTGATCCTCGGTTCGGCGCGCCTGCTCGAGCGCGTGCCGGCGGTCGGCCCGGCGCTGCCGCTGCGGCTGCGCTATGGCCTGTCGGCGCTGGCGATGCTCGCCGCGCTGCTGCTGCTGGGCTGGCTGGTGATGGACAGCGTGGACGCACTGGTCGCGCAGGCGCCGCACTACCAGGCGCAGCTGGTGGCGCTGGTGCAGCGCGGCGCGCTGCTGCTGGGCCTGGAATCGGAGCCGAGCTGGGAGACGATCCGCCGCGGCGCGCTCGACCAGTTCAACCTGCAGAAGCTGGCCGGTTCGCTGCTGCTGTCGGTGGGCGCGACGCTGGCCGGGCTGACCGTGATCGGTCTCTACGTGGTGTTCCTGATGATCGAGCGCGGCCACTTCGACGCCAAGGTCGCCGCGCTGTCCGACGATCCGGCGCGCGTCGCGCAGGTGCGCCGCATCGTCGCCGACATCAACCAGCGGATCGGCACCTACCTGGCCCTGAAGACCCTGCTCAGCATCCTGCTGGGCCTGGCCAGCTGGATCATCCTGGCGGCGATGGGCGTGGAGCTGGCCGGGTTCTGGGCGCTGCTGATCGGCCTGCTCAACTACGTGCCCTACATCGGCTCGGTGCTGGGCGTGGCCCTGCCGGCGCTGTTCGCGCTGCTGCAGTTCGGCGACCTGAAGACCGCGCTGCTGCTCGCCGGCGGGCTGTCGGTGGTGCAGTTCCTCAACGGCAACCTGCTCGACCCGTACCTGATGGGCAGCTCGCTCAACCTCAGCCCGTTCGTGATCCTGGTCTGCCTGACCGTGTGGACCGCGCTGTGGGGCATGCCCGGCGCGTTCCTGGCAGTGCCGCTGACCGCGTGCATCGTGATGGTGCTGGCCGAGTTCGACGGCGGGCGGCCGATCGCGGTGCTGCTGTCGAAGAAGGGCGAGGTCTGAGCGGCGCCGTGGCCCGGACAGACCGATGCGACTGCTGATCCTCACCTACGGCACCGAAGGCGATACCCGGCCGCTGGCCGCGCTCGGCCGCGCGCTGATCGGCGCCGGGCACGGCGTCCACCTGCTGGCCGACGCGTCCTGCCTCGACATCGCCCGGTCGCTGGGCGTGCCGTGCAGCGCGCTGGCCGGCGACATCCGCGCCACGCTCGCGGCCGAGGGCGCGATGGCCGATATCGGCCGCAACCTGGCCCGGCTGGCCAACGCGCACGCCGGCGACTGGCTGCGGCAGGCGGTTGCCGCCGGCCACGGCTGCGACGCGGTGATCGTCTCCGGCCTGACCGCCTTCGTCGGCCTGTCGGCGGCCGAGGCGCTGGGCGTACCCGGCATCGGCGCGATGCTGATCCCGATCACGCCGACCGCCGGGTTCGCCGCGCCGTTCCTGCCGTTCACCCCGCCGCGCGCGTTCAACCGGCCCAGCCACCGCCTGTTCAACCAGCTGACCTGGCAGGTGCTGCGCGGCGGGACCAACCGCGCCCGCGCGCAGGCCGGCCTGTCGCCGCGGCAGTCGCTCTGGACCCGGCACCCGATGCTCTACGGGATCTCGCCCGCGCTGGTGCCGCAGCCGGCCGACTGGCCGGGCAACGCCCACATGTGCGGCCAGTGGATCGCTCCCGCGGGCGGGCCCGCGACCGCATGGACGCCGCCGCAGGACCTGGTCGAGTTCCTCGATGCCGGCGAAGCACCGGTCTACGTCGGCTTCGGCAGCATGGCCGGCTTCGACGCCGCGCGCGTGCAGGACGCCGTGGTCCGCGCCGTCGACGGCCGCCGCGCCCTGTTCAACCCCGGCTGGAGCGGCATGGACCCCGCGCGCCTGCCCGCCAACTTCCATCCCGTCGGCGCCATCCCGCACGACTGGCTGCTGCCGCGCTGCGCACTGGCCATCCACCACGGCGGCTCGGGCACCACCCACTCCGCCTGCCGCGCCGGCGTGCCCGGGATCGTGGTGCCGTTCGCCGGCGACCAGTTCTTCTGGGGCGCGCGCCTGCGCGCGGCGGGAATCATGCGGCATGCCCTGGCCGGCAGGTCGATCACCGCGGTGAAGCTGGCCAAGGCGATCGCCCATGCGGAGAGCGCGGAAGCCAGGGGACGCGCGGCCCGGCTGGGCGAACGCATGCGGCACGAGGACGGTTGCGGGACCGCCGTGGCGCTGGTCGAGCGCTACACCACCGCGATGGCGTGAACGCGGGCGGCGCGGCCTATTCCGCGGCCCGCGGCGCGCTGAAGGCCTTGCTGTACATCCCCGAGCGGTCGAAGCAGCAGGCACGCCGCTTGCCCGAGGCCAGCATGTCGCAGGCCGTGGCGATGCGCTTGCCGCGCGTCTCGGCCTTCTTGCCCGAGGTCATCCACTGGATCCAGTCGCGGCGCGCCACTGGGGTGATGTCGTCCCAGGTCGCGCGTGCATCGGGATGCCAGGCGAGCGCCTTGCGCAGGTCGTCAGGCAGCTCCGGCTCCGGTTGTTCCGCCAGCGGCGCGATCTCCACGGCGACGGTATCGCCCACCTCGGCAGCGGCGGCCGCGCGCAGCTTCTTCCCGACCTGCAGCCAGTGGCCGCCTTCGCCGTCCGGTTCGAGCGTGGCCTGGAACGGCTGCCCGCCCAGCGTGCCCTCCACCGCCACCTGGCTGCGCGTGGGCAGCCTGGCGCTGGCGGCCCTGGGCAGGACGAAGAACGTCCACGCCGCGTCCTCCGGTTCGGCCGGGCGCAGCAGCCTGGCCTTGAAGCGGATCGGGGCCGGGGTCGCGGTCTTTCCCATGGCGCGGACGATAGCACCGGGCCCGTGCACGGCCCGGGCCGCGGCCACTGCACCGCCAGGGTCGGCGGCACCGGCCTGCCGTCGCACCGCACGACCAGCACGCCCTTTCATCGCTCCGGATCGCCTTGCGCGGCGGCCTGCAGCCGCCACTCCAGTCCCGACCAGCGGCCGGCATGCCGGGCCAGCGCCGCTTCGATGACCGGCGCGGCGCCGGCCAGGTGCAGCACGCGGCGGGCGCGGGTGATGCCGGTGTAGACCAGTTCGCGCGAGAGCACGCGGTGGTCGCGCGCCGGCAGCTGCAGCCAGACCTCGTCGAACTCCGAACCCTGGGCCTTGTGCACGGTCATGGCGAAGGCCGATTCGTGCGCGGGCAGGGTGGCCGGATGCAGCGCGCGCGGCGGGCCGGCACTTTCGCCGGGGAACCAGGCCATCGGCTGGCCGCCGTCGTCGCGCAGGCAGATGCCGATGTCGCCGTTGAACAGGCGGTGGCGGTAGTCGTTCTCGGTGACCAGCAGCAGGCGGCCGTGGAAGAAGCCATCCGGGGCGCGCGCTTCGTGGGCGTGGGCCCGCGCCGAGGCGGCGAGGCGGCCGATGAGCAGGGCTTCGATGCGGGCGTTGAGGCCGCGTGCGCCCTGGGGGCCGTCGCGCACGGCGGTGAGGATGCGCAGGGTGCCGGCCTGGGCCAGCGCCGCGGCCGGGCTCGATGCTTCGGCCAGCGCGGTCCAGTGCGCCAGCAGGCGTTCGCGCTGGGCGGGGTCCTGCAGCGGATCGCCGGCATCGGGATGGTAGTGCACGCCCTCCAGGCGCCCGCCGCGCAGCAGCGACAGCGCCGTGGCGGCGTCGCCATCGCGCACCGCCGCGGCGAGCGGGGCCAGGTCCAGCGCGGCGGACTGGCGCCAGCCGCGGAGCAGGTGGACATGCCGGGCGGGGAACGCCGCGGCGGCCGGTTCCGGATCGATGGCGTCGGCAGCCGCCGCCTCGCCCAGCAACGGACGCAGCGCACGCGCGTCGGCGGCGGCCAGGCGCAGGCCATCGCCGGCCGCGGCGAGGATGCCGCTGAGCACGTCGCCGGCTTCCACCGAGGGCAACTGGTCCGGATCGCCGAGCAGGACCAGTCGCGCGCCATCGGGGACCGCGTCGACCAGCTTGGCCATCAGCGGCAGGTCGATCATCGAGGCTTCGTCCACCACCACGATGTCCACGTCCAGCGGGTTGTCGGCGTGGTGGCGGAAGCGCGGCGAGTCCGGGCGCGTGCCCAGCAGGCGGTGCAGGGTGCTGCCTTCGGCGGCCAGCGGCGCCAGCAACGCTTCGTCGATGCCGTCCGCGGCGAGCAGCCGGGCGGCCTTGCGCAGGCTTTCGGCCATGCGTTCGGCGGCGCGGCCGGTGGGCGCGGCCAGCGCGATGCGCGGCGGCGGCTGGCCGGCGGCGGCGGCGCGCGCGGCCAGCAGCACCAGCACCCGGGCGATGGTGGTGGTCTTGCCGGTGCCGGGACCGCCGGTGACCAGCAGCAGGCGATGGAGCAGGGCCACGGCGGCCGCGCGGGCCTGGCGGTCGTCGCCGCCGGCGGCCTGGGGGAACAGCCTTGCGAACAGCGGCGCCAGTGCGCCCAGGCCCTCGCCGTCCGCGGGGTGGCGTCCGAGCCGGCGCAGGCCGGCGGCGAGGCCGCGCTCGTATTCGCGGTAGCGGCGCAGGTAGAGCAGGCCCTGCTCGAACACCAGCGGCGCATCCGCCCGCGCTTCGACATCGCCGGCCGGCGGGCAGGCGACCCAGGACGACGCCTCCAGCGCCTGTCGCCAGTCCGCCGGCGTGGGCCAGCCGGGCGGCGGATCGAGCAGCGCCTGCGGCCGGTCCAGGCGGAAACCGGCATGGCCGGCCGAGACCGCCAGCGAAGCGAGCGCGGCACCGGCGGCCACCGAGTCGGAGGTGGACGGATCGAGCCGCCGCAGGCTCAACGCGAAGGCGTGGTCGAGGCTGCGCAGGCGGCCTTCGCGGCGCAGGTTCTCCAGCAGGCTCATGCGGGCGTCTCCGTGGGCTGCGCCTGCCCGGCGAACAGCGCATCGACCGCATGCACGAGCCCGGGGGCGAAGGTCCAGGCCCGCACGCCGGGCGCGGCGCTGTCGGCCGGATCGATGCCGCGGCAGAACAGGTAGCGCACGCCGCCGAAGTCGCGTGCGTAGTCGTAGCGATCGCCCAGGCGGAACCGCAGCCAGCGGTGCAGGGCGACGGTATAGATCAGCGCCTGCAACGGGTACTCGCTGTGTTCCATCGCCTCGTCCATCTGCGCCGGCCCGTAGCCGGACAGGCGGTTGGACTTGTAGTCGAGCACGTACCAGCGGTCGTCGTGCAGGTAGGTCAGGTCGACCAGGCCGGTCATCAGGCCTTCCAGCTGGCGGCGGCCACCGAAACCGTGGCGCGTGCGCAGCAGGCCATGGCCGTGCAGCAGGGCCAGCAGGCGGCCGGTGCGGGTGGGCGAGAGCGCGAACTGGAACTCGATTTCGGCGCGGCGCTGTTGCGGCGGCAGGTCGGCGAGGCGGATGCCTTCGGGCAGCGGCACGGTCAGGGTGCGGCCGGCCAGGCCGGTGAGCAGGGCGATGCCGTCGTCGCGTTCGGTGGCGGTGTAGCCGCCGCGGCCCAGCGCTTCGGCGATCCGTTCGCCTTCGCCCGCGGGTGCGTCGTCGCCACTGCGCCAGTGGCGCCAGGCGGCGAAGTCGGCGTTCTCGAACACCTCGTGCAGGACCACGCCGAAGCGCGAGCCGGCGAAGCGTGGGTCGAAGCCGTCGTCCACCGGTGCCTCCGCTTCGGTCGCCCCGGCCGGTTCGTCGCGCCCGCCCGCCGCCGGCTGCGTCGCCGCGCTGGAGGTATCGCCGCCGGCATCGGCATTGGCCAGCTGGGTGAAGCTGTAGACCCACCAGTCGCTGGCCAGCGCGCGGGTGGCGGTGCGCGCCGGCGGCACTTCGCCTTCGTCTTCCTGCGGCAGCCATGGCAGTGCCGCCGCGGGCGTGCGCCCGTCGACCGCGATGGCCTGCGGTGCGCGCGCCCGCAGCGCCGCCGGATCGGCCACCATCGGCCACAGCGGCGACTGCATGTGGTTGTAGAACTCGCCGGTGGCCAGCCAGAGCGCGTCGCGGGCGCGGGTCAGGCCGACGTAGAGCAGGCGCGCGTCCTCGGCGCGCTGCGCGGCCTTCCAGCGTTCGGCCGCCACGTCCCAGCCGCTGGTCGCGGCCTGCAGCTTCCAGTGCAGCACGCGGCCGTCGCCGTCGTGCACGACCACCCGCCGGCCCGGTTCGGGCGCCTTGCCACCGATGCCCACGTACGGGAGGAACACCAGCGGGTATTCCAGGCCCTTGCTCTTGTGCAGCGTCACCACCTGCACGCGGCGCGCGTCCGATTCCAGGCGCAGCAGCTGCGCATCGTCGTCCGCGCTGGCCTCGGCGATGGCGCGCTCCAGCCAGTCGACCAGGCCATGCAGGCCGGGCGCGCCGCGCTGCGCCTCCTGCAACTGCTCGGCCAGCTGCAGGTAGTTGGTCAGGCGACGCTCGCCGTCGGCCAGGCCGAGCAGGCGCGTGGCCTGGCGCGCGCACAGGTCGCCGACCAGGCCCAGCGGGCCGCCCTGCCGCCAGCGCTCGCGCCAGCGCAGCGCGGCCAGGTGCCACTGCTGCAGCGCCTGGCCTCCGGCATCGAGCGCGGCGATCCGGCGCGCGTCCTCGCCGACCAGCACGGTGGACAGCGCGGCGCGCAGGCGGCCAGCGTCTCCGCCGTGCCGCAACGCCTGCAGCAACGCGTGCAGTTCGTGCGCCTCGTCGGTGGCGAACAGGCTCTGCTTGCCGGCGGCCACCGCCGGAATGCCGATCTTCGCCAGCGCTTCGCGGATGCGGGTGGCCTCGTGGTGCTTGCGCACCAGCACGGCGATGTCGCCGGGCTGGACCGGGCGGCCATCGATCGTGGCGCGGCCGGCGCGGGCATCGGACAGGACCGCGTGGATGGCGGCCACGCAGGCATCGGTGGCCAGCGCGCGCGAGTCCGGGGCGCTGTGCGGCTTGCGCTTGCCGTCCCTGCCGGTTTCCGGCGCGGGCGCCTGCCACAGCACCAGTGCCGGTGCGGGGGCGCCGTCGCGCAGGCAGTCGGCGTCGGCACGCTGGCCGCCGGGCCGGACCGGATGGAAGCGGATGCGCGGATCGAGAAAGGGCGATGCCGTGCCGGCGGGGCCCGCTTGCGCCGCGGCGGGCGCGCCGGGCGCATCGGTCGCGGGGGTCGCGGGGGTCGCGGGGGTCCGGGCGACCTCCCCGGCCGGAGCATCCGTGACCGCGCCGAGCGTCGCTTCGGCCTGCGCGTACAGCGCTTCGATCGCGTCGAGCACCGCCGGCCGCGAGCGGAAGTTGTGCGACAGCGGCGGCGCGTCCACCGCGGTGGCGCGCGCCTCCAGGTAGGTCTCCACGTCGCCCCCGCGGAAGCCATAGATCGCCTGCTTCGGGTCGCCGATCACGAACAGCGCAGGCGCGCTGCTGCCGGCGCCGAACACGCGGTCGAAGATCCGCCACTGGCGCGGATCGGTGTCCTGGAACTCGTCGACAAGGGCGATGGCGTACTGCGCGCGCAGGCGCGCGGCCAGGGCTCCGGCCTGGTCGCCTTCCAGCGCATCGGCGACGCGGTCGATCAGGTCGTCGTAGGTCTGCACGCGCAGCTGCTGCTTGAGTGCGGCCATGCGCCGGCGCGCGTCTTCGCGGATGCGGTGCAGCTGCGCGGCCTGGCGTGCCTGGCGGTATTCGTCGAGCCGGGCCAGCGCGGCGGCGTATTCCTCCACCGCCGTGCACAGCGGTGAATCCGGGGTGCGCCCGGCGCCGGCCTTGCTGGTGCGCGCCTGCAGGGCCTGGCGATGCAGCTGCGGCAGCTTGGGGTGTCCGAACGGCCGCTGCAGGTCGCCCGCGCCGCACCAGCGCGCGAGCGCATCGAACAGTTCTCCGATCCAGGCGGCCTTGTAGCTGCCGCCGTGCAGCACCTTGGCTTCCACCGCGGCCAGCAGTTCGTCGCGGAAACGCTCGCCGTGGGTGCGGCCGGCGTCCGCCAGGGCCTGCGCGGCCGCGGCCAGCCCCGGCATCGGGTCGGGCAATGGGTCCGGCGGCGGCGGCTGCAGCACCGGCTCGCGCACCAGCGGCGCAAGGTCCGCCGCCAGCGCCGGCGGCCCCGGCGGCCACAGCGCGGCCAGGTCCTCGGCGCTGTCGTCGTCGAGCGCGTGCGCACGCCACAGGTCGGCGGCGATCGCCTCGCGCAGCGACAGGTCGTTGGCCAGCAGCGCCGGCGAGTGGAAGCCCTGGCCGCTTTCCAGCGCATGCTCGCGCAGCACCCGCGCGCAGAAGCCGTGGATGGTGAACACCGCGGCCTGGTCGATGCCGTCGGCGGCCTCGCGCAGGCGCTTCGCCACCGCCGCCGGGGCCTCGCCACTCGCCGCCACGTGCGCATCGATCAGTCCGGCGGTGAGTGCCGCTTCCGCCGAGCGCTCTTCGCCCTTGCCCGCGGCGAGGTCGGCCGCCAGCAGCAGGCGCTTGCGCACCCGCGCGCGCAGTTCCTGGGTCGCCGCTTCGGTGAAGGTGACCGCCAGGATCCGGCCCACCCCCAGTCCGCGCTCCAGGACCAGCCGCACCACCAGCGTGGCCAGGGTGAAGGTCTTGCCGGTGCCGGCCGAGGCCTCGATCGCTTGCACGCCGGCGAGCGGCAGGGTGAGGTAGGCGTCTTCGCCCGGGTCGACCGCGCGCGCGCTCATGCGGCGTCCTCCGCCTCGTACGCGGCCGCCAGTCCCTCGAGCGCCTCCGGGTCGACCCCCGCGTCGACCTGTCCGTGCAGCACCGCGGCGAACACGCCCATGGCGATGTCGGCGAAGCGCTGCAGCGAGGCCTCGTCGGCGAACGGATCGCGCCCGCGCAGGGCCAGGCCCAGCGCCGGATCCCGGCCTTCGGCGAAACCGTCCGGTCCGCTGCCATGCCAGGTGTCGCGCGCCAGCTTCACCGCGCGTTCGAAACGATCGCTGTTCGCGTACAGCGCCCACCCGCTGTACGGCGCGAACGGCAGCGGCTCGCGCAGCCCCTGCGCGCGCAACTGCAGCAACCGGCTCAGGGCGTCCCTGGCCGCTTCCTGCGACAGCGGTTCGCGCGGGTACGGGCCGTGGCCGTCGTCGGTCTCGTGGAATTCCACCAGCGGCAGATCCTGGCCCGCCGCGCGCGCCAGCAGCCAGTCCAGGCCGTTGCGGATCGCCGTCGGGCCATTGGGCCTGCCGAAGCGCAACCGGGCGACGCCCTGCGGATACACGCCTTCGATGCGCCCGTGCAGGCGCACGCCATCGATCACCGTTTCGGCCGGGATCGTGCCGGGCGACGCATCGCCGCGCCATGCAGCGAACGCCTCCAGCCAGGGCTCCAGCTGCCGGCGCTGCGCGGCCAGCACGCGTCGCCCGGGCGCGCCGGACGGCAACAGGCCGCGCGCGCGCAACGCGGCGTGGATGCCGGCCTCGTCCCCGCCGCGCAGCAGCGCATCGAACACCGCCTGCTGCAGGCGCGAACGCTCCAGCCCGTGCGCGGGCCCGGCCAGCGGCTCGACGTCCTCGTCCCGCGCCTCCACCTGCGGCGCCCGCACGCCCAGCCGCTGCATCAAGGCCTTCGACGGGTTGAGCAGGAAGCGGCGCAGCGCTTCGATGGACAGGTCCGCTTCGGCCTCGACCGGATCCAGCGCCGCGCCCTCGAACCAGGGCGGCAGCAGGATGCGGCGGGCTGCCGGCTGCGCGGCCGCTTCGCGCCACTGGCGGCGGTAGGAGAAACGCCGCGGCTCGTCGCCGGCACCGAAAGCCGCCGGCGAGAACGGCTGCAGCGGGTGGCGCACGACCAGCGCCTGGGCGGCGGCATCTTCGTCCCGGTGCTGCGCCGCGGCGGCGTCGACCAGCTCCTTCACCAGCACCGACGGTTCGCGCTCGCTGCCATCGCGCGGATCATTGCCGATCCAGCTCGCGTAGAACACGTCCTGCGCGGCGACCATCAGCTGCAGGAACAGGAAACGGTCGTCGTCGCGGGTGGAACGGTCGCCGGTGCGTCGGCGTTCGCCGCCCAGCTCGGCGGTGAGCCGGTTGAGCCCCGCGGCCGGGTCGCGGCGCGGGAACTCGCCATCATTCATGCCCAGCACGCAGATCACGCGGAACGGCAGCAGCCGCATCGGCACCATGCGGCCGATGCTCACGCCGCCGGTGAGCAGTGGCGCACGGGTATCGGCCTCGGCCAGTGCGTCGGCGAAATGCGCGCGCACCGCTTCGGCGGGAACCGGCGCCTCGTAGCCGGCGCGCGCGGCGCCGGCGGCGAACGCATCGACCAGGCTGCGCAGGCGATCCAGCGCGCGCTGGCCCGCCGGATCCGACGGCGGGCGCGGCAGCAGCGCGTCGAGCAGGCCGAGCAGGCGTTCGCGCCACTGCGCCGGCGGCATCGCTTCGCCCAGCAGCCGCGCATGGCGGGCGAGCACGCGCAGCAGGCGCAGCAGCGTATCCAGCGCATCCAGCGCGCCGCCCTCCAGTTCCGGCATCGGCGCCAGTACCTGGCCATCGGGCAGCACGATCGGCGCGTCGCTGCTGCTGGCGTGCCCGAGCAGCAGGCGGTCCAGGGCGAAGGCCCAGGTGTAGGCCTCGTCCCGCGGCGCATCGCAGCGGGCGCGGTGGGCGGCGTCGATGCCCCAGCGCGCGCCGGCGGCGGCCAGCCACGCCTGCAGCCGCTCCAGCGCCGGCGCGTCCAGGCCGTTGGCCTCGGCCAGCGCCGGCGTGGACAGCAGGTCCAGCACCTCGTGCAGGCCGAAGCGCGACACCGGCAGCGCCAGCAGGCGCAGGAACAGCCCGGCCAGGGGTTCGTTGGCCAGCGGGCTGGCGTCGGCCAGCGCGTAGGGAATGGCGTCGTCCTGGCCACGGCGGCCGAACACCGCCTCCAGGTACGGCAGGTAGGGATCGATGTCCGGCGCCAGCACCGCGACCTCGCGCGGCTGCAACGGCGGATCGAAGCGCGGGTCGTCGAACAGGCCGCGCAGCTGGTCGTGCAGCACCTGCAGCTCGCGCAGGCGGGTGTGGCAGGCGTGCAGCTGCAGGCTCGGGTCTGCGCGGTCCACCTGCGCGCGCGACGGCGCGCCCGGCGCCGCGCGGCGGTGGAAGAGGTCCGACTGCAACCGGCGCAGCAGGCTGCCGTGCAATGCGCCGCCGCCTTCGCCCGGATCGACATGGACCTGCAGGTCGGCCGCCGCGTGCACCACCTCGTAGTCGCCGACCATGCGCATGAAGTCCACGCCGGCCGCGCCCCAGCGCTGCAGCAGCGGGTGTTCGTCCGCGGCGGCCGGCTCGCCGCGGCGCAGGCGCTGCAGGTCGCCCCAGTAGTCGGCCACCGGCGACGGCACGAAGCAGTGCAGGCTGCCGACCCGGGCCTGGGTGGCGATCACCCGCAGCACGTCCGGCGACACGTTGAGCGTGGCGAAGGCCGACAGCCGCGGCGGCAGGCCCGCCGGCAACGGGCCGTCGAGCGCGGCGAAACGCTCCAGGTACTGCTGGATGCGCCGCGCGCGATGCGGGCGGCCGCCGGCGACATGGCGCCAGAGGATCGCCTGCGGGTCGTCCGGGTCGGCGCCGGCCTCCCAGCGCAGCAGCCAGTCGCGGCGCCAGGCCTGGTACTTCCCGAACACCGCGGCCAGTTCGCCGGCCAGCGCCCACGCCCGCAACGGATCGGCGCCGCCCACATGCGCCGCGATGGCCGCCAGCGCCGGCGTCGCCAGCAGCGACGGATCGGTCAGCGCCGCGTACAGGTGCCAGTGCAGGCCCGCCGCGTCCAGCTCGTCGCGCGGCGCACCGGCATCGGCGGGCAGATTCGCCGCCAGCGCGCGGCCGACGAACTCGCCGGGGGTCAGGAACTCGATGTTGGCGGCCACGCCGTGCTCGGCCGCCAGGGTCGCCTGCAGCCAGCGGCGCATCGCCACCTGGGGGATCAGCACGACCTCCGGCGCCAGCAGCGACTGGTCCGGCACCGGTTCGCGCAGCACTTCCGCCAGGATGCCGGCCAGCACGTCCAAAGCGTTGGAGTGGTAGAGGCGGAAGTCCGGGGCTGCTCCAGTCATCGCGCCATCTTGCCGCAGCCGGATCGCATCGGGCGAGACACCTGGAGCGCGCGCCACGGGGCCATTGCCACGCGCGCAACGCCCCGTCGCGCGGAGCGGCAGCGACCTGCGGCATCCGGGCCGACGATAATGGCGGCCGCCCACCGTCCCGGGATCGCCTACCTTGAGCTGGAAAACGTTGCGCCTGCCGCTGTTCGTCCTCCTCGCCGCGGGCCTGGGCTGGTCGTTCTGGCACGACGCCGGCTGGCTGCAGCTGTGCGCCGGGCTGGCGATCTTCCTGTTCGGCCTGCAATGCCTGGAGGACGGCCTGCGCCAGCTGGCCGGCGGCAGGCTCGAGCAGCTGCTGGCGCACAGCACCGGCACCCCGGCGCGCGGCCTGCTGTTCGGCATCGTCGGCACCACCGTGCTGCAGTCGAGCACGCTGGTCTCGCTGCTGGCGATCGCCTTCATCAGCTCCGGGCTGATCCAGCTCGCCGGCGGGATCGCGATCATCCTCGGCGCCAACCTCGGCGCGACCACCGGCATCTGGCTGCTGGCCCTGGCCGGGCAGAACCTGAGCCTGTCGCCGCTGGCGCTGCCGCTGCTGGTGTTCGGCGTGATGGGCAGCTTCTTCGGGCCGAAGGGCAAGGCGGCCGGGCGGGTGGTGATGGGCGTGGCCTTCATCTTCCTGGGCATCGACCAGATCCGCGCCGGCTTCGAGGCGATGGGCGGCAGCATGGGCCTGTACGAGGCCGGCGGCACCGGCCTGGCGCAGACCCTGCTGTTCGTGCTGGTCGGCCTGCTCGCCACGGTGGTGCTGCAGTCGACCCACGCGGTGCTGATGCTGGCCCTGGCCGCGCTGGCCGGCGGCCAGCTGCAGCTGGAGCAGGGCCTGGCCATCGCGATCGGTTCGAACGTGGGCAGCAGCGTGAGCACCGCCTTCGTCGGCATGCTCGGCGGCAACCGCAGCGGGCAGCGGCTGGCGCTGGCCCACGTGCTGTTCAACACGGTCACCGCGTTGCTGGCGCTGCTGCTGCTGGTGCCGTTGACCTGGACGATGCGGACGCTGGCCGGGCTGGCCGGCTTCGGCGACAACGCGCTGCTGCAGCTGGCCCTGTTCCACACCCTGTTCAATGCCGGTGGCGTGGCCCTGTTCTGGCCGTGGCAGGACCGGCTGGCCGCGCTGCTGGCGAAATGGCTGCCCGAACGCGGCGAACAGGCGGTGCCGGCGACGACGCTGGCGGACGCGCCGGCGATGCAGCGGCTGGGCGCACGGCACCTGAGCGGGCAGGCGCTGGAGTCGGTCGATGCCGCGGCCGCCGCGGTGGCGCTGGAGCTGCGCCACCTCGGCCGGCTGAGCCTGGAGGTGATCTGCCAGGCGCTGTGCCTGCCGGCGGACCTGTTCACCCGCGCCGAGGTGGACGACGCGCTGCTCGACGCGCGGCCGCGGAACGAGAGCTGCCACGATGCGGAGCTGCTCTACCAGCAGCGGATCAAGGGCGTGTACGGCGACCTGATCGCGTTCATGGGCCGGCTGGACGCGCCGCTGGACGAGGAGCACCAGCGCTTCTGGACCGGAAGCCGGATGGCGGCGCTGCAGCTGGTCAATGCGGTCAAGGACGCCAAGCACCTGCAGAAGAACCTGGGCCGGCGCCTGCGCGAGCCCGACTCGCCGGTGCGCGCGGCCTACGTGGACCTGCGCCGCAACCTCTTCACGCAACTGCGCACGCTGTACGACATCGCCCGGGGCAGCGATGCACAGGCCGGCGTGCTGCGTCTGGAGGCGCTGGACCGGCAGGCCGCCGGATTCGACCAGCATTTCCGCGACCGCCTGTTCGAGCAGGTGCGGCTGGGGCGCTTCGACGGGCTCGAGGCCGGCTCGCTGCTCAACGACCAGGGCTATGCCGAGCGGGTGTACCGCAGCCTGCGCGGGGTCTTCGCCTTCGCCGAGGAGCCCGGCTCCCTGCAGCGGCTGCGGCAGCTGGCGGGGGACGGCGCGCCGCGGCCGTGACCATCCTCACTCGCCGCCGCCGCATCCATGCAAGCTGCCCGGCGACCGCGGGACACACCAGCCCACGACCGGGATAATTTCTGTACTGATCGGTTCAGTGGATCGGTTAAGATTCAGTTTCCTCGACGCATGATGCGTCGTTTGTGGCCTTCGACCGCAGCCCGCCCCCCCATGCCCACACACACAGCCCATGCCGTGGCCCTGCAGGGCGTCCGCCTCGACCGGGGCGGGCGCACGATCCTGCGCGACCTCGATCTGCGGGTACCGGCCGGCAGCATCACCGCCGTGCTCGGACCGTCGGGCACCGGCAAGTCGACCCTGCTCGCCGCGGTGACCGGCGAACTGGCGCCGGCAGCCGGTTCGGTGCAGGTGTTCGGCCAGCCGGTGCCGCGCGCCGCGCGCGCGCTGCTGGAGATGCGCAAGGGCCTGGGCGTGCTGCTGCAGGGCAACGGGCTGCTCACCGACCTGAGCGTGGCCGAGAACGTGGCCCTGCCGCTGCGCGCGCACACCGGCCTGCCCGAGCCGCTGCTGCAGCGGCTGGTGGCGATGAAGCTCAACGCGGTGGGCCTGCGCGCGGCCGCGGACCTGTATCCGCGCGAGCTGTCCGGCGGCATGGCCCGGCGCGTGGCGCTGGCCCGCGCCCTGGCCCTGGATCCGCCGCTGATGCTGTACGACGAGCCGCTGACCGGGCTGGACCCGATCGCCTCCGGCGTGATCATGAGCCTGATCCGGCGGCTGTCGCGCAGCCTGGGCCTGACCAGCATCATCGTCTCGCACCACGTGCGCGAGACCCTGCCGATCGCCGACCAGGCGGTGGTCATCGCCAACGGCGGCATCGTCTTCGATGGCACGCCGGCCGGACTGCAGGCCAGCTCCGATCCGCTGCTGCGCCAGTTCCTGGATGGCGAACCGGATGGACCGATTCCGTTCGAAAGCGCTCCGTCCCGGCCGGCCGCGCCGTCGCGCCGCGCAGAGGCCGCCCGATGAGCACCACTGCCTTCGCCGCGAGCGTGCAATCGCTGGGCCGCGCCGGCCTGTTCTCGCTGTCGGTGCTGCGCGCCTCGCTGCCGACCCGCGACTTCTTCGCCGAGCTGGTGCGCGAGATCTACAAGATCGGCGGCCGCTCGCTGCCAATCATCGCCGTCGGCGGCGCCTTCGTCGGCCTGGTCCTGACCTTGCAGGGCTACCGCACCCTGACCACGTTCGGCGCGGCCGACGCGCTGTCGACCCTGCTCGGCCTGTCGCTGTACCGCGAGCTGGGCCCGGTGCTGACCGCGCTGCTGTTCATCGGCCGCGCCGGCAGCTCGATCGCCGCGGAGCTGGGGCTGATGCGCGCCACCGACCAGATCAAGGCGCTGGAACTGATGGCGATCGACCCGATCGCCAAGGCGGTGGCGCCGCGGTTCTGGGCGGCGGTGATCTGCGTGCCGCTGCTGACGGTGTTCTTCTGCTCGCTGGCGATCAGCGCCAGCTGGTTCCAGGCGGTGCAGGTGCTGGGCCTGGACAACGGCACGTTCTGGTCGGCGCTGCAGGGCAGCGTGGATTTCTGGGACGACTTCGGCGTGGCCCTGCTGAAGTCGGCCGTGTTCGGCGGCACCGCGGCGCTGGTGGCGGCCTACGTGGGCTTCCACGCCGAGCCGACCATCGAGGGCACCTCGGTGGCGACCACCCGCGCGGTGGTGAACGCCTCGCTGCTGGTGCTGATGCTGAATTTCGTGATGTCCGCTTTGTTGTTCCAATAGGAATCCCCCATGGCAATCCGTGGTCCCCGACTCGAATTCGCGGTCGGCGCCTTCCTGGTGCTGGCGCTGGTGTCGCTGCTGGTGCTGGCGTTCGCCTCGACCAACCGCCAGTTCGGCATCGGCGGCGGCAGCTACGAGCTGACCGCGCGCTTCTCCAACCTGGGCCAGCTGCGCCCGCAGGCGCCGGTGAAGATCGGCGGGGTAGTCGTGGGCCGGGTCGACCGGATCGACCTGGACCCGGTGAAGTTCGACTCGATCGTCACCCTGGCGATCGACAAGCGTTACGCCGGGCTGCCGGCCGACACCTCCGCCGGCATCCTCACCTCCGGCCTGCTCGGCGAGAGCTTCATCGGCCTGCAGCCGGGCGGCGATCCGGAAGCGCTGCAGCCGGGCGACGAGATCGCCTACACCCAGCCGGCGATCGACCTGATCCAGCTGGTCGGCAAGTACATGTTCGGCGGCGGCGCCGCCGCCGCACCCCCGCCGGTGGCGGAAACCCCCGCCACGGAACCGTCCCCCACGGAAGCACAGTGACCATGAAGCCCCTGATCCTTTCCCTCGCCCTGGCCCTGCCGCTGCTGGCGGCCGCGCCGCACGCCGCCCGGGCCCAGCAGGCCGCCGCGCCGGTCGCCGCCGCCGCCGCCGGCAAGCAGGTGGTCGACAACGGCACCCGGATCCTCGACACCCTGCAGCAGCGCCGCGCCGAGTTCCAGAAGAACCCGGCCGCGCTCAAGGCGTTCATCAACAGCGAGCTGAGCGGCAGCTTCGACCGCGAGTACGCCGCGCGCCTGGTGCTGGGCCCGCACGGCCGCGGCGCCAGCGACGCCGACGTGAAGCTGTTCGCCGACGCGATGACCGACAACCTGATGCAGCGCTACGGCGCGGCGCTGGTGAACATCGAAGGCAAGCCGCGGATCCGGCTGAAGTCGGAAACGGCGCTGCCGGGCAACCGCGGCGTCAAGGTCTCCACCGAGGTGGTGCGCGACGGCGGCAACCCGATCCCGGTCGACTACCTGGTCCGCGACAACGGCGGCTGGAAGGTGTTCGACGTGATGGTCGAGGGCGTGTCCTACGTGCAGACCTTCCGCAGCCAGTTCGACGCGCCGCTGCGGCAGAAGTCCATCGCCCAGGTCGCCGCCGACCTGCGCGCCGGCACCCTGCAGCCGCAGGCGGAGTGAGCGCGCCCGCGCCCCTGCCCGGCCTGCAGCTGCACCGCGAAGGCGAGGTGCTGCACCTGGCCGGCGACCTCGACCGCGCCGCGGCCACCGCGGCGTGGCCGTCGCTGCGGCCGTTGCTGGCCGGCGCCCGCGTGATCGACATCGGCGCGGTGACGCGCCTGGACAGCGCCGGCCTGGCCTTGCTGGCCGAGGCCGTTGCAAGCGGGGCCACGCAGGGCGCCGCGCCGGTGCTTGCCGGTGCGCCGGAAGGGCTGGCCGAGCTGCGTGCGGCCTATCGCCTGGATGCCCGCCTGGGCTGGGCGGACGCCGCTCCATGATCCACCGCGTGCTGCGTCAACTGCCGGTCGTCGCGCTGCTGCTGGCGCTGGCCGCCTGCGCCGGTGCGCCCGCGCCGGTGGCGGCGCCGCAGGATGCCGCACCCGTCGCCGGCCTGGCCGTCGCGATGGAAACCGCGCCGGAAACGGCACCGGCGGGTGCGCCGCCGCCCGCGACCGATGGCACCGGCACCGGCGACGCCGCGGCACCGGAACAGGAACAGGAACAGGAACCGGCCGCCACGGTGGCCGCCGGCGAGTCCACCGCGCCCACCGCGGCCGAGGACGACTACGCCGCCCTCTACGGCGAAGCGCCGCCGGCCGCCGACGCCTCCGCGACGGCCGCGCCGGTCCCTGTCGCCTACGACCCGTGGGAACCGATGAACCGGGGCATCCACGCCTTCAACAACATGATCGACCGCGCCGTGGCCCGGCCGATCGCCCGCGCCTACGTGACCGTGGTGCCGCAGCCGGTGCGGCTGGGCGTGACCAATTTCTTCGACAACCTGGGCGCGCCGCTGACCATCGTCAACCAGGTCCTGCAGGGCCGGCCGCGCGATGCGGTGCAGACCCTGGGCCGGTTCGTGGTCAATTCGACCCTGGGCATCGGCGGCGTGTTCGACCCGGCCAGCGACCTGAAGATGAAGCGGCGCAGCGAGGATTTCGGCCAGACCCTGGGCATCTGGGGCTGGCGCAGTTCGCGCTACGTGGAGCTGCCGTTCTTCGGCCCGCGCACCCTGCGCGACGTGTTCGGCCTGGCCGGCGACGCGCCGCTGTCGATGACCCCGCGGATCGAGGAGGACAAGGTGCGCATCGCCCTGCAGGGCCTGCAGCTGGTGGACACCCGTGCCCAGCTGCTTGCGCTGGACGCGCTGCGCGACGCGGCGCCGGACGAATACGCGATCACCCGCGACGCCTGGCTCAAGCGCCGCACCTTCCAGATCGAGAGCGACCGCCGCAACCGGCAGCAGGACAGCGACCTGCCCGACTACCTCCTCGAGGACGAAGAGGAAGAGCGCAATCCGACCGTGCCGGCGAACGCGATGCCGATACCGATCACGGTGCCGTAGAGCGGGGCTTGCCCCGCTGCTCTTGCGCGGCGCGGCGGCGTGGACAACGACAACGACAGGAGCAGCGGGGCAAGCCCCGCTCTACGTGACGTCGTCTTCGGGTTCGGCTTCGTCGGGATCGGGATCCCCCAGCAAGGCCTGCGCCTGCTCCTGGCCCAGCGACTCCACCCCGCGCAGCCGGCGCTCGATGGTGCGGGTCTTGCGGCTGGCATCGCCCAGGCTCTTGCCGACGGTGTTGATCTGCTTCTCGGCCTTCTCGAGGATCCCGGCGAACTTTCCGAACTCGCTCTTCACCGCGCCCAGCAGCGCCCACACCTCGCTGGAACGCTGCTCGATGGCCAGCGTGCGGAAACCCATCTGCAGGCTGTTGAGCAGCGCGGTCAACGTGGTCGGGCCGGCGAGCACCACGCGGTGCTCGCGCTGCAATGCGTCGGTCAGCCCGGGGCGGCGAATGGTCTCGGCGTACAGGCCCTCGGTGGGCAGGAACATCACCGCGAAGTCGGTGGAATGCGGCGGAGCGATGTACTTGTCGCAGATCGACTTGGCCTGGACCCGGATCGCGCGCTCGAGCTGGGCGCCGGTGATGCGCACCAGCTCCTGGTCGCCCTGCTCCTGCGCGTCGAGCAGGCGCTCGTAGTCCTCGCGCGGGAACTTGGCGTCGATCGGCAGCCACACCGGCGTGTCGGCCTGGCCGCGGCCGGGCAGGCGCACGGCGAAGTCGACCATCTCCGCGCCGTCCGGCCGCACCTTCACCCCGCGCGCGTACTGTTCGGCGGTGAGCGTCTGCTCGAGGATGTTCTCCAGCTGCACCTCGCCCCAGCCTCCGCGGTCCTTGACGTTGCTCAGCACGCGCTTGAGATCGCCGACCCCGGTGGCCAGCTGCTGCATCTCGCCCAGGCCGCGCTGGACCTGCTCCAGCCGCTCGGAAACCAGCTTGAACGAGGAATCCAGGCGCGAAGTCAGCGTGCTCTGCAGCTTCTCGTCCACCGTCTCGCGCATCTTCTCCAGCTTCTGCGCGTTGTCGGCCTGCAGCGCGCGCAGCTGCTGTTCGAGGGTGGTGCGCATCTCGCCGATGCGCTGCTCGTTGCGCTGGGTCAGCTCGCGCAGCTGCGCGGCCAGGCCCTCGCTGGAGCGCTGCTGCGATCCGGCCGACTCGAGGCGGTGCTTGCGCGCGTCCTCCGTGAGCGTGTCGCGCAGGGTGTCCAGGCGGGCGTCGGTGCGGGTGCCCAGGTCGGCCAGGTTGCGCGAGAAGGCGTCGATGCGCTGGCCCTGGCTGGACGCCAGGCCGTCCAGCTGCTGGCGCAGTTCCAGGCGGCCGTCGCGCTGCTCGGCGCGCAACGCCTCCTCCAGCTGCGTGCGCAGCCGCTCCAGCGCGGCATCCGGGCGGCGCAGCAGCAGCGCCACGAGGCAGGCCAGGGCCGCCAGCAGCAGGCCGGCGAGCAGGTAGAGCAGGGCGGTGTCGGTCATGCCGACAGTCTAGCGGGGGTGGTCGCAGGGATCGCGATCGGGCCCGGCCCCGCAACCGGCCCGCTTCACGCGGCCACAAGGCCGGCCGGTCCAGACTCCGGCCATGGGCAGCACCGCGCGCCATGCCATCCACCTCAAGCGTGCCTACGAAGCGCCGGCGCCCGGCGACGGCCAGCGCCTGCTGGTCGACGGGCTGTGGCCACGCGGGCTGTCGAAGGAACGCCTGGAGGCCGAGGCCTGGCTGAAGGCGCTGGCGCCCAGCACCGGGCTGCGCAAGTGGTTCGGCCATGATCCGGCGCGCTGGGATGCCTTCCGCGCGCGCTACTTCGCCGAACTCGCCGCCAATCCCGAAGCGCTGGCGCAGCTGCGCGGCTACCTGGCGCGCGGCCCGGTGACCCTGCTCTACGGCGCCCGCGACGAGGAGCACAACAACGCGGTGGCGCTGCGCGACTACCTGCTGCACGGAAGCTGATCGCGCCGCGTGGAAACGCCCGGCACCCCGCTCCGGATCCGGCAAGGCAGCGCGCACCGCGTCCGGCATGGCACCGACACGGGGTGTGCGGTGCGCCGCAGATTGCCAGAGGGACACGCAGGCACTTAGGCTGCGCCGGCCGGCAATCCTTCCGGCCACGCGCGTGCCGGCGCCCTGCGCGCGCGCCGTACCCAACCGGCCGGCATGCCCGCCAGTCCAGGACTCCGATGACCGCCAGTACCCCGCTGCTCGTGACCTTTTCCGCCTACCTGCTGCTGATGGTCGGCATCGGCTTCGCCGCCTGGCGCCGCACCCGCACCTTCGACGACTACATCCTCGGCGGGCGCTCGCTGGGCAGCTACGTCACCGCGCTGGCGGCCGGCGCCTCGGACATGAGCGGCTGGCTGATGATGGGCCTGCCGGGCGCGCTGTACCTGACCGGCGCTTCGGAAGCCTGGATCGCGGTCGGCCTGGTCATCGGCGCCTGGTGCAACTGGCGCTGGGTGGCCGGGCCGCTGCGCGTCTACACCGAGCGCACCCACAATGCGCTGACCCTGCCGGACTACTTCACCCACCGCTTCGAGGACGGCAGCCGCCTGCTGCGGATCCTGTCGGCGCTGGTGATCCTGGTGTTCTTCACCATCTACTGCGCCTCGGGGATCGTCGCCGGCGCGCGGCTGTTCGAGAGCCTGCTCGGGATCCCGTACGGACAGGCGATGTTCTGGGGCGCGGCGGTGACGATCGTCTACACCTTCGTCGGCGGCTTCCTGGCGGTGAGCTGGACCGACACCATCCAGGCCACGCTGATGATCTTCGCGCTGCTGCTGGTGCCGGTGTTCGCGATCCTCGGCGCCGGCGGCCCGGCGCAGGCGCTGGTGCTGATCGAACAGGTCGATCCGTCGCGGCTGCAGTGGGTCGGCGCCGGCGGCGCCATCGCCGTGGTGTCGGCCCTGGCCTGGGGGCTGGGCTACTTCGGCCAGCCGCACATCCTGGCGCGGTTCATGGCCGCCGACAGCCTGGCCACGATCCCGCGCGCGCGCCGCATCGCGATGACCTGGATGACCCTGTGCCTGGCCGGCGCGGTGGCGACCGGCTTCTTCGGCATCGCCTGGTTCGCCGCCCACCCGGTGGTCGCCGGTCCGGTCAACGCCAATCCCGAGCGCGTGTTTATCGCGCTGTCGGAACTGCTGTTCAACCCGTGGATCGCCGGCGTGCTGCTGTCGGCGATCCTGGCCGCGATCATGAGCACGCTGTCGGCGCAGCTGCTGGTGTGCTCGAGCGCGCTGACCGAGGACTTCTACCGCGGCCTGCTGCGGCCGAAGGCCCCGCACCGCGAGCTGGTGTGGTTCAGCCGCTCGATGGTGCTGGCCGTGGCGCTGCTGGCGATCTGGATCGCGCGCGATCCGGAAAGCCGCGTGCTCGGCCTGGTGGCCTACGCCTGGGCGGGATTCGGCGCGGCGTTCGGACCGGTCGTGCTGCTGTCGGTGTTCTGGAAGCGCATGACCCGCAACGGCGCGCTGGCCGGCGTGGTCGTGGGCGCGCTGACGGTGGTGCTGTGGAAGCACACCGGCAGCGCGCTGTACGAGATCGTACCGGGCTTCATCGCCGCCACCGTGGCGATCGTGGTGGTCAGCCTGCTCGGCCAGGCGCCCCCGGCGCAGCTGCAGGCCCGCCACGAGCAGGTGCGGGCCACGCTGCGCGAGCACGGGTACTGACCACGGCCCGGCAGCACCGGGCCCGGCTCAGTCCAGCACGCGGCAGAAAGCCGCCTTGAGGTAGCGCGACTCGGCCACGTTGGCCAGGAACGGGTGGTCCGGGCCGGCGCCGGCCACCTTCAGCACCTGCACGGTGCGGCCGGCGTAGAACGCGGCGCGGCGCAGCATGTCCAGGAACTGCTCCTCCGACACCAGCCCGGTGCAGGAGAAGGTGGCGAACAGCCCGCCCGGCTTCACCACGCCCAGCGCCAGCTTGTTCATGTCCAGGTACTTCTTCAGCGC
>CAZBDE010000014.1:10524-26538 GCA_964490415.1 uncultured Pseudoxanthomonas sp. | reverse complement strand
CCGACCCGTGGATCACGGTCGATGCGGCCGTGTCCAACGACCTGTTCTACTTCAACCACGTGCCGATCCGCCTGGACAACCTGGTGATCACCGCGCCCGACGGCAGCAAGGTGGAGCCGCAGAATCCGGCGACCGGCAAGTACCGCAGCGTGTTCGACCTGCAGCTGGCGCAGCAGGGCACCTACCGCATCGCGGTGGTCAACAGCGGGCTGTTCGGCAGCTGGGAGGAGGACGGCAAGCCGAAGCGCTGGCGCGGCACCCCGGCCACCTTCGCCACCGAAGTGCCGAAGGACGCAAAGAACCTGCAGATCTCGCAGAGCGTGGGCCGCAACGAGACCTTCGTGACCAACGGCACGCCGAACGAGACCGCGCTCAAGCCCGGCGGCCAGGGCATCGAACTGCTGCCGCTGACCCATCCCAACGACCTGTTCGCCGGTGAGGAGGCGAAGTTCCGCGTGCTGGTCGACGGCAAGCCGACCCCGGGCCTGGAGTTCGAGATCGTCCGCGGCGAGACCCGCTACCGCAACGCGCAGGACGAGATCAAGGCGACCACCGACGCGAAGGGCGAGTTCAGCGTGACCTGGCCGGCGGCCGGCATGTACTGGCTGGAAACCTCCACCGAGGACGACAAGACCAGCCTGCCGCAGGCCAGGCAGCGTCGCCTGAGCTACGTGGCCACGCTGGAAGTGCTGCCGCAGTAAGCGGCCGCGCGACGACGGCAATGGAACAGGCGACCGCCGGGAGCCTCGCCAGCCTCGGCGGCGAGAGCATGGGAACGCGCTGGAGCGTGCGCCTGTACGCGCGCCCCGGCGCCGACCTGCATGCCTTGCACGCCGGCATCCAGCAGCAGCTGGACCGTGTGGTGGCGCAGATGAGCCCTTGGGAAGCGGAGTCGGACATCAGCCGCTACCGGCGTGCGCCGGCCGGCCGCTGGCAGGCGTTGCCGGACGAGTTCGCCGCCGTGCTCGACTGCGCGCTCGCGGTCGCCGCGGCCAGCGATGGCGCCTTCGATCCTACCGTGGGCCCGCTGGTGGACCTGTGGGGGTTCGGAAGCGCCGGCACGCCGCGGCGCGTGCCGTCTCCCGAAGCGATCGACCACGCGCGCGCGCGCAGCGGCTGGCAACGCCTGCAGCGCCGCGACGGCGGACGCGAGCTGCTGCAGCCCGGCGGCGTGCAGCTGGACCTGTCGGCGATCGCCAAGGGCTACGGCGCCGACCTGGCCGCCGCACACCTGCGCGGGCGCGGGATCGCCGCCGCCCTGGTCGAAGTCGGCGGCGAGATCCGCGGCTACGGGCGCAAGCCCGATGGCGGACCCTGGCGCGTGCTGGTGGAATCGACGGCCGACGGACATGCTTCCGAAGAGCAGGCCGGCCCGGATGACCTGCCGCCGCGCGTGCTCGTGCTCGACGACCTGGCGGTGGCCACGTCCGGCGACCGCTGGCACCGCTTCGAGCAGGACGGCCAGCGCTACGCACACACGATCGACCCGCGCAGCGGCACGCCGGTGACGGATGCCGCCGCCGCGGTCACGGTCGTCGCCGCCGATGCGATGCACGCCGACGCCTGGGCCACCGCGCTCACCGTGATGGGCGCCCATGCCGGGCCCGCATTCGCCCGCGCGCATGCGCTGGCCGCGCGCTTCGTGGTCCGCACCGCCGCCGGACTCGAAGAGACCATGACCGACGCCTTCACGGCGCACCTGGCGCCATGAGCGGCCGGGGCGCCATCCGCGCTCGCGGCAGCGTGCCCGCGTCGCTGCTGGGCAACCTGGCCCTGGTCGCGCTGCTGGTGCTGGGCGCCTGCCTGCTGCTGCCGCTGCACGACGACGCCTGGTGGGCGGCCGCGCCGCGGGCGCCGCGCTGGTGGCTGGGCGGTGTCGCCCTGCTGGCCTACGCGGTCTTGTGTGCCTGGTTCCTGCGCACGCCGCGCAAGGCGCAGGCCGCAGGCGCGACGGGCGACGGCCGCCCACCGCTGCTGGTCGCCTGGGCCAGCCAGACCGGCTTCGCCCAGGTGCTGGCCGAACGCAGCGCGGCGATGCTGCGCGACGCCGGCCAGCCGGTGCGGGTCCTGCCGCTGGACCAGGTCGATGCGGCGCTGCTGGGCCGTACCCGCCGCGCGCTGTTCGTCGCCAGCACCACCGGCGAAGGCGACCCTCCGGACCACGCGCTCGCGTTCCTGCGCCGGACGATGCCGCAGACCGCCGCGCTGGACGGACTGGAGTACGCGCTGCTGGCGCTGGGCGACCATGAGTACCGCGACTACTGCGCCTTCGGCCGGCAACTGGACGAATGGCTGCGCGGGCGCGGCGCGCGCGCATTGTTCGACCGCGTCGAGGTCGACAATGCCGACGAGGCGACCCTGCGCCACTGGCAGTACGAAGTCGGCCGGATCGGCGGCGTGGACGACCTGCCCGACTGGACTGCGCCGGCCTACGATCCGTGGACGCTGCAATCGCGCGCGCGGGTCAACGAAGGCAGCCCGGGGGCGCCGGTGTTCGACCTGGTCCTGGTGCCGGCCGATGGCGCGCCGCTGCCGCCGTGGCAGGCCGGCGACATCGCCGAAATCGGGCCACGCAATGCGCCCGGGCGCGTACAGGCCCTGGTGTCGGCGCTGCAACTACCGGCCGAGGCCACGGTCGACACCGCGGACGGCGCCGAGCCGCTGGCCCGGGTGCTGGCGCGCCGGCAGCTGCCGGCGGCGGACGCCATGCTGCGGGGCGTGACCGCGCAGGCGCTGGTCGACAGCCTGCCGGCGCTGCCGCACCGCGAGTATTCGATCGCCTCGATCCCCGACGAAGGCCGGGTACGCCTGCTGGTCCGGCGTATGACCCGGCCGGACGGCGCCGCCGGCATCGGCAGCGGCTGGCTGTGCGATGCCGCCGCGCCCGGCACCGCCATCGACCTGCGCCTGCGCCGCAACCCCGGCTTCCATCCCCCCGCCAGCGACCGGCCGCTGGTCCTGGTCGGCAACGGCACCGGCATCGCCGGCCTGCGCGCGCACTTGCAGGCGCGCATCGCCGCGGGGGCGCGCGGCAACTGGCTGCTGTTCGGCGAACGCAGCCCGGAGCACGACCGTTTCTATGCCGACGACCTGCAGCGCTGGCAGGCGCAGGGCTGGCTGGACCGCGTCGACCTGGCCTTCTCGCGCGCGCCCGATGCGCCGGCCTACGTGCAGCACCGGCTGCGCGCCGCCGGCGACCTCCTGCGCGAGTGGGTGGACCGTGGCGCTTCGATCCTGGTCTGCGGCAACGCCACCGGCATGGCCCCGGCCGTGGACGCGGTGCTGGCCGACGTGCTCGGCGAGGCGCACCGCGATGCCCTGCGCATCGACGGCCGCTACCGCCGCGACGTGTACTGACCGGGCAACGATCGCGGACTGCCGCTCCGACAGGAGCGCCGCTATCCGCTCAGAGGCGCAACTGCCCGCCTTCGTCCGTCCGTGCCGGCAACGACCGCTCCACCTGCACCAGCAGCAGGCTGCCCGCTCCGTCGATCGAATAGCGCCGCCTGCTCTCGCCGGCCGGCAACCAGGCACTGTCGCCCTGGGCGAGCACCGTCTGCGCGCGCCCTTCCAGGCCGATCCGCGCGGACCCGGCCAGTACATGCACGGCCCACGCCGTGCGCGCGTCGCAGAAGCACCACATCGAACCGACCAGGGGCCGGTGCAGCAGCAGGGCGGTGACCGCTTCCGGCCGCCACATCAGGTTGAACACCTGCACCGGGCCCTCGAGCGGGATGCCGGTCACCGGCCGGCCCCCGTCGAACCGCGCGCGCTGGTGCGGCGGCAGCAGCTCGATCCGCTCGCCATCGTCGAAATGCAGGCCCAGGCCGTTGCCGTGCAACAGGACCTGCTCGCGCTCCACGCCCGGGAACGGCGAGAAATCCGCGACCGAATCGACCTCGGCGATCGACAGGCGCAGGTCCCAGGCCCCTTCGTCGGGCAGGGCCAGGATCTCCCGGGTCCAGCCACGCCCGTTGCGCCAGCGCGTGCGCCGGTATTCGGTGGTGGGAATGGCGAGGAAGGCGCGTTCGTCCATGCCTGCATTCTGCCGCGGCCGCCTGAACGCATCCGGAGGAACCCGCCGCGGGGCCGACACCAAGCGCCGCGCCGAACCGTCCCCAGAAAGAATCGCCCGGCGGCACATCCTGTGCAGCACCGGGCGATGGGTACATCCCTGTCGGCATCCTGCCTTCGATCCGCGCTTCCGTGCCGCCGCATCCCTGCCCGCGGCCGGGGTTCACGCCTCCTGCGCGACCCGCCGTCCTACGGCTTCCCTGGCTCCGGGGCTCCTGCCGTCCGGAACATGGTTGTTCCTACGCAAACCGCGGGCGCGGGCGGCCAACCCGGGTCAGCGACGCGCCACCGGCTTGGCCGGCGCGGCCCCGGCCGCGGCGCCCGCCGTCTTGGCAGCGGGTGCCGCCGCGGCGGGCGTGGCGGGCGCGGCACGGCCGCCGCCCACCGCGATCAGGTCGCGGTTGCGCTCCACCGTCTTCAGGCCGATGCCCTTCACCAGGGCCAGTTCGTCGGCGCTCTTGAACGGTCCGTTGGCCTTGCGGTACTCGACGATCGCTTCGGCCTTCGCCGCCCCCACGCCCACCAGCACCTGCTCCAGCTGCGCGGCGTCGGCGGTATTGATGTCGACCTTGTCGGCGGCCGAGGCGACGCCGGCGGCCATCAGCACGGCCAGCAGCAGCAACTTGTACACGAACGAAAACGGCTTCATGGCAACACTCCTTGTCGATGTGGTCGGTGCGCCGGCGCGGACGTCCTGCCCGTGCTGCGGCAATCGCAGTGTTCCGCGCCGCGCCGCGCGCGCCCATCGCCGGATCCGCCGCGCCCGCCCGGCCTCCCGGCCGTTCACCTGTAGGAAATTTCCCCGTACGGGCACGGGCGTAGAATGGACGCTTTCCGCATTCCTGGATCCGCACATGGACGACATCCGCCTCGATCCCGGCGCCGCCGGCCGGTTCATCGACGAGAAATGGGACGACGACATCGTCCCGCAGCTGGTCGACTACATCCGCATCCCGAACAAGTCGCCGATGTTCGACAAGGACTGGCAGGCCAACGGCTACATGGACGCGGCGGTCGAGCTGATGCAGACGTGGGCGAAGGCGCAGGCCATCCCCGGCCTGCAGGTCGAGGTGGTGCGCCTGGAAGGCCGCACGCCGCTGATCTACGCCGAGGTCCCGGCCAGCGGCGGTGGCGCCGGCGAGGATACGGTGCTGCTGTACGGGCACCTGGACAAGCAGCCGGAAATGACCGGCTGGGACGCCGACCTGGGTCCGTGGATCCCGGTGCTCAAGGGCGACAAGCTCTACGGTCGCGGCGGCGCCGACGACGGCTACGCGATCTACGGCTCGCTGGCCGCGATCCAGGCGCTGCAGCGGCAGGGCGTGCCGCACGCGCGCTGCGTGCTGCTGATCGAGGCCTGCGAGGAATCGGGCAGCTACGACCTGCCCGCCTACGTCGACCACCTGGCCCCGCGCATCGGCAAGCCGTCGCTGGTGGTGTGCCTGGATTCGGGCTGTGGCAACTACGAGCAGCTGTGGTGCACCACCTCGCTGCGCGGCCTGGCCGGCGGCAACCTGGCGGTGAAGGTGCTGAGCGAAGGCGTCCATTCCGGCGACGCTTCGGGCATCGTGCCGTCGAGCTTCCGCCTGCTGCGCCAGCTGCTGTCGCGGCTGGAGGACGAGAACACCGGGAAGATCAAGGTCGAGGGGCTGCATGTGGAAGTCCCGGCCGAGCGCCTGGAGCAGGCCGGCAAGGTCGCCGGCGTGCTCGGCGACGAGGTCTTCAGCAAGTTCCCGTTCCTGGACGGCATGGCGCCGATGTCCGGCGACCTCACCGAGCTGGTGCTCAACCGCACCTGGCGCCCGGCGCTGTCGGTAACCGGCGTGGACGGGATGCCGGCGCTGTCCTCGGCCGGCAACGTGCTGCGCCCGCTCACGTCGGTGAAGCTTTCGCTGCGGCTGCCGCCGACGCTTGACGGCAAGCGCGCCGGCGAGCTGCTCAAGGAGGTGCTGCTGAAGGATCCGCCGAACGGGGCCAGGGTCGAGCTGGAGCTGGAGAAGGCGTCGACCGGCTGGAATGCGCCGGCGCAGTCGGAATGGCTGACGGCGGCGATCGAGGCGGCTTCGCAGGCGGCGTTCGGCAAGCCGGCGATGTACATGGGCGAAGGCGGGACGATTCCGTTCATGGGCATGCTCGGGGAGAAGTTCCCGGGGGCGCAGTTCATGATCACGGGGGTGCTGGGGCCGCATTCGAACGCGCATGGGCCGAACGAGTTCCTGCACATTCCGATGGGCAAGAAGGTGACGCAGTGCGTGTCGCAGGTGATCGCCGAGCATTACCGGGCCAGTGTCCGCGGGGAGACCACGGGGGTGGGTGCGGTGGCCGGTGGGCAGGCGCACGGGGAGCATGGCTGCTGCTGAGCTTTCTGCCGGAGCTGTGAAGCGGAAGCGCCGGGCATGTCCCGGCGTTTTTGTTTTCCTGGGGAACGCGACGGAAGGGCACCGGCTCCCGTGGGAGTCCGCCGGTGCAGGGGGATATGGCCCACCCTTCGGGACGACATCCTGTCTTTACTCAGGGCCGTGGCACATCCATGTGCCACTTGGGCCATATCCCCCTGCACCGACGGCCTTCGGCGAGTTTCAAGGTCGATGCCTGCGGTTTTTGGGGCGGCTGGTACGGGAGTGGCATTCCGTTCCGGCGTGTCTGCCGGTCATGGCGGGTGGGTGGCGGCGCGGTTTAACCTGTGTGCTGCAAGCAACCCCCTTTCCGGCATTCCATGGATCCTTCCAACGAGAACGAGGCGGTTCCCGCGCGAGACGTGCAGCGGCTGGACTGGGCGCGGGGTGCGCTGGGGGAGCCGCTGGCGGCGCTGGAGCGGGCGTCGGTGGATGCGGGGTTCCGCAGTTACTGGCGCAGCCGGGGCATGGGGCCGAGCCGGATCGTGATGGATTCGCCGCCGGGGCTGGAGGATGTGCGGCCGTGGCTGGCGATGCGCGACCTGCTCGAGGGCGGGGGGGTGCGGGTGCCGCGGGTGCTGGCGCGCGATGTCGACAACGGGTTCCTGCTGCTGGAGGACCTGGGCGGGCCGACGCTGGCGCAGGTGATCGATGCGGGCACGGCGGACGGGTGGTTCGAGGCGGCGATCGGGCAGTTGCTGCGGCTGCAGGCGATCGCGCCGCCGGAGGGCATGGGCGAGTTCGGCGAGGCGCTGCTGCAGCGCGATGCGGGGCTGTTCGAGGCGTGGTTCCTGCGCCGGCACCTGGGCATCGAGCTGGACTGCGGCGAGGCGGAGGAGCTGCAGCTGGCGCAGCGGCGGCTGATGGACAATGCGCTCGGGCAGGCGCGGGTGCTGGTGCACCGCGACTTCATGCCGCGCAACCTGATGCCGGTGCGGCCGGGGCCGGCGGTGCTGGATTTCCAGGACTGCGTGCGCGGGCCGGTGGCCTACGACGCGGCGAGCCTGTTCAAGGATGCGTTCCTGTCGTGGCCGCTGCAGCGCGTGGATGGCTGGCTGGCGGGTTACCACGCGCGCGCCGTCGATGCGGGGGTGCCGGTGCCGGCGCTGGAGGTGTTCCTGCGCGATGCGGACTGGATGGGGATCCAGCGGCACCTGAAGATCCTGGGCATCTTCGCGCGGCTGCACTACCGCGACGGCAAGTCGAAGTACCTGCCCGACGCGCCGCGCTTCATCGCCTATCTCGACGAGGTGCTGCCGCGGCATCCGCAGCTCGGGGGGCTGCGCCGCCTGCTCGACGCGCGGATCCGTCCGGCGCTCGCGGCGAAGGCGCCGGCATGAAGGCGCTGGTCTTCGCCGCGGGGCTGGGCGAGCGCATGCGTCCGCTCACCGGGCACACGCCCAAGCCGCTGCTGCAGGCCGGTGGCAAGCCGCTTATCGCATGGCACCTGGAGAAGCTGGCCGCGATCGGAGTGGAGGACGTGGTGGTCAACACGTCGTGGCTGGCGCCGCGGTTCCCGGAGATCCTCGGCGACGGCTCGCGCTGGGGCCTGCGCCTGCATTACAGCCACGAGGGCGCTACGCCGCTGGAAACCGGTGGCGGGATGCTGCATGCACTGCCTTTGCTCGGCGACGCGCCGTTCCTGGCGGTCAACGGCGACATCTGGACCGACTTCGATTTCGCCCGCCTGCCGCGCGAGCCGCGCGGCGAGGCGCACCTGGTGCTGGTCGACAATCCGGAGCACCATCCCGGCGGCGATTTCGCGCTGCGGGACAACCACCGGGTCGATGCCGACGGTGCGGTGAAGCTGACCTTCTCCGGCATCGGCGTGTACCGCCCCGCCCTGCTGGCCGACTGGCTCGGCACCGTTGCCGGCGACCCGGGCACGCCGCCGCGCTTCAAGCTGGCGCCGTTGCTGCGCAGGGCGATGGCGCGCGGCGCGGCGAGCGGCGAACACCACCGCGGGCAGTGGACCGACGTGGGCACGCCGGCGCGGCTGGAAACGCTGGACGCGCAGTTGCGCGCCACGGCGCGCTGACTCGCGTCGTCCCGGCGCACACCGGGACGACGACGGGCCGCTACTGCTCCACCCCCAGCGTGCGCCTCAGGAACGGCACCGTGACCCGGCGCTGCGCCGCCAGCGATTCGCGGTCGATGCGTTCGAGCAGGGCCAGCAGCTGCGGCAGGTCGCGGTCGGTGCGGGTCAGCAGCCAGTCGATCGCCGCGTCCTCCAGGACCAGGCCGCGGCGACGGGCACGGTCGCGCAGCACGTCGCGGCGGCCGGCGTCGTCGAGCGGATGCAGCGCGATGCGGATGCACTGGCCCAGCCGCGAGCGCAGGTCGGGCAATACCAGCGGCAATGCCGCCGGCGCGGCCGCGGCGAGGTACAGCACGCCGCGCCCGGCGGCGCGGGTGCGGTTGTGGAAATCGAACAGGGCCACTTCGTCGTCGCGCTCGCCGGCGACCGCATCCAGGCCATCCAGCGCCACGACGTCGGCCGACTCCAGCGCCTCGAGCGCTTCGCCCAGCCGCCCCGCCGCCGCACGCAGCGGCAGGTACGCGGCGCGGCGGCCGGCCTGCTCGGCTTCCGCGCACAGGGCCAGGCCCAGGTGGGTCTTGCCGGTGCCGGCGGCGCCTTCGGCGTAGAGCCAGTCGGCGCCGGGCTGGCGCGCCAGCGCGCGCAGCAGGCCGAGCGCGCCCTCGGGTGCGGCGATGAAGCCGTCCAGGCGCTGGTCCGGCGGGTAGCGCAGCGACAGCGGCAGCTGGGGCGTGGCCCCGGACGCGGAACTCACGGCTGCCCCGGGCCCCGTTTCGCGGCCTGCTCGAGGTTGCCGGCGTCGACGTACGGATCCAGCACGAGCACCGGGTGCTCGCCGGTGTACAGGTCGCTCTGCCGGTAACGCTCGCTGGCGAAGCGCAGCATCACGTTGGCCACCGCCGCCACCGGCAGCGCCAGCAGCATGCCGACGAAGCCGAACAGCTGGCCGCCGGCCATGATCGCGAAGATCACCGCCATCGGGTGCAGGCCGATCTTGTCGCCGACGATGCGCGGGGTCAGCACGTAGCTTTCCAGCAGCTGGCCGACCACGAACACCGTGCCGACCAGCAGCAGCAGCTTCAGGTCGAAGCCCTGCGCCTGGACCAGCGCCGCCACCACCGCCAGGACCACGCCGGTGGTCGCGCCCAGGTAGGGGATGAAGCTGATCAGCCCGGCGATCACCCCGATCAGGATGCCCAGCTTCAGCCCGACCAGTTGCAGGCCGATCGCGTAGATCGCGCCCAGCGCCAGCATCACCAGGAACTGGCCGCGCAGGAACGCGCCGAGGACGTCGTTGGATTCGCGCGCCAGCCGGGTGACCGTGACGATGTGGTCGCGCGGGACCAGCGAGGCGACGCGGGCGACGATCAGGTCCCAGTCGCGCAGGAAGTAGAACGTGAGGATCGGCAGCAGCACGATGTTGGCGACCCAGGCCAGCATCGCCACGCCCGAGCGCGACACGTAGCCGAACACGGCCGTGGCCACGCCACCGGCCTGGGCCCAGTGGGCCTTGACCCATTCGGTCAGCCGTCCGGTGTCGAGCCAGCCGACCAGGTCCAGCCCGGTCTTGCCTTCCACCCAGGGCAGCGCGGTCTGCACGAGCCAGTCGCGGTACTCGGGCGCCGCGTCGATCAGGGTCGCGACCTGGCGCTGCAGCAACGGCACCAGGATCAGCAGCGCCACCACCACCACCAGCACCATCGCGCCGAACACCAAGGCCACCGCCACGTTCCGCGACAGGCCGCGGCGCTGCAGCCGGTCGGCGAGCGGGTCGCCCAGCCAGCCCAGCAGCGCGCCGAGCACGAACGGGGTCAGGATCGGCCCCAGCAGCAGCACCAGCCATACCACCACCGCGGCCACCGCCAGCCACCTGAGCTGGCGCAGGAAACGGGCGATCTCGAATTCGGGGGCTTCGTCCCGGTTGGCGTTCATCGGATCCGGTACTCCGCCTGCATGCCTTCCACCGCCACCACCGGCGCATCGCCGCCGAGCATGCGGTCGAAGCCGGACATGCCGGTGAGCAGGTCCAGGTCGAACTCGGCACGGTCGCCGTCAGCGCGGGCCGGCGCGATCCGGCGCACCACCGGCATCTTCTGCAGCATCGCCGACACGCGCAGGTAGTCCTCGGCGCTGCGCAGGCCGGTGAAGGCGACCCGGTAGGTCCCGGCCGGTTCGGACGGCGCCACCTTGGCGTAGCGCTGGAACAGCGCCTCGGCGGCCAGGTCGGCGCCGCTGGCCATGGCCCGGCGCGCATCGCTGTCGCTGATCGAGCGGGTGCCAAGCACGCGGCCGGAATCGACGAACGTCCAGTCCGCGGTCCAGCCCGCGCCGCTGCGGTAGAGCTTGCCGATCAGCTGCATCGGCGGGCTGTAGGGGGCCGACGCGCGCGCCACCGCGGCCGCGTCGCCGCGCCAGATCGCGCCCACCGCGGCCTGTTCGGCGGCGCCGCCGGCGGGCAGGCCCAGGCGGTAGCCGCGCTCCTCGGCGCGGTCGAGCACGCTGCGCGCGGCGTTGACCTGGCCGGTGCTGAGCAGGCGCGGGCCGCTGCCGTCGTCGATCGCCAGCCACAGCACCGGCCTGGGCCGCGGCTGCGGCCACACCGGCAGGCCCAGCGCCGCGGTCATCGAATCCACTGCCTCGGGCACGAAGCGCACCACCAGCATGGTGCGGAAGGTCGGTGCGCCTGTCGCCGACACCCCCTGGTCCTGGCGGAAGTCGTAACTGTCGACGTAGGCCTTGGCGTTGCGCAGTTCCTGGGCCACGCCGGGGCGGGTGACGATGCCGGCATCGCCGGACAGCTTCTCCAGCACCCGGGCCAGGGCGCGGGCGAAACCGGCCTCGCGCGCGTCCGCGGTCTGGCTGTTCACCGGCACCTCGGCCGCGTACAGGCCCTGCGCGCTGGCCACGTCGCCTTCGGTGCGCATGCCGTCCTGCGCCTGCGCGGCGGGCACCGCGGCCAGGCCGAGCAGCCCGGACAGGCACAGCACGCCGGACAGGCCCCATCGCTTCAGGGGCGGACACGGGATCGGGATCGGGCCCGGGAGGGCGCGGCTGGCTCGCATGCGGGGCTTTCCTCGGCGGGCGTCGAACGGACGCCCCGAATTGTTGCCCGAATGCGGGCGGCACGCCAATCGACGGGATGTGTACGCCGGCGCCGGCGGCGCCGGCGGCGGGCCGGCTCCCGGGCCGGCTGGTAGAATCGCGCCCTTCCCCCCGTTTCCAGCGCAGGCCCCGCACGTGAGCCAGACCCCGACGCCCGCTCCCCTCACCTACCGCGACGCGGGCGTGGACATCGACGCCGGCAACGAGGTGGTCGAGCGGATCAAGCCGCTGGTCAGGCGCAGCTTCCGGCCCGAGGTGATGGGCGGGCTGGGCGGCTTCGGCGCGCTGTTCGACCTGTCCGGCAAGTACCGCGAGCCGGTGCTGGTCTCCGGCACCGACGGCGTCGGCACCAAGCTCAAGCTGGCCCAGCAGCTGGGCCGCCACGACACCATCGGCATCGACCTGGTCGCGATGTGCGTCAACGACGTGCTGGTCCAGGGCGCCGAGCCGCTGTTCTTCCTCGACTACTTCGCCACCGGCAAGCTCGACGTGGAGACGACCGTGGCCGTGGTCGGCGGCATTGCCGCCGGCTGCACCGAGGCCGGCTGCGCGCTGATCGGCGGCGAGACCGCCGAGATGCCGGACATGTACCCGCCGGGCGAATACGACCTGGCCGGCTTCACCGTCGGCGCGGTGGAGAAGTCGCAGCTGCTCGACGGGGCGAAGGTGCGTGCCGGCGACGTGCTGCTCGGCATCGCCTCCTCCGGCCCGCATTCGAACGGGTATTCGCTGGTCCGCCGCATCTACGACCGCGCCGGCCGGCCGGCGGACGTGCAGGTCGGCGGCGTGGCCCTGGCCGACGCGCTGATGGCACCGACCCGGCTGTACGTGAAGCCGGTGCTGTCGCTGCTGCGCGGGCACGGCGATGCGATCCACGCGATGGCGCACATCACCGGCGGCGGCCTGACCGAGAACATCATCCGGGTCATCCCGGACGGCCTGGGCCTGGACATCGAAGCCTCGGCGATCGTGCTGCCGCCGGTGTTCGACTGGCTGCAGCGCGAAGGCGCGGTGGCCGACGCGGAGATGTGGCGAACCTTCAACTGCGGCGTCGGCTTCGTGCTGGTGCTGCCGCAGGAAGCGGTGGCCGCGGTCGGCGCCAGCCTGGACGCGCTGGGCCTGGCGCACCGCCCGATCGGCCAGGTCGTGGCGGCCGCCGGCGACGGCGAACGCGTCCACATCGGCTGACCCCGGCGCCATGGCTTCCTCCTCCGGACGCAAGCCGCGCCTGGCGGTGCTGGTGTCCGGCCGCGGCAGCAACCTGCAGGCCGTGCTCGACGCCATCGCCGACGGCCGCCTCCATGCGGAGATCGCCGGCGTGTTCTCCGACCGCCCGGCGGCGGCGCTGCTGAAGGTCGCGCCCGCGCTGCGCTGGAGCCGCGCCGCGCGCGGCTATCCGGATCGTGCCGGCTTCGACGCCGAACTCGCCGACGCGGTCGCCGCAGCCGATCCGGACTGGGTGCTCTGCGCCGGCTACATGCGCATCCTCGGCGACGCCTTCGTGCGTCGCTTCGATGGCCGCCTGCTCAACGTGCATCCCTCGCTGCTGCCACGGTACAAGGGCCTGCACACCCACGCCCGCGCCCTCGAGGGCGGCGATGCCGAGCACGGAGCCAGCGTGCATTTCGTCGTGCCCGAGCTCGACGCCGGCGCGGTGGTCGCCCAGGTCCGCATCCCGGTGCGGCCCGGGGACACGCCCGAATCGCTGGCCGCGCGCCTGCTGCCGCAGGAGCACCGCCTGGTGGTGGCCGCCCTGGCCCTGGCCGCCGCCGGCCGGCTGGCTGAACGCGACGGTCAGGTCCGGCTCGACGGTCAGCCGCTGTTTGGCCCGCTGCAACTAGATTCCGGGGGCATCCTGTGCCCGGGATCACGCGGCTGACACCGCTCCGCGGGCATGCTGGAACCCCTTCCCCAGAACGCCCCCCATGCAGCAACCGCAGCAGCACGCACCACGATCCAGCCGCCTCCTCGGCCTCGCCGGGCTGTGCCTGGCGGCCTTGGCCTGGCAGGCGGCCGCGCAGGTCGAGCCTGCGCAGCCGACCGAGGCCGCCGCCGCGACGGACGCGACGCAGCCGCAGCCGCTGGAGCCGTTCTTCGCCACCTACGAAGCCCATTACCAGGGCAAGCCCGCCGGCAACGCCAGCATGCAGCTGTCGCGCAACGACAACGGCCTCTGGCGCATGGACCTGTCGATCGCGGGCGATCGCGGCATCGCCGGCATGACCCGGCTGAAGATCGAGCAGAGCACCGTGTTCGACGAGGCCGGGGGCCAGTACCGTCCGCTCAGCCAGAGCACGGTGCGCAAGGCGCTGCTGTTCGACCAGCGCGCCACCGGCACCTACGACTGGTCGAAGATGCAGGCGCGCTGGGACGGCAAGATCAAGAAGAACCGGCAGGCGCCGCTGGAACTGCATGCCGGCGACATGAGCGCGCTGCTGCTCAACCTGGCGATCATGCGCGACGCCCGCCCGGGCGCGACCCTGCACTACCGCCTGGTCGACGTCGGCCGCGCCCGCGACCACGTCTACCAGGTGTCCGCCGAACCGGAGATCATGGCCGTCGGCGACATGAGCTACGACGCATTGCGCGTCGCACGCACCGACAAGCCCGGCGACGAGACGGTATTGTGGGTCGCCAGCGGCGTACCGACCCCGATCCGCATCCTGCAGCGCAAGGACGGCGAGGACGAAATCGACCTGCGCCTGGTCGAATACCGAGGAGTGTGACCCCCATGACTGGACGCCCCCCCATCTTTTCCGCCCGCCGCTTCCGCGCCCGGCTCCCTGCGTTGTTCCTGCTGCTGGCGCTGGGCACCGGCACCGCACAGGCCGCGGCGCTGGAGCCGTTCACCGCCGAATACCAGGCCAGCTACCTGGGCATGCAGGCCACCGGCAGCATGACCCTGGCGCGCCAGGACGGAAACCGCTGGAAATACAGCCTCAACATCCGCAACCAGGTCGCCGACCTGAGCCAGAGCACCGTGTTCGAGGAGCACCAGGGCCGGCTGCGCCCGCTCAGCAGCAGCGACCGCGCGGTGGCGCTGATCAAGAAGAAGTCGGTCGACGCCCAGTACGACTGGACCGCCGGGCAGGCCACCTGGACCGGCGACGTCAAGCCCGAGCGCCGCGGCCCGGTGAAGCTGCAGGCCGGCGACATGGACGCGCTGCTGATCAACCTGGCCGTCGCCCGCGACCTGGCCGCCGGCAAGCCGCTGAGCTACCGCATGGTCGACGAGGGCCGGGTGCGCCCGCTGCAGTGGGACGTGGTCGGCAAGGAGCAGGTCACGGTCCAGGGCGTGAGCAAGGAAGCGACCAAGGTCGTGCGCCGTACCGACAAGCGCGAGATGTATGCGTGGATCGTGCCCGGCCTGCCGGTGCCGGCGCGCATCCTGCAGCGCGAGAACGGCGTGGACACGATGGAACTGACCATCCGCTCGTTGCACTGAGCTGCGGCGTGCCCGCCTGGCCCCCGGCGGCCGGGCGGACGTGGCCGGGCGATCCGCCGCCGGTTATTCGCCGGCGCGCGCTTCTTCGCCGAACACGGTCCGGCAATCGACCCGTATCACGTCGCCGCCGCGTCCCCAACGGAACGTGGTGCACTCGCGGTTGCCTTCGCGCTCGCGGGTGGCGGTGACCGCGTAGAACGACTGGAAGATCTCGGTGCGGCTGACCGTGCCGTCGCCGTCCCAGTCCATGTCGGCGGTCTCGATGCCGCGGGTGGCGGCGACGCCGGCCCAGCCGGCCCAGCCGATCGCCAGCAGCAGCACCGCCAGCAGGCCGAGCAGGGCCTTGCGCCGCGGGGTCAGTCGGCCGCGCAGCAGCATCAGCCTGCGATCCTGCGGATCCGCGCGCCGAGCGCGCCGAGCTTTTCCTCGATGTTCTCGTAGCCGCGATCGAGGTGGTAGATGCGGTCGATGGTGGTCTCGCCCTCGGCGACCAGGCCCGCCAGGATCAGCGAGGCCGAGGCCCGCAGGTCGGTCGCCATCACCGGCGCGCCGCTGAGCCGCTCGGCGCCGCGCACGATCGCGGTATGGCCGTCGATCTGGATGTCCGCGCCCAGCCGCAGCAGTTCGTTGACGTGCATGAAGCGGTTCTCGAAGATCGTCTCGCTGATCACGCCCACGCCCTCGGCCACGCAGTTGAGCGCCATGAACTGCGCCTGCATGTCGGTCGGGAACGCCGGATACGGCGCGGTGGTCAGGCTCACCGCGCGCGGCCGCTTGCCATGCATGTCCACGGTGATGCTGTCCGCGGTGGTGGTGACCTCGGCACCGGCCTCGGCCAGCTTGACCAGCACCGCGTCCAGCGTGTCCGGGCGTGCGCGGCGCGCGGTGATGCGGCCGCCGGTCATCGCTGCGGCGACCAGGAAGGTGCCGGTCTCGATCCGGTCCGGCAGCACCGCGTG
>CAZBDE010000014.1:0-10514 GCA_964490415.1 uncultured Pseudoxanthomonas sp. | reverse complement strand
CCCGCCGCTCAGCCGCTCCACGCCCTGGATGGTGATCCGCGAGGTCCCGGCGCCTTCGATCCTCGCGCCCAGCGCGTTGAGGCAGTCGGCCAGGTCGGTGACCTCCGGCTCCATCGCCGCGTTCTCCAGCACGGTGGTGCCCTCGGCCAGGGTGGCCGCGGCCATCACGTTCTCGGTGCCGGTCACGGTGACCATGTCGAAGACGAAGCGCGCGCCCTTCAACCGCGCCGCGCGCGCCTTGATGAAGCCGTTCTCCACGCTGATCTCGGCGCCCAGCGCCTGCAGGCCCTTGATGTGCTGGTCCACCGGCCGCGAGCCGATCGCGCAGCCGCCCGGCAGCGAGACCTCCGCCGCGCCGTGGCGGGCCAGCAGCGGGCCGAGCACCAGGATCGAGGCGCGCATGGTCCTGACCAGTTCGTACGGCGCCACGTGCTGGTCCACCGTGCGCGGATCCACCACCAGGCTGCTGCCGCGCGAGAGCGTGCCCTGGTCGAACTCGACCCCGGCGCCCAGCTCGCCCAGCAGCTTGATCGTGGTGACCACGTCGTGCAGGTGCGGGACGTTGAGGATCTCCACCGGCGCGTCGGCCAGCAGGGTCGCGCACAGGACGGGGAGCACGGCGTTCTTGGCGCCGGAAATGGCGACTTCGCCGCGGAGCGGCACGCCGCCGCTGACTACGATCTTCTGCATGGGGCTTTGGGAGGAAAATCCGTGAAGGGATGACGGGCGCGGCGGCTCAGGCCGCCTCGTCGGGGGTGACGGTCTTCAGGGCCAGCGCGTGGATCGCCCCGCCCATCAGCTCGCCCAGGGTGGCGTAGACCATGCGGTGGCGGGCCAGCGGCAGCTTGCCGCGGAAGGCCTCGGCGACCACGGTGGCCTCGAAATGGACGCCATCGTCGCCCTGCACCTGCGCGCGGGCACCGGGCAGGCCGTCCTCGATCATACGGCGGATGGTATCGGCGTCCATGGATCGCTTGGCCTAGAATGAAGCCCTGCATTCTAGCGAATCCGGGCCTCCCGGACCGAACCCGCATGAGCCAGTCCCCGCTTCCGGCGGCAACCCCCGAGGCGACGCCCGCGCCACCCGCCCCCGCCGGCGAGGCCGGCCTGGTCGCCAGCGGCCGCCGCGTGCTCGAGATCGAAGGCCAGGCGCTGGCCGCGGTCGGCGCCCGCATCGGCGCCGATTTCGCCCGCGCCTGCGCGCGGGTCATGGCCGGCCGCGGCCGCGTGGTCGCCACCGGCATGGGCAAGTCGGGGCACATCGCGCGCAAGATCGCCGCGACCCTGGCCTCCACCGGCACCCCCGCGTTCTTCGTCCACCCCGGCGAGGCCGGCCACGGCGACCTGGGCATGATCACCGACGCCGACGTGGTCCTGGCGATTTCCTATTCCGGCGAATCCGACGAAATCCTGATGCTGCTGCCGGCGCTGCGCCGCCAGGGCAACACGGTGATCGCGATGACCGGCCGGCCGCAGTCCAGCCTGGCGCGCGAGTCCGACGTGCACCTTGACGTGTCGGTGCCCGCCGAGGCCTGCCCGCTGCACCTGGCGCCGACCTCCAGCACCACCGCCACCCTGGCCCTCGGCGACGCGCTGGCGGTGGCCCTGCTCGAGGCGCGCGGCTTCACCGCCGACGACTTCGCCCGCTCGCACCCGGCCGGCAGCCTCGGCCGCCGCCTGCTGCTGCACATCGACGACGTGATGCACGGCGGCGACGCCCTGCCGCGCGTCGGTGCCGGCGCCACCGTCGCCGAGGCGCTGGTCGAGATGAGCCGCAAGCGGCTGGGCATGACCGCGGTGGTCGACGACGCCGGCACCCTGCTCGGCATCTTCACCGACGGCGACCTGCGCCGCGCGCTGGACCAGGGCCTGGACGTCCGCCAGGCGCCGATCGCCGAAGTGATGACCCGCAACCCGCGCACGGTGCGCGCAGGACGCATGGCGACGGAAGCGGCACGGCTGATGGAGCAGCACCGGATCAACGGCCTGATCGTGGTCGACGATGCCGGCCGCGCGGTCGGCGCGCTGAACATTCACGACCTGTTGCGCGCCCGCGTGGTTTAACCCCGGACACTTCAGCCCAGAGCCCCGCGTGCCTTACGACCCCCTCGCCCTCGTCGACGACGACATCCGCCAGCGCGCCGCGCGCATCGGCCTGCTGTGCCTGGACGTGGACGGCACGCTCACCGACGGCCGCCTGTACTTCGACAGTGCCGGCAACGAGATGAAGTCCTTCAGCGTGCTCGACGGCCAGGGCCTGACCCAGCTGCGCCGCTTCGGCTTCCAGGTCGCGCTGATCACCGCCAGGCCCAGCCTGGTGGCGCAGAAGCGCGGCGCCGACCTCGGCCTGGACACCCACATCGGCGTGCTCGACAAGCTGGCCTGCATGGACCAGCTGATCGGACGCCACGGCCTCAGCCGCGAGCAGGCCTGCTTCGTCGGCGACGACCTGCCCGACCTGGACTGCCTGCGCACGGTCGGCCTCGCCGTCGCGCCGGCCAACGCGCACCCGTGGATCGCCGAAATCGTGCACTGGCGCACCCGCGCGTCCGCCGGCGAAGGCGCGGTGCGCGAAGTCTGCGACGTGCTGCTGGCCGCGCAGGGCCACGTGGCGGAGATCCTCGCCGGCAGCCACGGATCGCGCGACGGGCGCCAGGCATGAGCTGGCGGACCCTGCTCGGCCTGGTGCTGCTGGTGGCCGCGATCGTCAGCGGGTGGTCGGCCTGGCACATGCGCGACCGCAGCGAGCCCGAGGTTTCCACCGGGCTGCGCTCGGACTACGTGCTGCGCGACTTCGAGCTGGTGATGCTGGGCAAGGACGGCACCGAGTCGCTGCGCCTGAAGGCGCCCGAACTGCAGCGCAACCGCGAGGACGAGAGCCTGGCGATCGACCGGCCGGTGTTCCATGTGCCCGGCCAGGACGGCGCCTGGCGGCTCGGCGCGGACCAGGGCTGGATCAACGCCGAAGGCGACCTGGCCCGGCTCACCGGGAATGTCGCCGGCGACAGCACCGAAGGCCATCCGGTCCCGACCACCTTCCGCACCGACACCCTCGAGCTGCTGCCGGACCAGAACCTGGCCCGCACCGACGACCGTGTCACCCTCACCCGCCCGGGTATCATGCAGACCGGCGTCGGCTTCCAGGCCAACCTGCAGACCCGGCAGTACCAGTTCCTTTCCCAGGTCCAGACCCGCTATGAACCCACCCCGCGCCGGTAACCCGGCCCAGCGCCCCCGGCTGCCGGCCCTGCTCGCGCCGGCCCTGCTCGTGCTGGTGGCGCTTGCCCCGGCGCTCGCGCTGGCCAGGACCGCGGACCGCAACCAGCCGATGACCCTGGATTCGGACAGCTCCGACTGCAACCAGGCCGACGCCAATTCGCGCTGCGTGTTCAGCGGCAACGTGGTGATCGTCCAGGGCACCCTGGAGATCCGCGCCGACCGCGCCGAAGTCGTGCAGCGCAACGGCGAGATCGACCAGGTGATCCTCACCGGCCGGCAGGCGACGATGAAGCAGCAGATGGACGACGGCACGATGATGAACGCCACCGCCGACCGCATCGTCTACGCGCCCGGCAGCGAGACCCTGACCCTGACCGGCAACTTCAAGATCGAATCGCCGCGCGGCAGCAACAGCGGCCAGCGGATGGTCTACAACATGGGCACCGGGCAGATGCAGAGCGGCGGCGACGGCACCCGCGTGCGCACCGTGATCCAGCCCAAGGCCGCGGCCACGCCCGCCAAGGGGAGCAACTGATGCTCGTCGCCGAAGGCCTGCGCAAGCGCTACAGGCAGCGCGAGGTCGTCCGCGACTTCGGCCTGAGCCTGGACGCGGGCGAAGTGGTCGGACTGCTCGGCCCCAACGGCGCCGGCAAGACCACCTGCTTCTACATGATCGTCGGCCTGGTCGCCGCCGACGCCGGGCGGATCGTGCTCGACGGCCGCGACATCACCGCCGAACCGATGCACACCCGCGCCCGCCTGGGCGTGGGCTACCTGCCGCAGGAAGCCTCGGTGTTCCGCAAGCTGACCGTGGCCGGCAACCTGCGCCTGGTGCTGGAGCTGCGCGAGGACCTGGACAGCGACGGCATCGACCGCGAGCTGTCCTCGCTGCTGGACGAACTGCAGATCGGCCACGTCGCCGACCAGCTCGGCGCCAGCCTGTCGGGCGGCGAGCGCCGCCGCTGCGAGATCGCCCGCGCGCTGGCCGCGCGGCCGCGCCTGATGCTGCTGGACGAGCCCTTCGCCGGCGTCGACCCGATCTCGGTCGGCGAGATCCAGCGCATCGTGACCCACCTCAAGAACCGCGGCATCGGCGTGCTCATCACCGACCACAACGTGCGCGAGACCTTGGGAATCTGCGACCGGGCGTATATCCTCGCCGAGGGAAGCGTTCTGGCGCAGGGGGCACCGGACGCGCTGCTGGCGGATCCGGACGTGCGCCGGGTCTACCTCGGGGACACCTTCCGCCTGTAGCTCCCGGAGGAGCGCCCCCGGCCGGCAGTCCCGTCGCTCACACCTGGCAGGGACATGAAGGTACGGCTGCAGACATCGCTGGGACAGCACCTCGTCATGACGCCGCAGCTGCGTCAGGCGATACGCCTGTTGCAGATGTCCACCCTGGAGCTGCAGGCCGAGGTCGCCGAGGCGATCGAGACCAATCCGTTGCTGGAGTGGACCGAGGACGCTCCCTACGACGCCCCCACCCCTGTCGACGGCAAGTCCTCCGGCGACGGCACGGCCGAGGCGGGCGACGCGGCCGAGGCGCCGCGCGAGGCGGCCGACGACGACTGGATGCCGGACGCCGGCAGCTGGGAAGGCGGCCTGGGTGGTGGCAGCGGCGGCGGTGGCAGCGGCGGCGGTGGCGAGGACGACCGCGAGGACGCGGCCGAACGCATGGCCGAGCCGGAGAACCTGGCCGACCACCTGCTCTGGCAGCTGCACCTGTCGCCGCTGCACGAACGCGACCGCCGCATCGGCGCGGCGCTGATCGATGCGCTGGACGAGGACGGCTACCTGCGCGAACCGCTGTCGGCCATCGCCGAGACCCTGCTGCCCGAGGTCCACGCCGACGAGGACGAGATCCTCACCGTGCTGCACCAGCTGCAGCGCTTCGACCCGGTCGGGATCGGCGCGCGCAACCTCGGCGAATGCCTGCACCTGCAGTTGCAGGTGCTGCCCGACGGCACGCCCGGCCGCGAACTGGCCCTGCGCATCGTCGACGGCCCGCTGGAGCGGCTGCCGCGCAGCGGCATCGCCGGCATCGCCCAGGAGCTGCGCGCGCCCCTGGACGCGGTCGAACAGGCCGTGCAACTGGTGCGCTCGCTGGACCCGCGCCCGGGCAAGCAGGTCGGCGAAGTCGACCCGGACAACTACGTGATCCCCGACTGCGTGGTCTGGCGCCAGCGCGGCGTCTGGAAGGTGGCGCTGTCGCAGCAGGCGATGCCGCGGGTGTCGATCCACCGCGGCTACGAACAGATGATCCGCCGCTGCGGCGAAAGCGACGCCGGCTACCTGCGCACCCAGCTGCAGGAGGCGCGCTGGCTGCTCAAGAGCCTGGAGGCACGCGGCGAAACGCTGTTGAAGGTGATGCGCTGCCTGCTGCGCATGCAGGCCGGCTTCCTCGAGTTCGGCGAACAGGCGCTGCGCCCGCTGACCCTGCGCGAGATCGCCGGCGAGATCGGCCTGCACGAATCCACCGTCTCGCGCGCCATCGCGCGCAAGTACGTGCGCACCCCGCGCGGCACCCTGCCGCTGAAGGCGTTCTTCGCCTCGGGCATCGACACCGAGGGCGGCGGCGAGGCCTCCAGCACCGCGATCCAGGCCATGCTCCGTCGTCTCATCGACGACGAGAACCCGCGCAAGCCGCTGTCTGACGCCAAGCTGGCCGACCTGCTGAAACAATCCGGCATCCCGGTGGCGCGGAGGACCGTGGCGAAGTATCGTGAAGCCATGAACATCTCGGCTTCGCACGAGCGGGTCCGGATCGGTTGAGACGGAAGTAGCGATCGAAACGCCCCCGGGCGGGGCCGCCAACGCGGCAACGACCAAGGAGGTTCATGATGCGCATCGAAACCTATGGCCAGCAGCTCGAGGTCACCCCGGCGCTGCAGGAGTACGTCGAGAACAAGCTGCAACGCCTCGACCGCCATTTCGACCAGCCCATCGAGGTCCGCGTCCAGCTGGGCCTGCGCAAGCCGGCGCACCACGCCGAAGCCAACCTGACCGTTCCCGGCCGTACCCTGCATGCCGATGCCGAGGGCGAGAACATGTACGCGGCCATCGACCTGCTGGCCGACAAGCTGGACCGGCAGATCCTGAAGCACAAGGAAAAGCAGCAGGACCACCACGCCCCGCGGGTGGCCGACGCGCTCTGACCCGCGCGCCCCGCCCCGCCGGTGGCCCTCGCGCCACCGGTGTGGGCACAATGCGGCATCCCCAAGCCGAGACCCGGGCCGCATGAGGAACGCCAGCATCACCGCGCGCGAGCTGTTCGACCAGCAGCAGGAGAAGCTGGGCCTGCGCTGGCTGGCCGGACAGAAGGGCGGCAGCCGCGGCATCGAGTCCGGCGACACCAACGCGCGCCGGCCCTCGCTGGCCGGCTACCTCAACGCGGTGTACCCGAACAAGGTGCAGATCCTCGGCAGCGAAGAGCTGACCTGGCTGGATTCGCTCGACGCGCGCCTGCGCTGGGAAACGATCGAGAAGATCACCCAGTTCCGGCCGCTGGCGCTGGTGATCAGCAAGAACCAGTCCTGCCCGGAGGACCTGCGCACCGCCGCCGAGGAAAGCGAGACCCCGCTGTGGATCTCGCCCAAGCGCGGCCACGAGCTGCTCAACCACCTCTCCTACCACCTCGCCCGCACCCTGGCGCCGCGCGTCACCCTGCACGGCGTGTTCATGGAGATCTACTCGATCGGCGTGCTGATCACCGGCGAAGCCGGTTCGGGCAAGAGCGAGCTGGCCCTGGAACTGCTCAGCCGCGGCCACCGCCTGGTCGCCGACGACGCGCCCGAGTTCACCCAGATCGCCCCGGACGTGCTCGACGGCACCTGCCCGGAACTGCTGCAGGACCTGCTGGAAGTGCGCGGCCTGGGCGTGCTCAACGTGCGCGAGATGTTCGGCGACACCGCGGTGAAGAAGAACAAGTACCTGCGCCTGATCGTGCACCTGACCCGGCCGATGACCGAGCCCAACCCGCACGGCTACGAGCGCCTGACCGGCGATTCGGGCAAGCGCCACGTGCTCGACCTGGACGTGCCGCTGATCACCCTGCCGGTGATGCCCGGCCGCAACCTGGCGGTGCTGACCGAGGCGGCCACGCGGCTGCACATCCTGCGCACCAAGGGCATCGATCCGGCGGCGATGTTCATCGCCCGCCACAGCAACCTGCTCGAGCGGCGCGGGCCATGAACGCGGTCCAGCCCACCCTGGTCATCGTCAGCGGCCTGTCCGGCTCGGGCAAATCGGTGGCGCTGAAGACCTTCGAGGACCTGGACTACTACTGCGCCGACAACCTGCCGGTGGACCTGCTGCCGGCGTTCGTGCGCAGCCTGATGCGCGAGGACGGGCTGCCGCCGCGCATGGCGGTGGGCATCGACGTGCGCAGCCGCGACAGCGACCTGAGCCGGCTGTCCGAATGGCGCGCGGTCGCCGCCACGCTGGGCGTCGATGCGCGCCTGCTGTATTTCGAGGCCAGCGACGAAGTGCTGCTGCGCCGCTTCGCCGACACCCGGCGCCGGCATCCGCTGACCCGGCTGGGGCTTTCGCTGCCCGAGGCGCTGGCGCGCGAGCGCGCGCTGACCCGGCCGCTGCGCGAGGAGGCCGACGCGGTGATCGACACCAGCGCGCTCAACGTGCACCAGCTGCGCCGCCGGGTGATCACCGGCTTCGCCCTGGAGCACAGCCCGGGGCTGTCGCTGCTGTTCGAGTCCTTCGCCTACAGGCGCGGCGTGCCGGAGGAGGCGGACTTCGTTTTCGACGCCCGGGTCCTGCCCAACCCGCACTGGGACCCGGAACTGCGCCCGCTCACCGGCCGCGACCCGCGGGTCCGCGACTCGCTGGACGCGGACCCGGAAGTGGCCGCCTACGTGGCCCAGGTCTCCGGCTTCCTCGACACCTGGCTGCCGAAGCTGCGCAACGAAACCCGCGCCTACGTGACCGTGGCCTTCGGCTGCACCGGCGGCAAGCACCGCTCGGTGTACCTGGCCGAACGCCTGGCCGCCCATGCCCGCGCGCAAGGCTGGGAAGAGGTCGCCACCTACCACCGCGAGCAGGACTGACACCGGGTCCGCCGGCCCCATTGTCCCGGGCCATCGCGTGGACACCCGGCGGCCACCCCGGGCGGACGGCCGAAAGTCACGCTGACGCCGGCCATAGCGCTCTGTTAACTTTCCGCCATGGCCTGTGGCATTCTCCTGATCACCCATCCCGGCGTCGGCAGTGCATTGCTGGCGGTGGCGACCACCCTGCTGCGCACCCTGCCGCTGCGGGCGGAAGCCTTCGAAGTGCCGTTCGACGCCGACCTGGACCAGCTGCTGCCGGCCGCTTCGGCGGCGCTGCGCAAGGTCGATGGCGGGGACGGCGTGCTGGTGCTGACCGACCTCTACGGCGCCAGCCCGAGCAACCTGGCCGCGAAGGTGGCCAGGCTGGGCACGCCGGTACGGCGGGTGGCGGCGCTGAGCCTGCCGATGCTGCTGCGGGTGATGAACTATCCGGAACAGGGACTGGACCACCTGCCCGCCACTGCGGCGGCAGGTACGCGCAATGGAGCGATCATCGACGATGCTTGAACGTGAACTCACCGTATCCAACCGCCTCGGCCTGCATGCCCGGGCCACCGCCAAGCTCGTGCAGGAACTGGCGCCGTTCCGCTGCACGGTGACGCTGCAGGCGAAGGGTCGCGAGATCAACGCCAAGAGCATCATGGGAGTGATGCTGCTGGCCGCCGGCCAGGGCACCCCGGTGACCGTGCGCACCGACGGCGCGGACGAAGCCGCCGCGATGGACGCCATCGTCTCCCTGTTCGAACGGCGTTTCGACGAGGACGCCTGAGCATGGGCGTGCCGGGCCGCCGCCGCGCGCGGACGCAGCCCAGCGTCGCGCATGCCGGCAGGGCACGCCGGGACGGCCCCCGGTGAGGCAGGCCTTCGCCGGCCATGGCGCGTCGCGCGGCCTGGCCCTGGGCCGCGCCCGCGTGCGCCTGCCGCACGTGCTGGAGGTCGCCGAGCAGCGCGTCCCCGCCGCCAGGGTCGAGGCCGAGGTCCAGCGCCTGCAGGAGGCCATCGAGGCAGCGCGCGCCGAGATGCGCGCGCTGCGGGTCAAGCTGCAGGGTGCGCTGTCGAAGGAGGCGGTCGAGTTCATCGACCTGCACGCGCTGCTGCTCGACGATCCCGAACTGGTCGCCGCGCTGGACGCGCTGGTGCGGATGGAGCGCTACTCCGCCGCCTACGCGCTGCGCCTGCAGCGCGACCGCCTGGCGGCGGTGTTCGAGTCGATGGACGACCCGTACCTGAAGAGCCGGCTCGACGACCTCGACCACATCATCGGCCGGATCAACGCGCACCTGCACCGCGCCGAACCGGTGCCGCGCGGCACCGCGGGCGAAGTACTGGTCTGCGACAACGTCGCCCCCTCGGAACTGGCCCAGCTGCAGGCGCAGGGCGTGGTCGCGGTCGTCTCCTCCGCCGGCAGCCCGCTCTCGCACAGCGCGATCCTGGCACGCAGCCTGCACCTGCCGCTGGTGGTCGGCGCGGCCGACGCGCTGGCGCGGGCCAACGACGGCGACGTGGTGATGGTCAACGGCGAGACCGGCGAGGTCGTGCTCGACCCCGACGCCGCCGACCTGCACCGCTACCAGCAGCGCAAGCAACTGGACGCGCGCGCGTTCCGCGACCTGGAACGGCTGCGGCACAAGCCGACCCGCACCCTCGACGGGGTCGACATCGCGCTGTACGCCAATGCCGAGTCGCACGAGGACGTGGCCCGCGCGCATGCGCTGGGCGCGGCCGGCGTCGGCCTGTTCCGCACCGAATTCCTGTTCCTGCAGCGCACCGAACTGCCGGACGAGGACGAGCAGTTCCAGGTCTACCGGGACGCGGTGCTGGGCATGGACGGCCGCCCGGTCACCTTCCGCACGCTGGACCTGGGCGCCGACAAGGCCGACCGCACCGGCCTGAGCCTGGCCAACGAGGACAACCCGGCGCTGGGCGTGCGCGGCGTGCGCCTGTCGCTGCTGTACGACCGGGTGTTCGACACCCAGCTGCGCGCGATCGTGCGCGCCGCCGCCTATGGCCCGGTGCGGGTGCTGGTGCCGATGGTCAGCTGCCGCGAGGAAGTGCTGCTGGTGCGCGGCCGCCTGCGCCGCGCGGTGGCCGCCGTGCGCCGCCGCGGCGTGCGGGTCGAGGCGCCGCCGCTGGGCGCGATGATCGAGGTGCCGGCCGCGGCGATCGGCGTGTACGGCCTGGTCGACGCGGTCGACTTCATGTCGATCGGCACCAACGACCTGGTCCAGTACC
>CAZBDE010000013.1:25270-26907 GCA_964490415.1 uncultured Pseudoxanthomonas sp. | reverse complement strand
GCCGCGGCCGCCGGCCGCGCCGGCGACTGGCAGGCCATCGCCAGCGCCAACGGCATCGAGAACCCGCGCCAGCTGGCGCCGGGCCAGCTGATCGACCTGAACCTGCAGCCACCCGCGCTGCGCTGACCGAGGACCGACATGCCCGTGGTGATCAACGAGTTCGAAGTGGTGCCCGAGGCTGCCGCGCCCGCTGCCGCCGGCGAGGGCGAGCGCGAAACGCCGGCCGCCACGCGCGAGCCACCCGACCTGCTGCAGCTGCTGGCGGAAGAGCATCTCCGCGCCGAGCGGGTGCGGGCGAGCTGAGGCGACCATGGCCGACAACTCCGCCCTCGTCGCCGCCCGCCCGCAGTTCCGCATCGCGGGCCAGGAGGAGGCCGACCTCGCCAGCGCCCTGGTGGCCTTCGACCTGCGCGAGGACACGCAGGGCCTGGCGCGGGCGGAGATCGAGTTCGGCAATTGGGGCACGCGGGACAACGGCCTGGGCTTCCTGTTCTTCGACCGCGCGCTGCTGGACTTTGGCAAGGACCTGCAGGTGCGCCTGGGCGACGCCACGCTGTTCGACGGCCGCATCATGGCCTTGCAGGGCGTGTTCCCGGAAGGCGCGCCGCCGCGGCTGAAGGTGCTGGCCGACGACCGCCTGCAGGACCTGCGCATGACGCGGCGCAGCCGCAGCTTCGCCGACGTGGCCGATGCCGACGTGCTGCGGCAGGTGGCGGGCGACCACGGCCTCACGCCGCAGATCGACGTCAGCGGCCCGACCCACAAGCACCTGGCGCAGGTGAACCAGAGCGACCTGGCCTTCCTGCGCGAACGGGCCCGCGCCATCGACGCCGAACTGTGGGTGGAGGGCCGCACGCTGCATGCGAAGAAGCGCGCCAGCCGCGACGCCGGCAGCGTGCAACTGGGATGGGGCAACCTGCTGCGCAGCTTCGAGGTCACCGCCGATCTCGCGGGCCAGCGCACCGCGGTGACGGTGAGCGGCTGGGACGTGGCCGGCAAGCAGGGCATCCAGGCGGAGGCGACCTCCTCGGCGATCTCCGGCGAGCTGGGCGGCGACGAGAGCGGCATCTCCATCCTCGAGGCCAAGGTGGGCGTCCGCAAGGAGAACATCGCCCACCCGGTGCCGGTCACCGAGAGCGAGGCACGCGCGGCGGCCGAGGCGGTGCTGCGCATGGGCGCGCGCCGCTTCGTCACGGCGCACGGCGTCGCCGACGCCTCCGCCGGCCTGCGCGTGGGCACGCACGTGGAACTGGCCGAACTGGGGCCCTTGTTCAACGGCAAGTACACGGTGACCTCGGTGCGGCACCGCTTCGACGGCAGGCAGGGCCTGCGCAGCGAGTTCACGGCCGAGAGGCCGGGCATCGGGAAGTGAACGCCATGCATGCCGACCACGCCCTCGCCCTGGTGCTCGACGCGCGGCTGCCCGGCGGCCTGGGCGGCCGCTGGTACGGCTGCTACCCGGCGCTGGTGAGCGACGTCAAGGATCCCGACGGCCAGGGCCGGGTGAAGGTGACGCTGCCCTGGGCGCCCGACACCGGCGGCGGCCGCTACGAGGCCTGGGCCCGGCTGGCCACGCTGATGGGCGGCAACAACCGCGGCAGCTGGTTCATCCCCGACAACGGCGACGAGGTGCTGGT
>CAZBDE010000013.1:0-25170 GCA_964490415.1 uncultured Pseudoxanthomonas sp. | reverse complement strand
GACCAGGCCCGGCCGGCGATCCTGCGCTTCGACAGCGACGACTTCATGGAGCGCCTGCTGGCCTTGCTGGAGCGCTCGCCGCAGCGCCTGGGCGAGCTGGTGGCGCGGCCGGAGACCTGGCGCACGCCGCTGGCCGACACGCAGGCCCTGGTGCAGGCGCAGGTGCTGCCGCGCCCGGCGCGCGCCCTGCAGCGCCTGCGCCTCGGGCGCACCGCGCCGCCGGCTGTGGCCACCGTGCAGGCGCAGGTGCAAGCCCAGGTGAACGCGGTGCCGCGCACCCTGCCGCTCAAGCTGTTCCATCCGGCCAGCCAACGCCACTACCTGGTGGCGGCGAACCTGGTGTGCGCCCGTGCCGGCTTTCCCGACCGCGCACTGGCCACCGGCGGGCGCGAACAGGTGGGGCTGGTCGTGCGCCGGCTGCTGCGTCCCGGCAAGGATGCGCCGGCGGCCACGCCACGCGTCGAGTACGCCTTCGTCAAGGACGCGCAGGGCGCGCGCTGGCAGCGGGTCGTGCCCGAAGGCGCCACCGGCAGCAAGGCGGACCTGGTGGCCGGCGAGGAACTGCTGCCGCTGTTCCCGCTGAACTTCGAGGCCGGCAACGGCCAGCCGCGCCGCCTGCATGCGGGCATCGTGCCGGTGGGACGGCGCGACGAATACATGACCACGCGCAAGCAGGACACCGTGCCGGCGCCCGGCACCAGCGCGGGCGTGGCGGCGACGCCGAGCCCGATCGCCGAACGCAAGGAGCAGTTCCGGCGCGACGTCAGCGAGCCCTGGAAGAACGTCGTGCGCAGCGCGGTCCAGGCCGCGGCGCGCGCCAGCGAGGTGGTCGATGCCGACGATGACCGCGACCCGATCGGCGATGCGCGCAAGGCCAACCAGAACGCGCAGGTGCAGTCCTGGCTGGTGCTGCTCGATTTCGCCGACTTCCTGGCCCATCACCTGGACCCGGTCTGGCGCAAGGTGAAGGGCGAGAGCGTGAGCCTGGCCAATGGCGCGCTGGCGCTGTACGACTGGCTGGCTTCCACCGGCACGCGGGCCAGCGGGCCCTGGGAAGGCCTGCCAGGCAGCATCACGCCCACGCTCGCCGAAGTCCTGAAGGCCATCGTCGATGCCCGCCAGTCGCTGGAACAGGCGACCGGCACCTATCCGGCGCCGCCGGGCACCGGCCTGGCCTGGCCCGCCTTCAGCTTCCTGCTGGCTGGCGTGCGCGGCTCCGGCCGCACGTGGACCGCGGCCGGGCTCCACCAGCATCCTGGCCTCGCCGGCGTGACGCCCTTGGCGGATCGCGATGTCACGACGGATGCCGATCCGCAGGGTGGCCCCATCGCCGGCGTGCTGGCCGATGCGGAAGCCGCCGCGGCCAAGGTCGACAAGGTGGTGCAGCTGGTCGTCAACGCACTGGACGCCACGCAGTCCGCGGCCGCGCCGCCGCTGCCCTTCGCGGCCAAGCTGCGCGATGCGCTCGCCACCACCGAGGACGACGAGGGCTGGTTCGTGCTGCGCTGCGTCTACCAGCGCTGCGACTGCGGGCCGCTGAAGCCGGAGGTGGTGAGCCCGCCCAGCGCCCGTTTCCAGCTCGCCTCCTTCTTCGACCCCGATGCGCCGGCGCGGCCGATCCGCATCGCGCTGCCGCTGGACACCACGCCCGCCGGCCTGCGCAAGTTCGACAAGAACGCGGCGCTGATGCTCAGCGACGTGCTGTGCGGCCAGGTGCAGCGCGCCAAGGGCCTGGGGCTGATCGACCTGATCCGGCACATCCTGCCCTGGCCGCTGCACAAGGACCTGGAGCTGGGCGACATGGGGCCGTGCAAGTCGGGCGGCAACTCGATCGGCATGATCTGTTCGCTGTCGATCCCGATCGTCACGATCTGCGCGCTGATCCTCATGATGATCATCGTCAGCCTGCTGGACTTCATCTTCCGCTGGCTGCCCTTCCTGGTCGTGTGCCTGCCCATCCCCAAGGGCCTGAAGGCCAAGCTGCCCACGGGAGGAGGCTCCCCATGAGCGTCGACACCGGGCGGCTGTTCGGCCGCGGCATCGCCTTCCCACCGCGCGTGGGTCCCGACGGGCGCATTGCGTGGTCGCAGGGCGAGCTGAACGTGCGCGAGGCGATCCGCATCATCCTGCTGACCGACGAGGGCGAGCGCATCCGCCGGCCGCAGTTCGGCGGCGGCCTGGTGCGGCTGCTGTTCGAGCCCAACACGGCGGCCACCCAGCAGGCGATCCGCGACCGCATCCAGCGCGCGCTCGCCGAATGGGAGCCGCGCATCAAGGTGGCCTCGGTGGAGGTCGCGCCGGACCCGGCCGACCGCGAGGCCGCGATCGCCACCATCACCTACCGCCTCGTGGCGACGCGCGCGCTGGAACGCGTGAGCCTGTCGGTCGCGCTGGGCGGGTGAGGACAGGCCATGCCGCTGACCATCCCGCGCATCGACGACCGCAACTACCAGCAGCTGCGCGACGAGGCCATCGCCCGCATCCCGGTGCACAACCCGGAGTGGACCAACTTCAACGCCAGCGACCCCGGCATCACGCTGGTGGAGGCCTTCGCCTTCCTGGCCGAAAGCCTGCTGTACCGCGCCAACCAGGTCCCCGAGCGCAACCGGCTCAAGTTCCTGCAGCTGCTGGACGTGCCGCTCGCCAGCGCGAGCGCCGCGCGCGGCATCGTCACCTTGGTCAACGAGCGCGGCCTGCTGGAAACGGTCACGCTGCCCTCCGACACCGAGGTGCAGGCGGGCAAGCTGCCCTACCGGCTGGAGCGCGGGCTGGACGTGCTGCCGGTGGAGGCGCGCCTGTTCACCAAGCGCGAGCTGAAGGTGCAGGCGCCGGCGCTGCGCGCCTACTACGAGCAGCTGTACGACTCGTTCCTCAATACCGCATTGCCGGCGAGCGCGAAGCTGTACGAAGCGGTGCCGCTGGACGCGCAGGGCGCCGACCTGGCGGACACGGTCGACCAGTCGCTGTGGGTCGCGCTGCTGGCGCGCAAGGGCGATCCCGTCGACCAGGCGCGGGCCGCGATCGCCGCCCGGACGCTCACGCTGGGCGTGGTGCCCTGGCTGGCGAGCGACGAGGCGGAACTGCGTCCGGGCAGCAGCGCGGCGATGGCGACGGCGCCCTTCGCCTGCTTCGTGCCGGACGTGCCGGCTAGCGGCGAGCTGCCGCCCACCGCGGCCGAGCGGGTGCCGCGCTACCGGCCGGTGCCGGTGATGGGCGGCGACGTGCTCACCTTGCCGGGAACGCTGCAGGTCACCCTGCCGGCCGAGGACGGCTTGCGCCTGTGGACCAACCTCGACCCGCTGGAAAGCGGCGTCGGCGACTTCCCGCCGCCGCTGGACGACACGGCGCTGGAAGATCGCGTGATCACCTGGCTGCGCCTGACGGTGGCCAAGCAGGCGAAGGCGCGCGTGCTGTGGGCCGGCATCAATGCCGCCATGGTGTCGCAGCGCGAACGCGTGCTGGGCGAGCGCTTGCCGCCCGGCACTGGCGCGCCCGACCAGGTGGCGCAGCTGGCACGCCGGCCGGTGCTGCCCGGCACCGTGCGCCTGGAGGTCGCGCCGCCGGGGGGCGAACGCGCGGCCTGGCAGGCCGTCGCCGACCTGTACAACGCCGGCGCCGAGGTGCCGGTGCCCGATCCGCGCCTGCCGCCCGGCGCGCCGCAGCCGCGCCCGCGGCCTGCGCAGGTGTTCCGGCTGGAAGCCGAGGCCGGCGAGCTGCGCTTCGGCGACGGCCTGCGCGGCGCCCGCCCGCCCTTCGGTGCCGCCCTGGTGGCGGACTACGAGGTGAGCGAGGGGCGCGAAGGCAACGTGAACGCCGGCGCGATCAAGGGCGGCCCCACGCTGCCGCCGGGCTTCACCGTCACCAACCCGGTCGCCACCTGGGGCGGCGCCGATGCCGAGACGGTGGCCGAGGGCGAGAAGCAGGTGCAGCGCCTGCTGCAGCACCGCGACCGCATGGTCAGCGCCGCCGATTTCGAGGCGATCACCTGGCGCACGCCGGGGGTGGAGATCGGTCGCGTCGACGTGGTGCCGGCATCCAGCCCCGAGCTGGGCTTGAACGAACCGGGCGACGCGCCCGGCGCCGTGACGCTGCTGGTGCTGCCGCGCCGCGATCCGGCGCATCCCGATGCGCCGGTGCCCGACCGCGTGTTCCTGGACGCGGTGTGCCGCTGGATCGAGCCGCGCCGGCTGGTCACCACCGAGGTGTTCCTGCGCGGTGCCGACTACGTGGACCTGTGGCTGTCGGTCGGCATCGAGGTCGCGAGCGACCGCCACGCGGTGGCCGAGGTGCGCGAAGCGGTGGAGCAGGCCCTGCGGGCGGCGCTCGCGCCCGTGCCGCCGCAGGTGCCCGGCGTGCCGGCGCTGCTGCCGCTGTTCACGCCCTCCGAGGACGAGGCACCGCGCGGCTGGCCGCTGCGGCGCGGGGTCGTGGCCCTGGAACTGGCGGCGGTGGTGGCCCGCGTCGCGGGCGTGAGCGCGGTGCGCGAGCTGCAGCTGGCCCGCACCAGCGACACCACCAGCCAGGCTTCGATCCCCATGCGCGGGCTGCAGCTGCCACGCGTGGCCGGGATCATGGTGAGCATCGGTCCCGCCATGCCGGTGGCCGACGTGCGCGGCACCACCGGCGTCGGCGGCCCGCGCGCCGGCGGCAACTTCGTGCCGGTGCCGGTCGTGCCCGAGGAGTGCTGAGGCATGGACGCCAACGGCACCCGCTTCCACCTGCTGCAGGGCGCGGCCGACTGGCCGCGCTGGCGCACGCCCGACCCGGCCGGCGACTCCGTGCTGGCGGCGCGCGACAGCGTGGAGCAGGTGCGGTTCCTGCCCGGCAGCAGCGAGATCACGCTGTGGCCGCGCGCCTTCCGCTTCCCAACTGCCCGCGGCGACCGGCCGGTGGCGCCCGAGGACAGACGCGGGGCCGCGCGCGACGCCTACGGCAACTGGTACTGGATCGCGCCCGATCGTGACGCGATCCTGGTGCGCAATGCGGGCGACGGCGCGGTGTCGCGCTTTTGGCCGGTGCGTGAAGAGCCGACGCCGGCAGCGCCCGGAAGCTTCGGCCCGGCGCAGCCGCCGCGGCCGCGCGTCCTCACCCTGCAGGGATTGGCGGTGACCGAGGACCACTACCTGATCGTGGGCACGCTGGCGCCCGGCGGGCTGCTGGTGTTCGACCTGCATACCGGCGGCGCGCCGCGCGAGCGCGTGTGGCCGGTTCCGTTCGCGCCCTGGGACCTCGCGCCGCGGCCCGGCGGCGGCGTGCTGGTGCTGGATCGCGCGCAGCGTGTGGTGTGGCCGCTGGACCGCCGCTTCGACATCGATGCCGAAGGCCAGGTGGCGCCGCGCGCGGTGGGCGACTTCGTTCCCGGGGGCGGGCAGCCGGCGGGGCCGCGGCCGCTCGCGCCGCGTCGCGCACTGAGCGCCGACCAGGCCTGGGCCTTGCCGGCGGTCACGGACCCGGTCGCCATCGAAGTGCTGGCGGACGGCAGCGCCCTGGTGCTGGAACGCCGGGGCGCCGACGGCTTCGCCGCCGTGCAGTGGCTGCGCGGCGGCAACATGGTGGGCGCGCCGGCCAGCACCGCAGGACTCGCGCTGCACATCGAGGACGAAGACCACGCCCCGTTCACCTTCGTCGCGCACGACTTCGCGCTGGTGGCGCGCGAGCCGGACGACGACCCGCGCTGGGTCGGCCGCGTGCTGGTGGTGGGGCCGGACGGCAACCAGGCCTACGGATTCGGCCTGCAGGTGGACGGCGACGCGCTGTCGCTGGTGCCGGTGACCAGCTTCTGGCCCATGCGCCTGTTCAGCGGCAAGGCCCTGGTGGGCGCCGAGGGCGCGGCCTGGTACGACAGCGGCGACCGCATGGTGCGCCTGACCGGCCAGTGCCGGCCGCGCCATGCGGAGCAGGGCGAGCTGTGGACGCCGCTGCTCGATGGCGGCGAACCGGGCTGCGTCTGGCACCGCCTGCGCCTGGACGCGCAACTGCCGCCCGGCACCGCGATCGAGGTATGGTCGCGCGCCTCGGACGACTGGCGCGAACTGATGCCGCTCGCCGCGCTCACGCCGGAGGAACGTGCGGCCTTCGGCGCGCCGCTCACGGGCGAGGACCCGGATGCGCTCGCCGGGACGCTGGCGCGCGCGTGGCAGCGCGAGCCCGACCCGCGCCCGCGGGGCGACGGCCGCGAGCTGCCCTTCGTGCCGCCGGTGGCCTGCCGCGCGGGCGGCACCTTCGAACTGCTGTTCCAGCGCGCGGTGGGCCGCTTCGCGCAGGTGCGCCTCGTGCTGCGCGGCGACGGCCGCGCGACGCCGCGGCTGAAGGCCCTGCGGGCCTGGTACCCGCGCTTCTCCTACCTGAGGCATTACCTGCCGGCGGTGTACCGCGACGACGCCGTGTCGGCGAGCTTCCTGGACCGCTTCCTCGCCAACTTCGAAGGCCTGTTCACCACCATGGAGGACCGGATCGCCGCCGCCCAGGTGCTGTTCGACCCGGCCGGCACGCCGGCCGAGGCGCTGGACTGGCTGGGGCGCTGGTTCGGGCTGGCACTCGATCCCGCCTGGGACGAAGACCGGCGCCGCCTGCTGCTGCGCCATGCGATGCGCTTCCTGGCGCTGCGCGGCACGGCGCGCGGCCTGCAGGCGGCCCTGCGGCTGGCCCTCGACGAGTGCGTAGACGAACAGGTCTTCGCCACCGACGCGCAGCCGCGCCGGCCGGATTCGGTCCGCATCGTCGAACGCTTCCGCACCCGCTGCACGGCCGGCCTCCTCGCCGGCGACGTCGGCACCGCCGTCGCGGGCCTGCCCGTGGTGGTGGCGCCCGAACAGCGTTGGCGGCCCGCGCTGGGCGGGGCCGAGCTGCGCCAGCGCTACGTGCAGGCGCTGGGCCTGCCGGCCGGTGCCAGCTTCCCCTTGCTGGCCGAGGGCGCGCCGGCCGGCTGGGCCGGGTTCGCGCAGCGCGAACTGGACTTCGTGCCGGGCAGTGCGGCGGGCGAGCGTGCCGCCTGGCAGGCCTTCCAGCAACGCGTGCTCGGCGCGGTGGCCTGGGGCGACGTGCCGGCCGATGCGCCCACCGACACGCAGCGCGCCGCGGCGTGGCAGCGCTTCGTGGCGGAAGTCCCTGGCGCCGACCGGCGGCGGTGGCAAGCCTTCCTGGCGCGGCGCCACCAGGGCATCGCGGCCTTGAACACCGCCTGGCGCACGCGCTGGGCCGCCTTCGCGGAGATCGCGCTGCCCGACCGGCTGCCGCCCGATGGCGAGGCGCTGGCGGACTGGTTCGCGTTCGAAGGCACGGTGCGCGCGATGCACGCGCATGCCCATCGCTTCACGGTGATGCTGCCGGTGCCGCGCAGCCTGCGCCACGACGCCACGGCGCAGCAGCGCCGGCTGGCGCTGGCGCGCCGCGTGCTGGAGCTCGAGAAGCCGGCGCACACGGTGTTCGACCTGCGCTTCTTCTGGGCGATGTTCCGCGTCGGCGAAGCGCGCCTGGGCGACGACACGCTGGTGGACCTGGGCAGCCGGGCCCCCGGATTGATGGGTCCCATGGTGCTGGGCACCGGTGCCCTTTCCGAAACCTACCTCGCGGCTCCCGCGGGGCAGGACGCGCCCGACCGCCTGCAGGTGGGGCGCGACCGCATCGGGCGGTCGACCCGCCTGGGCGGACCCTGAAGAGCAAGAGCCAGGAGCGAGGCCATGAGCTGCTGCGACAACGCTTCCCCCGGTGCCGACACGCTGGCGCCGGACCCGACGAAGCACGTGCGCTACACGCTGGGGATGATCCTGGGCGCCGACGACTTCGACCAGGAATTCGCCTGGCTGTCGGGCCGCGACCGCTGGGCCCTGCGCGACCTGGTGGGCTACGGCACGGCCAACGGCCTCAAGGTCGGCGTGCGGCAAGGCGCGGGCGTGGAGCCGGAGGTGCAGGTCACCTGCGGCACCGCGGTCACGCCGCGCGGCGACCTGGTGCGGGTGACCCCTGCGCAGTGCGCGTTGGTGAATCCCTGGTTGCAGCAGGAGCGCAACCGCCCGCGTGTGCTGGAGGCTGCTGCCGGTTCGCCCGCCTGGCTCACGCTGTACGTCGTCCTCTGCTACGACACCTGCGAGACCGATGCGCGCCCGATTCCCGGCGAACCGTGCCGCAGCGAAGCGGACACGATGGCGGCCTCGCGCGTGGCCGACACCTTCCGGCTCGAACTGCGCTTCGACGCGCCGGCGCAGCAGGAGGAAACGGCGGTGCGCGCCTTCGTGCACTGGCTGGACCACGTGACCGAGGTGGGCGAGGACGGCAGCAGCGGCAGCATCGAGGACTTCCTGCACCTGCTGGCCGACAGCAGCATGCCGATGTCGCCGCCGGAACCGGAGTTCCTGCTCGGCTCGCCCCCGGACCGCTTCCGCATCGCCCGTGGCGACGCCTGCGCCTACCTGCGCGCCGCGCTGCGCTTCTGGGTCACCGAGCTGCGGCCGCGCTGGCACGAGGAATTCGGAGCCTGCCATGGCTGTCCCGGCCAGGTGCGCCCCACGCCGGCGGTGGCCGACGACTGCCTGCTGCTGGCGCAGCTGTCGGTGCCGCTGAACGCAGGCGGCACGGTCGGCGGCACGATCGACGTGATCGAGGACGACCGCCCGGTGCTGGGCCACCTGCGCATGCTGCAGGAGTGGGTGACCTGCGGGCCGGGTGGCGCCGGGCTGAAGGGACCGCCCGGCGACAAGGGGCCCACGGGCGACCAGGGCCCGGTGGGCGACGGAGGTCCAGCGGGGGAAGAAGGTCCCCGCGGGGACAAGGGACCCCTAGGCGACAAGGGGCCCGTGGGCGACAAGGGCCCGGCCGGCGACAAGGGCCCGGCGGGCGATCGCGGCCCCACCGGGCTGCAGGGACCCATCGGCCTGCAAGGCCCCACCGGCGACCAGGGCCCCCCTGGCGACCCGGCCAAGCTCGAAGGCCTGTTCGTGGAGCTGCCGCCCGACCTGGGCATGCGCTACTTCATCGTCGCCGCCGGGATCGTGCGCGCCGGCGGCGAACGGGTGCCGACGTTCAACGCGCTGCGCGTGGAAGGGCTGGACGCCAACGGCGGCCGCATCCTGCTCACCTACGGCAGGCCCGGCGAGCCGGGCAGCTACTCGCCGCCGGACGGCAAGTTCCAGACCATCGTCAAGGTGCTGCCGGTGTTCAGCGAGGAGCTGAAGATCCCGCTGCTCGCCAACTTCGAGCGCTTCGACGACAAGGGCTTCTGGATCGTCCTGCGCCGCCTGAACAACGAGCCGCCGGGCGGGCTGATCGAACGCGTCGAGCTGATGGTCGAAGTCAGCCAGTACATCCCGCAGCAATAGCCGGAGGCCCGCGATGAGTGCCATCGACCTGCTGCAGCCGCTGCTCGAAGGCGGCGTGCGGCGCAACAACTTCTTCAACGGCCGCCTGCTGTCCGCCGAGGACCTGCGGGCGGAACAGGATGCCACCCGCGCCCAGCTGCGCGACCACGGCATGGCGTTCGGCGACGGCATCGCCTGGGGCCTGGGCGTGGAGCTCGTCACGCGCGGCCCCGCCAATCCCACGGTGCGCATCACCGCGGGGCTCGCGTTCAACCGGCTGGGCGACGCCCTGCGGCTGCAGGACGACGTCGAGGTGCGCCTGGTGCCGCAGGTGGTGGCCAGCGAGGTGCTGGCCGGCCTGTTCGCCGCCTGCGAGCAACCCCGGCCCATGGCCACGCTCTCAGCCGGCGGTGCCTGGGTGCTCACCGCAACACCGGTGTCCGGCTACAGCGAGATGGCCCTGGTAAGCGATCCGAATGCCACGGCCATCGGCCGCGGCAGCTGCGGAGCCCGTTTCCAGGTGGAGGGCCTGTCGTTCCGGCTGGCGCGCATGCCCATCGACCAGCCGCACGGGCTGGTGCCGCAAGGCATAGCCCCCGACGGCACGGTGGAAAGCAACTTGCGCGCGCGCCTGAATGCACTGCTGGCGGCCACCGGCGCCCCGGCGCGGGCGCAGCTGCGCAACCTGCTGGCGCATGCCTGCTACGGCAGCGGCACGCTGGCCGGCAGCTTCGTGCAGCCCTGGGCCACCTACACCGACGCCGCGCGCGAGGTGAGCAACGCGCCGGTGTGGGGGCGCTGGGGAGCGCTGGACGCGATGCGCGAACGCGGCGACCTGACCGATTGCGACGTGCCGCTGGCGCTGGTCGTGCTCGACTCCACCGGCATCCGCCTGCTGGACCTGTGGAGCGTGCGCCGCAAGCCCATAGCCGCGCGTGCGGTGGAAAGCTGGCGCGTGCCCGCCGGCGGCCGCCGCGCGGCGGAGGGCGAAGCCGCGTTCCTGCAGTTCCAGGCGCAACTGGAGGCCGTGCGCGGCGAGGCGACCGCTCCCGCGGCGCTGGTCGCGCGCGACTGGTTCGACTGGCTGCCCGCCGCGGGCTGGCTGCCCCTGGGCAGCGGCGGCTTCGACTGGAAGGTCTTCCTGGGAACGCATGCGCCGGCGGCGGTGACGCCGGTGGATGCGGCCCTGCTGCGCGGGATCGTCGAGCGTTCCTGGCACGACGATCCCATCCGCCTTGCCACCGACCCGCCGGTGCCGCTGCGGGTGTTCCAGGTTCCGGGAGACAACGCGGTGGTGTTCGCGCGCTCGCCGCTGGGGCAGCTGCGGCTGGTGTTCACCCCTGCGCCCGCGACGGGCAGTACCTTCGCGGCCACCGTCGAACCGGCGCGCGGCGCCCAGGTGAAGGGCACGGTGGTAGACGGCGGCTCCATGCTGGTCGGCGAACTGGCGCCGGGGCCAGCGACGCTGACCCTGGCCTCCACCGATTTCCAGGCGGTGACCAGGAGCGTCGAGCCCGTGGGCGGCCGCACGATCGATGTCGCCATCACGCTGGCACCGGTGCAGGACGGCGCCATCCTGGTCACCACCATCAACAAGGCGACCGGCGCCAACATCGGCGCGCAGGTCGACACCGTGGTCGCCGTCGGCCCCTCGCCGGTCAACAACCTGAGGGTCAACGGCGTGCGGCAGGGCAATGGCCAGTGGCTGGTGAGCGGCCTGCTGGCCGGCCGCTACGCCCTGAGCGGAACGGCCACCGGCTTCAAGGCGGCGGCGCTGGCGGCGACGCCGCAGGTGCCCGGTTCCGGCCGGGTCGAAGCGACGTTGGACTTCGAGAAGCTGCCGACCGCGCCGACCAAGCCCGACAACTGCGTGACGGTCAACGCGCTCGAGCCGCTGAAGAAGTACAAGGCGCTGCGCCTGTGCATGGTCACGGTGGAGACGGTGTTCGAGAGCAAGGCCTTCTCCGGCCAGAAGCCCGCCCGCCGGGGCGCGGCCGGCGGCGGCGGGACCCTGTTCACGGTGGAGGGACGCAGCAAGCCGCGCCGCGGGCTCGTGATCGGCGGCGACGGCGAGCTGCTGTACGAAGAGGCGCGGCCGCCCTGGAGCGACATGCTGCGGGTCCAGCCGGAGCCGGCCCCGCTGACGGCCTGGCTGGGCGCCTGGCGCAGCTGGCTGGCCGCGGTGTTCGACGACGGTGCGATCGGCAAGGCGGCGCCGGCGCTGTTCGTCGACCGTGCGTTCAAGCCGCTCGCTTCCGAGGACTCGGTGCGCAAGACGGCGCCGGCCTATGCCGTGTTCGGCACGCTCGGGATCCCGGTGGGCATCGGGATCGTGGACCAGTCGACGCGCGCGCCGGTGGAGCTGGACGACGTGACGATCAAAGGCCTGCCGAAGTCGGTGTACCAGGAGCTGATCAACCACGACATTCGCACCATCAACGACCTGGTGTGGAGCTGGGAGGAGGTGATCGAGGACATCACCGGCGATCCCGAGCACGTGGTGGAGCTGACCATCGCGGAGACGATGGAGCAGGTGGCGCAGATCAACGAAGGCCGCAGCTACTACGCCGGAATGGATGCGGAAACCAACCGGGCCCTGATGGAGGCCGGGTTCGACTCCGACGAATCCATTGCCAAGAGCGGCATCACCAAGCTGGCGCAGACGGTCGGCAGCGAAGCGATGGCGCACCGCATGCAGATGCAGGCCAAGGCCATCCTCGCGAAGAAGTAGCGCCATGGCCACCGAACTGCGCACCTGCGACCGCATCGCCAGGCTGCGCTGGCGCGGCGGCGGTGATGCGCTGGCCGCGCGCCGGGCGCTGGAGCGCGCGCTCGCGGCTTTCGCCTGGCAGCCGGAGGGTGCCGCCATCGTCTGCGTGCGTTGCATGCGAGGTGCGCTGCAGCGCAGCGGCGACCTGGCCGGGCGGGATGGCCGCCCGTGGCGCGACGGGCTGGAGGCGCTGGCCGCACGGGCGCCGCGGCCCTGGCGCGAGCCGGTGCCTGCGAACGCGGAAGCCGTGGTGTTCGCCGACGAGGCGGAACTGCTCGCCTGCCTGGCGCTGGACGTGGCGCAGGGCCGCGCCGGCGCGGCCTGGTGGTGGCCGGCGCTGCTGGGAAGCTGCGCCGACCGGGCGCAGTGGTGGCGCCGCTGGACGGCGACGCCGGAACTGCTGCCGACCGTGCTGCGCCGGCTGGCGGCACGCGGCGAGGCAGCGACGGTGCTCGCGGCACTGGCGCCGGCGGAACTGCAGGAACTGGCACGGAGGGTGGCGGCGGCCTTCGCGGTCGACTGGGCACCGCGGCCCGCCGGCGATCCTTCGGAGTCCGTCGCCGCGACGAGCGCCTGGACGGCATCGGCGCGCCAGGAAGCCCAGGCGGTGGTCGCGCAGGTGCAGGCCACGCTCGGTGGCGAGGCCGACGCCGAGATGCCGCATGCAACGCGCTTGCTCGCCCTGGCCCTCGCGCTGTCCGATCGTCCGCGGCTGGCGGGGATGTCGGGTTTCGCGGCGTTGCTGCAGCATGCGCTGTCGCAGCAGCCGGTGGATGGTTTCGATTCGCGCCCCAGCCATCGCCGTGAGATCGCGGCAACCCAACCCCTGTCCGCCGCGAGCCAGCGCGTGCCGCGGCAGGCCGCCGGCGCGGTGGCTCCGACCTTCGCTCCCACTCCTTCCTCGGCCACCGCGTGGGGGCCGTCTGCCATCGCGCCGGTCACCGAGCGTGCCTGGCCGCTCGCGGCCACGCCGACGCGTGCGGCCGAAGCGGCCGCGACCGCGGTTCCAGGCGGATCGGCCGCGCTCCCTCGGGAGCTGGGAGCGCCAGGAAGCGAGTCCCCGCGCTTCGCACCGGAGCGCGCGGCGGGCAGCGAACCCTCGCGCCTGCACGCCGACAGCGCCTGCGCCGGGGCGCTCTATATGTTGCCCGTCGCCGTGCATCTCGGCTGGTACGGCGACTTCACGCAACCCCGCGCCCGCGGACTGGCACTGCATCCGGCCGACCTGCTCGACCTGCTCGCCCAACATGTGCTGGGCGCGCCCTGGGCCACCGATCCGCTGCCGGCGCTGCTGGCCGCCTGGGCCGGCCGCGGGCGCGACGAACCCCCGGGCCGCGACTTCGTTCCGCCGCACGGCCAGGCACTGGCGGCCTGGGTCGCGGAGCGCGCCGACGAACTGGCCGTGCGCGCCGCCGATGCGCTGGGCGAGCCGGCCGCCGCCGTGCTGCCCTGGCTCGCCTGCCGTGCCGGTCGCGTCAGCCTGTCCGACGCCGAACTCGTCGCGCGCTTCGACCTCGCCAGCCATCCGCTCGCGATCCGCCTGGCCGGCCTCGACCGCGACCTCGGCTGGCTGCCCGCCGGCGGGCGCATCGTGCGCTTCCAGTTCGACCTGCTGGCCGCCCCATGAACGACCGCCTGCACACCGGCGCCCGCCTGCCCCTGTTCGCCGGCCTGGCGCACAGCCCGCAGCAGCATTTCGTGCTGCTGTTCTTCGCCGCGCTGCTGCGGCTCGCGCGCCATGCCGCCGAGCGTTGCGGCGGCGTCGCGCCGGCCGTGGAGCGCTTTCCCTTCCTGGGCAGCTACCTCGACGAGATCTCGGCCCTGGGCCTGGACGGCCAGGCCTTCGATGCCGCCCAGGCCCGCTGGGCCGAGGCGCTGGCCGACTGGGAAGCGACGGCCACGCAGCACCTGCCGCTCGCCGCCCTGCGCGCCGCCGCCGGCCTGGAGGAAGAAGACCTGGTGCTGCTGTGCGCCGCCTGCTTCGCCGAGGAAGATCCGCGACTGGGCGAACTGTGCGCGATGCTGGCCGGCGGTGGCGCGGCCGGCGCGCTCACCGCGCCGCTCGCCGGGATGCTGTGGCCGCCCGGGGCGGGCTTCAATGCCCGCGCCGCGCTCGGCCGCCTGGAAGCGCTGGGCCTCCTGGTGCGGGCGCCGGAGGCGCCGGCCTGGACTCTTCCCGCGGAGCTGGTGCCCCTGCTGCGGGGGAGTGCGGCGACGAACTTGCCGTGGCTGCAGCACGTTCCAGCGCTGCAGCCCCCCGTGCTGGCCGACCTGCTGCTGCCGCCGGCCGTGCACGCGCAGGCCGAGACCCTGGCCGCCGCGCTGGCTGCCGGCGACCTCGACACCATCGCCTTGCGCGGGCCGCTGCACAACGGCCGGCGCACGCTGGCCGCCGCGATCGCCCGGGCCGCAGGCCTGGGCACCGTGCGGGTGGGCGGGCTGGCTGGCGCGAACGATCCACGCTGGCGTACCGCCGCGATCGTCGCCGCGCTGGCCGACGCCGCGCTGGTGGTCGCGGTGGACACCGCGCCCTCCGAAGCCTTCTTGCTGCCGGACCTGCCGCCCGCGCTGGCGCCGCTGCTGGTCGTGCTGGGCACCGGCGGCGCCCTGGCCGGCCCGCGCACCGAGCGCTGCGCCAGCGTGTCCCTGCCCCTGCCGGACGCGCCGCTGCGCACGGCGCTGTGGCGGGCGCAACCCGGTGTGGATGCCGACGACGACGCGCAGCTCGCGGCGCTGGCGCACCGGCGCCTGACCACCGGCGCCATCGTCCGGGCGGCGCAGCTGGCGCGCGGCAGCGGCGCCACGGTCACCGCGGCCGGCGTGCGCGAGGCGCTGCGCACCAGCGAGCACGCGGGCCTGGCCGCGCTGGCCCGCCGCGTCCCCGTCGACGCCACGCCCCCGCCGCTGGCGCTGGCGCCGCAGACCGCCGAAGACCTGCGCTTGCTGGCCGCACGCTGCCGCCACCGCGAGCAGCTGGGGCCGCATGCGGGCGCCGCGCTGCAGGGCCTGGGCTGCGGCGTGCGCGTGCTGTTCAAGGGCCCCAGCGGCACCGGCAAGACGCTGGCGGCGCGCCACCTGGCTGCGACGCTGGGCATGGAGCTGTACCGGGTCGACCTCTCCGCCGTGGTCAACAAGTACATCGGCGAGACCGAGAAGAACCTGGAACGCGTGTTCGCGCAGGCCGAGGCGCTGGACATCGTGCTGCTGCTGGACGAAGGCGACGCGCTGCTGTCCCAGCGCACGGCGGTGGGCAACGCCACCGACCGCTACGCCAACCTGGAAACCAACTTCCTGCTGCAGAGGCTGGAAGGCTACGAAGGCGTGCTGGTGATCACCACCAATGCGGCCGACCGCATCGACGGCGCCTTCCTGCGCCGGCTGGACCTGGTGGTCGACTTCCCAGCGCCGGAAGCCGTGGAGCGCTGGAACCTCTGGCAGATGCATTTGCCGGCGCTGCACGCGGTGGACCCGGCCCGGCTGCAGGCGGTGGCGCAGCGTTGCGTGCTGTCCGGCGGACAGGTGCGCAACGTCGCGCTGCATGCCACGCTGCTGGCGCTGGAGTCCGGCCGCACGCTCGCCGCCGAACACCTGGAAGCGGCGCTGGAACGCGAGTACCGCAAGCAGGGCAGCGCCTCGCCGCTGCGCGCCCGCTAGGAGCCTGCCGTGGCCGCCGCCCGCGCCGCCCCGCTGCCGCTGCCGGTCACGCCGCGCCGCAATCCCAGCGGCTCGCCGGCCCGGCTGGCCTCCCTGCGGCCGGCCTCGCGCGATGGCGCGCCGCCGGCGATGCGCGCCGTGCTCGCGATGGATGCCGGCGAGCCGCTGCGGCTGCCGGTGCGCGCGGCACTGGAGCGCGGTCTCGGCGCCGACCTGCGCACGGTGCGCGTGCACCGCAGCCCGGCGGCGCAGCAGATGGTGGCTGGCGCGCGGGCCCTGGCGCTGGCCCATGGCGCCGACATCTTCCTGGGTCCCGGCGAGAGCGAGAACGACGTCGCGCTGCTTGCGCACGAAGCGGCGCACGTCGTCCAGCAGCAGGGAGGCCCGGCCGTGCCGCAGCGCATGGCGCTCGCCGGCCGCGGCGATGCGCTCGAGGCCGAGGCCGATCGCGCCTCGGCGATGGTGGTGGCGGGCGGCAGCTACCTGGTCAGCGGCCGCACGGCGGCGCGGCCGCAGGCCGGCCTGGGCGACTGGATCCGCAGCGGCGTCAGCGCGGTGGCGGGCGCGGTGGCCGACATCGCCGGCGCGGCGCTGAACTTCATCCGCGACCACGCGCGCGTGATCCCGGGCTACGACATGCTGGCGCTGATCCTGGGCCGCGACCCGATCACGCAGCAGGCGGTGGAGCGCACGCCGGTCAACATCATCCGCGCCTTCATGGGCCTGTGGCCGGGCGGCAGCCTGGTGTTCGACGCGCTGCAGCGCTACGGCATCGTCGACCGCGTGGGCAACTGGCTCACCACCCAGATCGGCGCCTTGGGCCGCATCGCCGGCGGCATCCGCGCGGCGCTCGACCGCTTCATCGACACGCTGGGTCCGGCCGACGTCCTGCGCCTGGGCGAGGTGTGGGACCGCGCCCGTCGCATCTTCAGCGAGCCGATCACCCAGGTGATGGATTTCGTGCGCAACCTCGCGTCCGACGTGCTGCAGTTCATCCGCGACGCGGTGCTGCGGCCGATCGCGCGGCTGGCCGAGGGCACGCGCGCCTACGACCTGCTGCGCCTGGTGCTGGGACGCGACCCGATCACGGGCGACCCCTACCCGCGCACGCCGGAGAACCTGATCGGCGGCTTCATGCGCCTGATCGGCCAGGAGGAGAAGTGGCGCCAGTTGCAGGAGTCGCGCGCCATCCCGCGCGCCTGGGCCTGGTTCCAGCAGCAGATGGGCACGCTGATGAACTTCGTGTCCGAGGTGCCGGCGCTGTTCCTCGCGGGCCTGCGCTCGTTCTCGATCGGCGACCTGCTGGACCTGCCCGGCGCCTTCGGCCGCATGCGCCAGATCTTCGGCGGCTTCGTCTCGCGCTTCCTCACCTGGGCCGGCGCGGCCGCCTACGAGATCATGATGTTCATCTTCGAGGTGCTGGCGCCGGGCGCGATGCCGGTGCTGCGGCGGGCCGCGGCGGTGTTCCGCATCATCATCGGCGACCCGATCCGCTTCGTCGGCAACCTGGTGCGCGCCGGCATCCAGGGCTTCCGCCAATTTCTCACCAACATCCTGCGGCACCTGCTCAACGGCCTGGTCGGCTGGCTCACCGGCGCGCTGGCGGGTGCCGGGCTGACGCTGCCCTCCACCTGGGACCTGCGCGGCGTGATCTCGCTGGTGCTGCAGATCCTGGGCCTGACCTGGCAGAACATCCGGACCAAGCTGGTGCGCGTGCTCGGCGAGCGGGTGGTGGCGACGCTGGAGACCACCTTCGACGTGGTGATGACGCTGGTGCGCGAAGGCCCGGCCGCCGCCTGGCAGAAGATCGTCGAGCAGCTGGGCAACCTGCGCGACATGGTGTTCTCGCAGATCCGCGACTGGGTGACGCGGACCATCGTGGGCCAGGCGGTGATGCGCATCGTGTCGATGCTCAACCCGGCCGGCGCGGTGATCCAGGCCATCATCGCGATCTACAACACGATCATGTTCGTGCGCGAGCGGCTGACGCAGATCATCCAGGTCGCGGAGTCCTACCTCAACGCGATCGCGGAGATCGCCAGCGGCGCCATCGGCTCGGCTGCCAACAAGGTGGAAGAGACTATGGGCCGGCTGGTGCCGGTGGTGATCAGCTTCCTGGCGCGCCTGATCGGGCTGGGCGGCATCTCGGACGCGATCCGCCGCATCATCGACCGCATCCGGGCGCCGATCGACCGCGCGCTGGACCGCGTGGTCGACTGGCTGGTGGCGCAGGCGCGCCGCATCGGCAGCGCGATCGCCGGCGCGATGGGGCGGCGCGGCGGCGCGGCCGCCAGCGGCATCACCCGCGACAGCCCGCCCGACGTGCGCAAGCAGGCGGCCAAGACCCAGGTGGAAGCGGCGCTGGCGCGCGGCATGGTCGGGTCGGCGCTCGCCTCGCTGCTGGCGCGCGTGCGGCGCGAGACCTTCCTGTCCGACCTGCGCATCGTGCGCGGCGCCAACCAGCGGGTGAAGCTGCAGTTCTTGGCCTCCGACCCGCTGGATCTCGACCTCGGCACGCCCGATCGCACGGTGACCGGCGAGGGCGCAAGGCCGGCCACGGGCCGCGTCACCTACACCGGCACCTCCGCGGTCGCGACGCCGTTCGCCGCCGTGCGCGCCGTCTACGGTGCCGCCGCGATGGACCCCGCCTTCGGCTGGCGCGTGCAGCAGGCGACCTGGATGCGCCCCAACCAGGCCACCGCCCTCCTGCGCGGCGACCTCGCGAGCGACACGCGCACCGACGTGATCGGCCACTCGGGCGCGATCGGAGTCGACGAGCACCGGCTGCTGCGCGGCCAGCAACAGAGCTACCACGGCGGCCACCTGGTCGGCCTGCAGCTCGCCGGCGTGGACACCAACGATGCGCGCAACCTCGCGCCGCAGCGCGGCAGCTTCAACAGCGGCACTTACCTGCAGCTGGAGAACACCGTGCGCGCCTCGCCCATCCCCCAGGCCGGGGGCCCCAAGAGCATGTCGGCGGACCTGCGGATCACCGTCAACGTGAGCTACCCGGCCGACAGCTATTCGCTCACGCACGCGCAGCTGGTGCAGTCGGGCGCGCTCAAGGCCACCGCGCCGCCGGGACCGGCCGTGACCATCCCGCGCCGCATCCCGAACCGCTGGCAGATGACGCTCGCCGTGGAGACCTCCGGCTTCGTGCTGCAGACGCGCGCGCCTTCCGCCGGCACGCAGATGGCCAGCCAGGCCCGCGGCACCCAGGCCGGCAACGCCAGCTTCATCGGCCCCAACGACGTGTTCGTCTGGTGGCGCGTCGGCTCCGTGCCGAACCCGAACCAGACCACCGTGGGTGGCGGCCGCACCGAGACCATCGTCGCCGAGCAGGCCGTGCCATGAACGCGCCGCAGGGCCTCGCTGGCTGGAAGGACCGCCACGCCGGTGCCACGGTCGTGGTGTGCGGCTGCGGCGAATCGGTCAACACCCTGCGCGACCCCCAGCGTGTGCTGACCATCGGCGTGAACGACGTCGGCCGCCGCTTCACGCCCGACTACCTGGTGGTGGTGAACCCGCGCAGCCAGTTCGCGCCGGAACGCTGGCCGCACGTCGCGGCCACCCAGGCCAAGGCGGTGTTCACCCAGTTGCCCGACCTGGGCCTCGCGCACCCGCAAGTCGTGCGCTTCCGGCTCGGGCGCGCGGGCGGTACCGACTTCGCCGACCCCGGCGTCCTGCCGCACACCCGCAACTCGCCCTACGTCGCCGTGGGGCTCGCGTTGCAGATGGGCGCCAGGCGCATCGGGCTGCTGGGCGTGGACCTAACGGAGCACCACTTCTTCGGGCCCACGGGCCGCCATCCGCTCGCGCACCGACTGGAGCAGATCGACCTGGAGTACGGCCGCCTCGCGGCGGCCCTGCGCGAGCGCGGCATCGAGCTGGTCAACCTGAGCGCGCCCAGCCGGCTGACGTTGCTGCCCAAGGCGGACCTGGAGACCTGGCTGGGGGACGCGCCAGGAAACACGCCTCCAGCGGTACCGGCCCGCGGCGGCCTCCACATCGTGTCCTATGCCACCACGCCGGTGGCGGGTGTCCCGGCGACGCTGGCGCGCTGCATCTCGCACGCGACGCCGCACACGGCGCGCTGTGTCTGGGCCCGCAGCGGCTACGGCAATGGCGTTGACTTCACCGGCGACGTCGAGTGGACCCGCCATCCCGGCGCGGCGCGGCAGTTGCTGGAGGCCGCGGACCTGGTGATCGTGCACAACGGCCATGCCGACCCCGCCCACCGGCGTCTGCTGGAGAGCAAGCCGGTGCTGACCATGGCGCACAACTACGGCTGGAACGTCGACATGGGCTTCGTCCGCGCGGGCGGGCCCGGCGTGGTCGTCGGCCAGTACCAGGCCACGCTGCCCGAGTTCGCCGGCTGGCACGTCGTGCCGAATCCACTGCCCTGGTGGGAGCCGGAGCACGCCGCGGGCGACAAGGATGCCGCGCTCACCATCGCGTACACGCCTTCGGGCCGGCACGAGCGCTATCCGCCGCAGCACCGGCTGCACTGGCACGGCAAGGGCTACACCAGCACGATGGCCGTGCTGCAGCGGCTGGCCGCGCGCCACGGCGTGCAACTGCTCACCACGGCCGGAGGGCAGGTGGCGCACGCGACCGCGCTGGCGTTCAAGCGCCGTGCCCAGATCGTGATCGACGAATGCGTCACCGGGAGCTACCACCGCAACAGCCTCGAAGGCCTCGCCGCCGGCGCGGTGGTGGTCAACGGCATCGGCCTGCTGCCCGGCGTGGAAGCGGCCTTGCGACAGTGCGCGCCGCGCGCCGGCGCGCTGCCCTTCGTCGGCAGCACGCTGGAGCGGCTGGAAGAGGACCTGCGTGCGCTCCTAGACCTGGGGCCGCAGGAACTCCTCGCCCGCGGTCGCGCCAATCGCGCCTGGCTCGAGACGCACTGGGATTTCGCCGAGCAGTGGTCGCGCTGCTGGCAGCGCGCGGTGGACGCGGCGCTGGCCGGCAAGCCGCGGGCCCGTGCCGTGCACAGCAATCCTGCAACGCTCCCCGTTCCCGCCACTCCCCGGAAGCCCGCCATGGAACAGACTCGCGCCGCCACGGTCTCGGTGGTCATCCCGCACTGCGGCCAGGAACGCCTGCCCTTGCTGGCCGCCGTGCTCGCCTCGCTCGCGCAGGCACCGGAGGTGGGCGAGGTGATCGTGGCCGAACTGGGCACCGCCCCGGTGGCCGACCGCCTGGCCGCGCGCTGGCATGCGCGGCACCTGTTCGTGCCGCACGAAGGCGCCTTCGAGCGCGCGCGTGCGCTCAACGCCGGGACCGCCGTCGCGCGCCACCCCTTCGTCGCCTGGCACGACAACGATTTGCTGCACGAGCCCGGCTTCCTGGCGCGCGCGATGGCCGAGATGCAGCAGCGCCAGCTCGATTTCCTGGTGCCCTTCGGCGAGGTGCGCTACCTGTCGGCGGAGGACTCGCGTTCGGTGCGGCAGGGCGAACTGCCCCCGGCGCAGGCGCGGCCCGCCAACGTGATCGCCGCGCGCGGCCGCAGCCCCGCCTGGATCGGCTGCCTGGGCCTGGTGCGCCGGCAGTTCATCACCGAGCACGGCGGCCTGGTGGAAGGTTTCCGCGGCTGGGGCGGCGAAGACGATGCCTGGTTCCACAAGGCGCGACTCGCCGGCCGCTGCGGCGGCACGCAGCTGCCGGGCCAGGTGCTTTACCACCTCTATCACCCGCTCTCGGGCGGACTGGTGCCGGGCCAGCCCGGTGCCGCCAACCCGCACTACGCGGCCAACGTGGAGCGGCTGCGCCGCGTGCGCCAGGCGCGCAGCAGCGCGGAGCTGCGCGCCGCCTTCCCGCCCGAGCCGCCGGCGGCCGGCCGCTTGCAGGAACCGCCGGCGACGGCCCTGCCCGAGGCCGGCCTGCCCGTGTGGACCTACTGGGAAGGGCCGTGCCCGGCGTGGGTGCGCGCCTGCCGCCGCACCATGCTGCGGCACGTGCCCAACCTGCGCCTGCTGGATCCGGCTAGCTTCGCCGCGCTGCGCCGCGGCGATCCCGACGCGGCGATCGACCTCTCGCACCTGCACGTCGCCCACCGTGCCGACTTCATCCGCGCCTTCCTGCTGCAACGCTTCGGCGGCCTGTGGCTCGATGCCGACTGCCTGGTGCTGCAGCCACTGGACGAAGTGCTGCGGTTGCTGCAGCAGCACGACTACGTGGCGCACCGGGCTCGGCAGGGCGTGCTCTCCAATGCCTTCATTGGCGCTCGGCCCGGCAGCCGGATCGCCGCCGCCTACTACGAGCGCGTACGCCGCACCGTGGCCGCCAAGCACCGCTTCTCCTGGAACTGGCTGGGCGGCGACCTGCTGACGGAGGTCGTGAAGGCGGACCCGTCGGGCTTGCACGAGCTGCCCTGCGAGCGCGTGCAGCCGATCTGCTGGAGCCGGCCGCAGGACTTTCTGGCGCAGCGCGACCCGCAGGAGCACGCGCAGCACGTGGTGGGCGATGCCTGGACCTACATGCTGTCGAACGTGGAACTGGGCAAGCGCTTCCCCTCCGCCGGAGGCGACGACCTGCTGCATCCGCGCAGCTTCTTTCGCCACCTGCTGCAGCGCGCGCTGGGGCCGGGCGACGTGCAGGAGTCGCTGCAGCGAGAGATGCTGGCGGCCGAACACGCCGAAGTGTTCCGGCGCAACCGCTGCGAGTCGGTCTCGGGCACCGGCTCCAGCCTGCAGCAGACGGCGGGCCTGCGCCAGCGGCTGCCGCTGCTGCTGCAGCACCTGGACGTGCGCAGCCTGCTCGACGCGCCCTGCGGCGACCGCAACTGGTCGCGCCAGCTGCGCCTGCCCGCGATCGACTGCCACGGCGCCGAGCTGCTGCCGGAGCTGGTCGCGGCGCAGCGCGAGGCGAACCGCGACCCGCGCTGGACCTTCCACGCCGCCGACCTGCTCGCCGATGCTTTGCCGCGGGTCGACGCCATCCTGTGCCGCGACCTCACGGTGCACCTCTCGTTCGCGGAAATTGCGGCGGTACTGGCGAACTTCCGCCGCACGGGGGCACGCTGGCTGCTGACCACGGCCTTCACGGGCGAACGCGAGAACCTCGACACGTCCGAGGGTCGCTGGCGAACGTTGAACCTGCAGCGACCGCCGTTCTCGTTTCCTCCTCCGCTCATGCTGCTCAACGAAGGCTGCAGCGAGGACGGTGGCCGGTACGCCGATAAATGCCTGGGCGTCTGGTGGCTAGACGACTTGCCGCTGGACTTGGCGCATTTGTCCGAGGGAGCCGCGACCGGCGCGGCGGGTCGTGCCGGACGGCGCGCCGCTTCCAACACGCCTTAGCCCTTGCCGTTTCACCTCAGCAGGTCGGGTAATTCGTAGAGCAGCCGGATTGCTTCGGTCACCCAACCTCCGAGAACAGCTGGAGGATCTCCAGAGCTTCGCGCGTCTCTCGGGATCCTCGAAGAGGCCGCGATGGTCGGCGATGTAGCGTCTCACCACCTTCCCGACCGCAGTGCTGCCGAGGCTCTCGAATTGATAGCCCTCCTCGGCGCCGGGACAGGTCAGGATCGCGTGGATCGCCGTGAAGACGGCGACGGGGCCGACGGGGACCAGGTGCTCGTAAAGTTCGATCAGGTGGTGCAGGGTTGCCGGTTCGCGCGATTGCCGCAGAAGCGAGAGTATGTCGGCGTAGTCGACGAGAAAGCGCCCCCTTCGTTCCGGCATTGTTGAGGCCGGGTCCATCCTCCTTGTCTTCCGCACGCGCCCCCGCGCCGAAGTAAAGCTGGTGCATGGCGTGGTAGATGACTTGCTCGGCCGCGCTGTACTGCCGGCCGGCGGCGCGCTTTCTCCTCGTCCGGCGCGTCGGAGACCAGCACCGCGTGCGTCTTGGCCGAGATGTCGAGCGCCGGCGCGCGGATCTTCGCAGCCCCTCCTGCGCACCGTCGTTCATCTCTCTGTCGCCATGCTCGGCATCGGCGGCATAGCGGCCGAAGAACGCCCCCCGCAGCGATGAGGTGTATGCGTTGAGCACGTGCTGGAACCGCTCGGGATCAGCCGCCGACTCGTCGAGCCGGGGGCTAGCAAGCGGCCGTCCCTGCCCTGCCTGGAGTTGCGCCACCCATCCGCCCAGACATTCTGGATGTGGTCGCGCCCGCCCGCGGCGGCGGCGAAGTCTTCGAGCCGCCCTTTCGCGATCGTTAGGATGTGCTCGCAGCGCTCGGGCTCGGCATGGCTAAACCTGCGAAGCGAGTGGCCCAAGTAGGCGGTCAGTACCTGGGCGTCGGTCTCGGCAGCGGCAATCCGTTCTCCCACATCTGCTCCGGGGCGGCCACTCAGATGGCCTGGAGGTTCTGCGCCGCCTGGAGGCGCACTGCTGGCTGAGGGTCGTGAGGATCTCGCCGATACGGTCTCTGGACGTTCGGCCGCGAACCTCGGCGCGAGCGATACCCAGGCCTCGGCCGCGTAGACCCTGACCTCCCAGTTAACTCCAGCCGATGCTCATGCTCCGTCGCCCCGGAGCTCGGGATACTTGCTCGCGGACAGCCGCGCGAGCACGGCGAGCATCGTATCCAGGTCCGGCAGGCCATCCGCTCCCGGGGCGAAGTTTCGGCTAGAGGCGACGCGCTCGACCGCGTTCGAGACGTGGCCCCAAGCGGAGCGGTCGACCTGTCCATGAAGTCCGGGATTGGCGTCGATCAGCGCGAGCAGCGCCCTGGCCTTCGACCACAGGGTCGCGAGCTCAGCCGCGGCGCTAGCGCCCGGCGTCGTGTTCACGCTGGCGTGAAGCGCGTTCGAGGCGTCCAGGACGACCCGGTTGGGGCCGCCATCCATGTCGACGCCCTCCCGCCGCAGTTCTTTTGGGGACGAGGAAGTGGCGGCCCGCGCCCAGCGTGGCATCCGCATGTGCGGCGTCGGCCGGTGCGCCTGCGAATGAAGACCGGTATCGCCGGCCGTTGCGCAAATCGAAGGTCCGGATCGACGCGACGACGACCCATTCATCGGATAGTTCGCTTCTGACCTGCTCGATCAGGGAGGCGAACACGCCCTCCGCCCGCCCGCCGCGGGCTGCGTCGAGTGCATCGATGATGAGGTATTTGGGTCCGGGACCCGGCACGGCCGCCAGGACCTCGACGAGCGGGTGGCCGAGCCGCAGCTCGGACGCCAAGTCCGCCGCTATCGCGACGCCGGGGAGCCGGTCGACGGAGAGGAACACGACGAAGGCGCCGCCGGCTGCGAGCGCGGTCGCAGCGTGGACGAGTTCAGATCGGCAAACTGTGACACCACGCCCCTCCGTGGTCGAGCGAACGCGCACCTGGCGAGCGGTGGAGTGCGCATTCTCACCAGCACGATCACCTGACTGAAGCGCGCCAGTGGGCCAACCCGTTGCAGGCGCCGTCTATGAGATGCCAGGAAGCTGCCTCTCGCCGAGGACTGCAACTGGCCGACAGCGTGAGTCTGGGGACCGACGGGCGGGCGGCAGCAAGCGCTGGCA
>CAZBDE010000012.1:0-28124 GCA_964490415.1 uncultured Pseudoxanthomonas sp. | reverse complement strand
GCGCTTAATTGCCTCCGTCCCCTTTTTTCCCTTTTTTCCTCAGGCCCGGGCTTCCTTCAGCAGCTTCCCGCCCGCCTTCTTCTCGCGCGCCGCGCGGATGAAGCCGACGAACAGCGGATGGCCGTCGCGAGGAGTGGAGAGGAACTCCGGGTGCGCCTGGCAGGCCAGGAACCACGGATGCACCGCACGCGGCAGCTCGACCATCTCCACCAGCAGATCGTCCATCGACTTGGCCGCGACGACCAGGCCCGCGTCCTCCAGCTGCGTGCGGTAACGGTTGTTGAACTCGTAGCGGTGGCGGTGGCGCTCGGCGACCACGTCCTTGCCGTACAGCTCGCGCGCCAGCGTGCCCGGCTTCAGGCGCTGCTCCTGCAGGCCCAGGCGCATGGTGCCGCCGAGGTCGGACTTCTCGTCGCGCTTCTCGATCTCGCCGCTGTTGGTGCGCCACTCGGTGATCAGGCCGATCACCGGATGCTCGCACTGCTTGTCGTTCTCGGTGCTGTTGGCCCCTTCCAGCCCGGCCTGGTGCCGCGCGTACTCGACCACCGCGGCCTGCATGCCATAGCAGATGCCGAAGTACGGCACCCCGTGCTCGCGCGCGTACTGCGCGGCGAGCACCTTGCCTTCGAAGCCGCGGTCGCCGAAGCCGCCGGGCACGAGGATGCCGTCGACGTCGCCGAGCAGCGCTTCGGCGCCCTCCTCCACGTCCTGCGACTCCAGCCACTTCAGGTTGACCCGGGTGCGCTGGCGCAGGCCGCCGTGCTTGAGCGCCTCGCCCACGGACTTGTAGGCGTCCTTGTGGTCGACGTACTTCCCGACCACGGCGATGGTGACCTCGTCGACCGGGTGCACGGTCGCGTCGACCGCATCCTCCCACTCGGACAGGTCCGCGGCGCGCGGGGGCTGCAGGCGCAGGCGGTCGGCGACGAGCGCATCGAGGCCCTGGGCGTGCAGTTCGATCGGCAGCTTGTAGAGGACGTCCACGTCCTCGACCGAGATGACCGCGCGCTCGGGGACGTTGGTGAACAGCGCGATCTTGCGCCGCTCGCCGTCCGGCAGCGGCTGTTCGCTGCGGCACAGCAGCACGTCGGGCTGGATGCCGATCGAGCGCAGCTCCTTGACCGAGTGCTGGGTCGGCTTGGTCTTCAGCTCGCCGGCGGCGGCGATGTACGGCACCAGGGTGAGGTGCATGAACAGCGCCTTGTCCGGGCCGCGCTCGGCGCGGATCTGGCGGATCGCCTCCAGGAACGGCAGCGACTCGATGTCGCCGACGGTGCCGCCGATCTCGACCAGGGCCACGTCGTAGCCCTCGGTGGCCTCGTCGATGCAGCGCCTGATCTCGTCGGTGATGTGCGGGATCACCTGGACGGTGGCGCCGAGGTAGTCGCCGCGGCGTTCCTTGCGGATCACCGCCTCGTAGATCCGGCCGGTGGTGACCGAGTTCCTGCGGCTCAGGCGGGTGCGGACGAAGCGCTCGTAGTGGCCCAGGTCCAGGTCGGTCTCGGCGCCGTCGTCGGTGACGTACACCTCGCCGTGCTGGAACGGGCTCATGGTGCCCGGGTCGACGTTGATGTAGGGGTCCAGCTTCATCATCGTGACCTTCAGGCCACGCGTTTCGAGGATGGACGCAAGCGAAGCGGCGGCGATGCCCTTGCCAAGCGAGGACACGACGCCGCCGGTAACGAATACGAGGGGAGTCATTGGCGGGGCTCCGGAAACCCGTAGTCTACCGGCTCGGCCGCCATGGCCCAAGCCGGGGACCGCCGCAGACTGCGTCCCGCCACCCGCCCGGCACCCCGGCACAGGGACCGGGGAAGGCCTGCCGGAGATGCCGGCAGGCCTCGGGGCACAAGGTTCAGCGCGGGTCGCGCTGCTCCTCTTCCTCTTCCTTCTGCGGCTTGCCCTTGTCGCGGGTGTCCTGGCCCGCGCGGGCGGCCTCGCGACGCTTGGCGCGCTCGGCGGCGGCGTCGTGCTCGCGCTGCTCCTGGGCCTTGTGGTCGGCCAGCGCGGCCTTCTCGGCGGTCTTGCCGGCCTGGGCGTTCTGCGCCAGCAGCGGGGTGGCCATCGCCACGGCCAGCACGGCCGCCACGGCACTCCGGAACAGACGTCGGTTCATGCGGTTGCCTCCTGTCGCGGGCGGAGGGGTGAGCCATGGTTCTCCGCCCTTCTCTACCGGCCCTGTTGCAGGCCAAACCCGGGAATTTCCGGCGTTTGCACCTGTTTCCACGACCTGTCGCCCTTATACGCCAGCACGGCCTGCGCCTCCCTGAACAGGGTCGGGAGGTGCACGCCAGGGGTGCAAAAACCGGCCCCAGGCCGCACACTTCCGCGTCGCATCCGCGCCTTCCGCAAGGTTCCATGAGCAGCCGCTACAACGCCGCCGACATCGAAGTCCTCTCCGGCCTGGATCCGGTCAAGCGCCGCCCGGGCATGTACACCGACACCTCGCGGCCGAACCACCTGGCCCAGGAAGTGATCGACAACGCGGTCGACGAGGCGCTGGCCGGGCACGCGCAGGAAATCGCGGTCGTGCTGTTCAAGGACGGCAGCTGCGAGGTGGCCGACGACGGCCGCGGCATGCCGGTGGACATCCACCCCGAGGAGAAGATCCCCGGCGTGGAGCTGATCCTCACCCGCCTGCACGCGGGCGGCAAGTTCAACAACCGGAACTACACCTTCTCCGGCGGCCTGCACGGCGTGGGCGTGAGCGTGGTCAATGCGCTCTCGACCCTGGTCGAGGTGCACATCAAGCGCGAAGGCAGCGAGCACCGCATCACCTTCCGCGACGGCGACCGCGCCACGCCGCTGGAAGTGGTCGGCACGGTGGGCAGGAAGAACACCGGCACCCGCCTGCGCTTCTGGCCCGACCCGAAGTACTTCGACGCGCCGAAGATCAGCGTGCGCGCCCTGCGCCACCTGCTGCGGGCCAAGGCCGTGCTCTGCCCCGGCCTGACCGTGACCCTGTTCGACGAGGCCAGCGGCGAGCGCGACCGCTGGTTCTACGAGGACGGCCTGCGCGCATATCTGAAGCAGGAAATACTGAAGGGCGAACTGGGCGGCCGCGAACTGCTGCCGCCGGAACTGTTCACCGGCGCGCTGAAAAAGGACACCGAGATCGTGGACTGGGCGGTGACCTGGATCCCCGAGGGCGAGCTGGTCCAGGAGAGCTACGTCAACCTGATCCCGACCGCCCAGCACGGCACCCACGTCAACGGCCTGCGCTCGGGCCTGACCGACGCGCTGCGCGAGTTCTGCGACTTCCGCAACCTGCTGCCGCGCGGGGTCAAGCTGGCGCCGGAGGACGTGTGGGACCGGGTGTCGTTCGTGCTGTCGCTGAAGATGACCGACCCGCAGTTCAGCGGCCAGACCAAGGAGCGGCTGAGTTCGCGCCAGGCCGCCGGCTTCATCGAGGGCGCCGCGCACGACGCCTTCAGCCTGTGGCTGAACCAGCATGTGGAACTGGGCGAGCGGATCGCGCAACTCGCCATCGAACGCGCCAGCGCGCGGTTGAAGACCGAGAAGCAGGTCGTGCGCAAGAAGGTCACCCAGGGCCCGGCGCTGCCGGGCAAGCTGGCCGACTGCATCAGCCAGGACCTGTCGCGCACCGAACTGTTCCTGGTCGAGGGCGACTCGGCCGGCGGCAGCGCGCGGCAGGCGCGCGACAAGGACTTCCAGGCGATCCTGCCGCTGCGCGGCAAGATCCTCAACACCTGGGAGGTCGCCAGCAGCACCGTGCTCGCCTCCGAGGAAGTGCACAACCTGGCCGTGGCGATCGGCTGCGACCCCGGCAAGGACGACATCGCCGGCCTGCGCTACGGCAAGGTGGTGATCCTGGCCGACGCCGACTCCGACGGCCTGCACATCGCCACCCTGCTGGCGGCGCTGTTCCTGCGCCACTTCCCGGCGCTGGTCGCGGCCGGGCACGTGTTCGTGGCGATGCCGCCGCTGTTCCGCGTGGACGTGGGCAAGCAGGTGTTCTACGCGCTGGACGAGGAGGAGAAGCGCCTGCTGCTGGAGAAGATCGCCCGCGAGAAGTCCGAATCCAAGAAGGGCATGGGGGGCCAGGTCAACGTCACCCGCTTCAAGGGCCTGGGCGAAATGAACCCGGCACAGCTGCGCGAATCGACGATCCATCCGGATACGCGCCGGCTGGTGCAGCTGACCGTGGACGACGGCGAGCAGACCCGGGCGCTGATGGACATGCTGCTGGCGAAGAAGCGGGCCAGCGACCGGAAGGCGTGGCTGGAGACGAAGGGCGACCTCGCCTCGCTGGAGGTCTGAGCGTCGCGCTTCGACACCGCTGGGCCGTGGCGAAGGCCCGGACGCCGTCGCAGCCCGATCGCGCTGGGACGCCCCCGGTCAGCCGCCCAGCCGCGCCTCCAGCCGGTCCAGCCGCGCCGGCAGTTCCGAACCCGGCAACAGCTGTTCGCGTACCGGCGGCGTGGCCAGCCGCACCTGTTCGCGCGCCTGCGCGGATTGCCCCGCGTCGAGCAGGGCCTCGGCGAACGGGATCCGGTTGCGCGCGGTGGAGATGGTGCCGGCGCCGTACTGCGCCTCGGCCATGCCCAGCGCCTGCCGCCACGCATCCGCCGCCTCGGCGGCATGGCCTTCGCGCTGCAGGAGCTCGGCCAGCAGCGACTGGTGGCGGAACAGCAACTGCGGCGGCTTGCCCGCGAGCAGCGGCCGCAGCGCGTCCAGGGTCGCGCGGGCATCGGCATGGCGGCCGCTGCGCATCTCCCACTCCGCCCAGCCCATGCGGGTGATGAGCATGTCCCGCGCATCCGGCTCCAGCCGCGAGGACCACACTTGCAGCGCATGGGCCAGCAGCGGTTCGGCCTCGGCCACGCGCCCGCCGCGCATCAGCGCCCTCCCCAGGTTCGCCCCGGCGCGCAGGGTCGCGCCGTTCTCGCCCCCCAGCCGCGCCTGGCGCACCTCGAACGAGCGCCGGTACATCCGCTGCGCCCCGGCCAGGTCGCCGCGCGATTCCGCCAGGCTGGCGAAGTTGTTGAGGGTGATGGCGTAGTCGACGCTGTCCTCGCCCAGCACGCTGCCCTCGATCGCCAGCGCGCGGCCGTAGTACGCCGCCGCCGCCGGATAGTCGCCCAGGTCCTGGTTCAGGCTGGCCAGCTCGTTGTAGACGGTGGCGGTGGCATCGCTGTCGTCGCCGAACAGCTTCAGCGCGAGCGCGAGGTTCTGCGCCTGCAGCGCTTCGGCATCGCGCAGGCGCCCCTGGCTGGCGACCGTCATCCCCAGCACGTGCCGGGTGACCCAGACCTCGTAGGACTGGGCACCCGCAAGCTCGATCTTCGTCGCCAGCGATTCGCGCAGCACGCCCTCGGCCTTCTCGAGCCGTCCCCACTTCTGGTAAAGCAGGCCGATGTTGTGGTTGACCTGCGCGCGGTGGCGCTCGAATCCGGGCAGCGCACGGCGCAGGCCGAGCGAATGCTCGAACGCGTCCAGCGCGTCCTCGAACCGCTCCTGGCTCATCAGCGCCAGGCCCAGCGAGTTCCATGCGCGCGCCTCGAGCAGCCGGTCGCCGCCCTCGCCCCGCAGGACCGCCAGCGAGCGGCGCGCGACCTGCTCGGCCTCTTCGCCGCGCTTGCCGTTGGCCAGCAGCACCGCCAGCTCGTTCAGCGCATCGACCGCCTCCAGCGGCCGGTCCACGTCCGGCGACAGCAGCGACTCGGCCGCCACCCGCAGCAGCGCCTCGCCGCGCTGGCCCTGGCCGATGTTCATGTAGGCCTGGCCGATCACGTGCTGGACACGCGCGCGCATCGCCGGCGAATCGGCCAGTTCGGTTTCGATCCGCGCCGCGCCGGCATCGAGCACGTCGCGTGCGCTCGCCTGGTCCTCGCCCTTGCCCCGCTGGCGCGGATCGGCCGCGGCGAAGGCCTGCAGCATGAACTGCCCGACCTGTTCGGCCACCCGCGCTTCCTGCTGCGCCTGCGCGCGCTCCTCGCCCAGGCGCCAGACGAAGCCGCCGCTGAGCGCGAGCACCAGCGCCGCCACGCCGGCGCCGCGCCAGTGCCGGCGCAGCGCGCGGCCCAGGCGGTACAGGCGCGATCCCCGCCGCGCGGCGACGACCCGGTGGTCGAGATAGCGCTGCACGTCGTTGGCCAGCGCCTCGACCGAGGCGTAGCGGGCCTCGGGCTGCAGCGCGCAGGCCTTGGCGACGATCGCATCCGGGTCGCCACGCAGGCGGCCGCGCCACGCACAGTCGGCCGGCGCCCATGCGCTGGGTGCGGGCACGGGCAGGTCGCGGTCGTCGACGCCGCGCTCGCTGCGGCGACCGGTGAGCAGCTCGAGCAGGATCACGCCGAGGCTGAACACGTCGCTGGCCACGCCCGCCGGCTGCGCGGCCAGCGTCTCCGGCGCGGCGTAGGCCGGCGTGCAGAAGCCGCTGCGCGCGCTTTCGTCACCCGCGTCCAGCAGCCTGGCGATGCCGAAGTCGAGCAGCACCGGCTCGCCATCCGCGCGGACCAGGATGTTGCCGGGCTTGAGGTCGCAGTGCACGACCAGCCGCGCATGCGCGGCCTGCACCGCGCGGCAGACGCCCACGAACAGGGACAGGCGCTGGCGCAGGTCCGGCGCGCGCGCGCGGCAGTACGCATCCAGCGGTTGGCCGTCCACGAACTCCATGACCAGGTACGGCATCCCCGCCGCGGTCGTGCCGCCGTCGTACAGGCGGGCGATGTTCGGATGCTGCAGGCCGGCCAGGATGCGGCGCTCCTCGGCCAGGCGCTCGGCGGTGCGCGGATTGGGCAGGCCCCGCAGCAGCTTCACCGCCACCTTCTGCGTGTACAGCGCGTCGGCGCGCTCGGCGGCGAAGACCACGCCCATGCCGCCCGAGGCCAGGCGCTCGACCAGGCGCCAGGTGCCCAGGGTGTCGCCCGGCTGCAGTTCCGGCTCGGCCATGCGCGCCAGCAGGCCGTCCACCGGCGCGCGCGCGCGCTCGAGGGTGCGGGTCTGCGCCTGCAGCAGTTCCAGCGTCTCGCGCAACAGCTGCGGGTCGGAGGTCAGCCGCTCCAGTCCGGTGCGCCAGCTGTCCGGCGGCAACTCGCAGACCGCATCGAACAGTTCGCGCAGTCGCTGCCAGTGGTCGCGGTCGTTCCCGTTCATGCCTTCCCCGTCGGCGTGCAGTCGTCAGGCCAGTTGCCGGTTGAGCCAGGCGCGCGCGAAACGCAGGTCGCGGTCGACCGTCGGCACCGAGACCTCGAGCACCGTGGCGATCTCCTCGTGCGACATGCCGCCGAAATAGGCCAGCTCCACCGCGCGGCCGGCGCGCTCGTCGCGGCCGCTGAGCTGCTCCAGCGCCTGGTGCAGGGCGAGGACGTCGTAGTCGCCGACGTCCTCGTTGCGGACGCCGCCCTGCTCGACCTGGTCGAGCAGGGAGAGGGTGACGCTGACCGCGCCGCCGCCGCGCTTGGCGGCGACGTGGGCGCGCGCATGGTCGACCAGCACCGCACGCATCTTCAGTGCCACCAGGGCGAAGAAATGGGCGCGGTCGGCATAGCCCACGTCGCGGCCGAGCATGCGCAGCAGCGCCTCGTGGACCAGCGAGGTCGGGCGCAGGGTCGCGTCGGCCCGGCCGTGGCCCAGGCGCGCGGAGGCCATTTCGCGCAGTGCGTCGTAGACGGCGTCGAACAGCTGCTCGCGCGCCTGCAGGTCGCCGGCGCGCCACGACAGCAGCAGTCGGGTGATGTCTTCGGACACGCTTGCCTTCTCCCCCGGCCCGCGCTCCGGCGGTCCAGCGGGCCTGATTATAGGCGCAAGCGCCGCGATCCCCTTTTCATGCCACGCGGGCACGGCGCCATCGCTACGCCACGCCGCGCCGGCGCGACAGCACGCGCTGCAGCAGGCAGAACGCCAGCAGCAGGCCGCCGATGGCGATCTTCGTCCACCACGAGCTCAGGGTGCCGTCGAACACGATCAGGGTCTGGATCAGGCCCAGCACCAGCACGCCGAACAGGGTGCCCAGCACGTAGCCGCTGCCGCCGGCCAGCAGGGTGCCGCCGATGACCACCGCGGCGATCGCGTCCAGTTCCAGGCCGGTCGCGTGCAGGCTGTAGCCGCTGAGCATGTAGAACGTGTAGACCACGCCGGCCAGCGCCGCGCAGAAGCCGCTCAGCGCATAGACGCGCACCTGGGTGGCGGCCACCGGCAGGCCCATCAGCAGCGCCGACTGTTCGTTGCCGCCGATGGCGTAGACGGCGCGGCCGAAGCGGGTCATGCCGGCCAGCACCGTGCCGCCGGCCACCACCAGCAGCGCGATCGCCGCGCCGGCCGAGAGCGAGGCGCCGCCGCCGAGCGGAATGCGCAGGTTGGCCACGGCCACGTGGAAGGGATGGTCGATGCCGATCGATTCCACGCTCACCAGCGTGGCCGCGCCGCGGGCCAGGAACATGCCGGCCAGGGTCACCACGAACGGCTGCAGCCGGTAGCGCTGGATCAGCACGCCCATCAGCGCGCCGAAGCCCGTGCCCACGGCCAGCACCAGCGGGATCGCCGCCAGCGGGTGCCAGCCGTGCGCCTGCACCAGCGCCGCCAGCAGCACGGTGCTGAAGGCCACCACCGCGCCCACCGACAGGTCGATGCCGCCGCTGAGGATCACGAAGGTCATCCCGACCGCGACGATCAGCAGGAAGGCGTTGTCGATCAGCAGGTTCAGGAACACCTGCGGGCGCAGGAAGCCGTCGTACAGCACGCCGCCGGCGAGGGTCATGCCGAGGAACAGGGCGACGGTCACGCCCAGCGAGACGTAGCGCGGGTCGCGCCACAGCTTCGCCCAGGTCCCCGTGGCGGCGGAGGGACCGGTGGTCGCGCTCATGCCCCGTCCCCGCCCGCGGACGGGCGCGCGAGCAGGGCGCGCGCCCGTCCGCGGAATTCCGGCGACTGCAGCAGCAGCACCGCCGTCACCAGCAGCGCCTTGACCACCAGGTTGACCTGCGGCGGCACGCCGATGGCGTAGATGGTGGTGGTCAGGGTCTGGATGATCAGCGCGCCCACCAGGCTGCCGGCCAGGCTGAAGCGTCCGCCGGCCAGCGCGGTGCCGCCCAGGGCCACGGCCAGGATCGCATCCAGTTCGAACAGCTGGCCGGCGTTGTTGGCATCGGCGCTGGCCACGTTCGAGGCGACCAGCAGCCCGGCCAGTCCGGCGCTGAAGCCGCAGAACACGTACAGGGCGAGGGTGATCGCGCCGGCGCGCACGCCGGCCACGTGCGCGGCCAGCGGGTTGTGCCCGATCGCGCGCACGAACAGGCCCAGTGCGCTGCGCTCCAGCAGCAGTTTCAGGGCCAGGAACACCGCGGCGACCACGAACAGCGAGAACGGCAGGCCGAACAGGAAGCCCTTGCCGAGGAAGGCGAACGGTTCGTGATAGATGGTCAGGATCTGGCCGTCGCTGACGAGCTGGGCGATGCCGCGGCCGGCGACCATCAGCACCAGGGTGGCGATGATCGGCTGCAGGCCCAGGCGCACCACCAGCAGGCCGTTCCACAGCCCGCACAGCGCGGCCACCGCCAATGCCGCGGCGACCGCGCCGAACAGCGGCGCCAGTCCATCGCTGCCGCCGGCCTGCATGCGCGCGAGGGTCCAGGCGGCCACGGTGGCGGCGATGGCCAGCACCGCGCCGACCGAGATGTCCAGGCCGCGCACCGCGATCACCAGGGTCATGCCCAGCGAGACCAGGACCAGCGGCGCGGCGCGGTTGGCGATGTCGACCAGGTTGCCGTACAGGTGGCCATCGCGCCATTGCAGCGAGAGGAAGCCGGGGTTGAACAGGCCGTTGCCGAGCAGCAGCAGGGCCAGCGCCAGCAGCGGCCACGCCAGCGGATGGGCGAACGCACGCCGCCACGCGCCCGGCGTGGGCGCAGCATCGGGAGGCGTGGCGGGAGGCGTGCGGAGGTCCATGCGCCGCCTCACGTGCCCGCGATCAGGTCGAGCACCTGCTGCCCGTCGCTGCCCGCGGGCAGCTCGCCGGCCTTGTGCCGCTCACGCATCACCGCGATGCGGTCGCTGAGCCGGGTCAGCTCCTCGATCTCGGCGGAGATGAACAGCACCGCCATGCCCTCGCGCGCCAGGCGCAGCACTTCGGCCATGATTTCCTGCTTGGCGGCGACATCGATGCCGCGGGTGGGTTCGTCCAGGATCAGCAATCGCGGCTGCGTGGCCAGCCAGCGCGCCAGCACCACCTTCTGCTGGTTGCCGCCGGAAAGCGCACCCACCGGTGTTTCGATCGAACCGGTCCTGATGCCGAGCAGCGCCACGTAGCGCTTCGCCATTTCATCCTGCCGCGCCCGCGGCAGGAAGCGGCGCCAGCCCATCCGCGCCTGCAGCGCCAGCACGATGTTCTCGCGTACCGACAGTCCGGCGACGATGCCTTCGGTCTTGCGCTCTTCCGGGCACAATGCCAACCCGCGCGCCACCGCGTCGGCGGGATGGCGCAGGTCGGCCGCGGCATCGCCGATGCGCAGTTCGCCACGGTCGGCGCGATCCAGCCCGAACAGCAGCCGCGCCAGCTCGGTGCGCCCGGAACCGAGCAGCCCGCCCAGGCCAAGCACCTCGCCGGCACGGACCTGCAGGTCCACCGGCTGCAGGCTGCCGCGGCGGGCCAGGCCACGCGCCTCGGCGACGACCTGCGCATCGGCCGGCACCACGTGCGCCGCGTCGCGCGCACCGGCCAGCTCCACCTCGCGCCCGACCATGGCGTTGACCAGCGCCGCCTGCGGCAGTTCCGCGGTGAGGTACTCGCCGACCACGCCGCCATTGCGCAGCACGGTGATGCGGTCGGCCACCGCATAGACCTGGTCGAGGAAGTGGGTGACGAACAGGATCGCCAGGCCGCGCTCGCGCAGCCGCCGCATCACCGCGAACAGCTCGCGCACCTCGCCTTCGTCCAGGCTCGAGGTGGGCTCGTCCAGCACCAGCACCCGCGCCGACACGCCCAGCGCGCGCGCGATCGCCACCATCTGCTGCACGGCGACCGGGTAGTGCGCCAGCGGCAGGTCGACGTCGATGTCCAGGTGCAGTTCGCGCAGCAGCGCGCGCGCGCCTTCGCGCACCTGCTTCCAGTCGACCAGGCCGAAGCGGCGCGGGTAGCGGCCGGCGTAGAGGTTCTCGGCCACCGACAGGTTCGGGCACAGGTTCACTTCCTGGTAGACCGTGCTGATGCCCTCGGCCTGCGCCTGCAGCGGCGTGGCCGGGGCGATGCGGCGGCCTTCCAGTTCGATCGTCCCGGCATCGGCGGTCTCGACACCGGTGAGCAGCTTGATCAGGGTCGACTTGCCGGCGCCGTTCTGGCCCATCAGCGCGTGGATCTCGCCGGCGCGCAGGCCCAGGCTGGCGTCGGCCAGGGCGACGGTGGCGCCGAACCGCTTGGCCAGGCCCCGGGCATGCAGGACGACGGTGCTCAAGGGACGACCCTCATCCGGCGCCGCGCGCGCCCTTCTCCCTCGCGCGGGAGAAGGGACCCGGTGCACGGAGATGGGTGCAAGGCACCGGCGCCGCTCAGTACTTGCGGTCCGGCAGCTCGGCCGCCGCCTGGTCGCGGGTGAACACGCCCTCCTCGACCACTATCCGCCTCTCCACCGGCCTGCCGGCATGCACGTCGCGGATGACCTGCGCCAGCTGCGGGCCGAGCAGCGGATTGCATTCCACCGTGGCGTTGAGCTTGCCGGCCTTCATCGCCTCGAACGCGCCGCGCACGCCGTCGATGGAGACGATGCGGATGTCCTCGCCCGGCTTCAGCCCGGCCTCCTCGATCGCCTGGATCGCGCCGATCGCCATGTCGTCGTTGTGCGCGAACAGCACGTCGATGCCGTCGCGGCCCTCGGCCTTGAGGAAGGCCTCCATCACTTCCTTGCCCTTGGCCCGGGTGAAGTCGCCGCTCTGCGAGCGCACGACCCGGAAGCGCGGATCCTGGCCGATCACTTCCCTGAAGCCTTCCATGCGGTCGATCGCCGGCGCCGAACCCACCGTGCCCTGCAGTTCGACCACGCGGAACGGGCCGGGCTGGGCGGTGCCGTCGCCAGGCGCGGAGTCCTCGATCAGCCAGCGCGCCGCGCGGCGTCCCTCTTCGACGAAATCCGAGCCGATCAGGGTCGCGTACAGCGAGTCGTCGGACACGTCCACGGCGCGGTCGGTCAGCACCACCGGGATGCCGGCGGCCCTGGCCTCGCGCAGCACCGTCTCCCAGCCCGATTCCACCACCGGCGAGAACGCGATCACGTCCACGTCCTGGGCGATGAACGAGCGCAGCGCCTTGATCTGGTTCTCCTGCTTCTGCTGCGCGTCGGAGAACTTGAGGTTGAATTCCGGCGCGGCCAGCGCCTCCTTCACCGACTTCGTATTGGCGGTGCGCCATTCGCTCTCGGCGCCGACCTGGCTGAAGCCCACGGTGATCGCGCCGCTGCCGGCCGCCTGCCCCTCGCCACCGCCCTTGCCGCAGGCGCCCAGCATCATCGCGCCCAGCGCCACGGCCGCCAGCATCAAACCCTTCTTCATCGCTCCTCCCTCGATGGTGTGCATCCGCCGCCACCGGGCGGTGGCGTGCCGCGCGCCCTCCAGCGCGCGGCCGCGGACGGTGCGGCCGTCAGGCCGCGGTGTAGGCGGTCTTGACCGTCGTGTAGAACTCCACCGCGTAGCGCCCCTGCTCGCGCGGACCGTAACTGGACGCCTTGCGCCCGCCGAACGGCACGTGCGGATCCACGCCCGCGGTCGGCAGGTTGACCATCACCATGCCCGCCTGGGCGTGGCGCTTGAAATGCGTGGCGTACTTCAGCGACGTGGTGCAGATGCCCGCGCACAGGCCGAACTCGGTGTCGTTGGCCAGCGCCAGCGCGTGCTCGTAGTCGTCGGCGCGCAGCAGCGCGGCCACCGGGCCGAAGATCTCCTCGCGGGCGACGCGGTCGCCGGGCTTGGCCGCGAACAGCGTCGGCGCCAGGAAATGCCCCTGGGTCTTCCACTCCACCTGCTCGCCGCCGGCGAGCAGTTCGCCGCCGTCGGCATGGCCGGCCTCGATGTAGGACAGGTTGGTGTCCAGCTGCGCCCGGCTGGCGACCGGGCCGATGTCCACGCCCTGTTCCAGCGGGTCGCCGACCTTCACCTTCGCCAGCCGCGCCTGCACCTTGGCCACGAACGCGTCGTAGGCCGCGTTCTCGACGATCAGCCGGCTCGACGCGGTGCAGCGCTGGCCGGTGGAGAAGTAGGCGCCGTTGACCGCGCACTCCACAGCCTTGTCCAGGTCGGCGTCGGCCAGCACCACCAGCGGGTTCTTGCCGCCCATCTCCATCTGCACCTTCAGCGCGCGCGCGGCGGCCTGCTTCAGCAGCGCATGGCCGGTGGGCACCGAGCCGGTGAAGGTCAGCGCATCCAGGCCCCTGTGTTCGATCAGCGCCTGGCCGACCACGCGGCCACTGCCCAGGACCATGTTGAACACGCCCTCGGGCAGGCCGGCGCGCGACAGGATCTCGGCGATCGCCCAGGCGCAGCCCGGCACGATCTCGGCCGGCTTGAACACGACGGTATTGCCGTAGGCCAGCGCCGGGGCGATCTTCCACGCCGGGATCGCCAGCGGGAAATTCCACGGCGCGATGATGCCGACCGTGCCGACCGGCTCGCGGGTGATCTCCACGTCCACGCCGGGTCGGGTCGAGGCCAGCTTCTCGCCGGGGATGCGCAGCGCCTCGCCGGCGAAGAACTTGAAGATCTGCCCGGCGCGCGCGGCCTCGCCGATGCTCTCCGCCAGGGTCTTGCCTTCCTCGCGCGCCAGCAACCGGCCCAGTTCTTCCTTGCGGGCCAGGATCTCGCTGCCGACCGCATCGAGGATGTCGGCTCGCTGCTGCGGGTTGGACAGCGACCACTTCGGCAGCGCGGCGGCCGCCGCGTCCACCGCCTGCGCGGCGCGCGCGGCGTCGACCGTGCCGTAGCGACCGACCGGCGAGGCCAGGTCGGACGGGTTCTCGTCGGCATGGCTGCCATCGCCCTCCACCCACTGGCCGCCGATGTAGCTGCTGAAACGCTGTTCGCTCACGTCATTCTCCTCGTCGTGTCCTTGCCGCGTCCGCCTGCCGCACCTTACAGCGCCCGCACCCCGCCGGGGGCGAAGCCGGCGGCGACGGTGCGCAGCGGATTGGCCAGCGGCGCCCCCAGCTCCGGCAGCTCGACCTCGAACACGTCGCCCGGCACGGCGCGGAAGCCGTCGGCGAAGCTGAGCGTGGCGGTGCCGAAGAAATGCAGGTGCACGTCGCCGGGCCGGCGGTGCGCGGCGTACTTGAAGTGGTGGTATTCCAGGTTCTCCAGCGAATGGCACATGTTGGCCTCGCCGGTGAGGAACGGCTTCTCCCACACCACCGCGCCGTCGCGCAGGACGCGGCTGCTGCCGCGCAGGTCGCGCGGCAGCGCGCCGGTGCGCAGCTCCGGGCCGACCGCGCAGGCGCGCAGCTTGGAATGGGCCAGGTACAGGTAGTTCTGGCGCTCGGTGACGTGGTCGGAGAACTCGTTGCCGAGCGCGAAGCCGAGCCGGTGCGGGGTGCCGTCGGGGCCGATCAGGTACAGCCCGACCAGTTCGGGCTCCTCGCCCCCGTCCAGGGCGAAGTCCGGCGACGGCAGCTCCGCGCCGGGCGCGACCACGATCGCGCCGTCGCCCTTGTAGAACCATTCCGGCTGCGCCCCGGCCGTGCCGGGCGCAGGGATGCCGCCTTCCACGCCCCACTGGAACATGCGCATCGAATCGGTCAGGGTGCCGGCCTGCGCCTGCTGCTGCAGGTTCTGGTGCATGGCGTCGCGCGCGGCGGCGCTGCCCAGGTGGGTCAGGCCGGTGCCGGTGACCAGGCAGTGCGCCGGATCCGGGTGGTGCAGCGGCGGCAGCACGCGGCGTTCGCGCAGGAGCGTGGCGTAGTCGAGCAACTGCGTGCCCGGCGTGGCATCGGCTTGTTCTTCCAGGCCGCGACCGGCGGCGATCGCCGCGCCGGCCAGCGCATAGGCGCTGTCCACGCCGTCGAGTACCCGCACCTGCGCACCGGCGGCGTCGACCACGCCCACCCGGCGCTTGCCCGCATCGTCCAACAGCTGGATCAGTCGCATCGGTCCGCCCCGCCCTCACGTGATTGGGTCGGCACGCGCCCCCCGGGGAGAGAACTGGGGGGGCTGATGCGTGCCGGCGTCCATTCTGCCGGCTCCAGGCATATGCATCCAATCCAAATTGGTGCATAACATATACATACATTGGCATCCCGGGAGGGAACCGCTTGGCCCAGAACGTGCCCTGGTTCGTCCGTGCCCGCCTGAAGACGCGGCAGCTGATGCTGCTGATCGCGATCGACGAGGAAGGCAACATCCACCGCGCCGCCGAAACCCTGGCGATGTCGCAACCGGCCGCCTCCAAGCTGCTCAAGGACCTGGAGGAGATGATCGGCGTGCCGCTGTTCGAGCGGTTGCCGCGCGGCATGCTGCCGACCTGGTACGGCGAGACGATGATCCGCCACGCGCGCATCGCCCTGGCCAGCCTGGGCGAGGCCGGCGCGGAGATCGAGGCGCTCAAGGGCGGCTGGGCCGGCAGCGTGGCCATCGGCGCGATCGCCGGGCCGGCGATGACCCTGCTGCCCACCGCGCTGGCGCGGGTCGCGAAGCAGCACCCGGAGCTGCGCGTGTCGCTGCTGGTGGAGAGCAGCGACGTACTGCTGGAGCGGCTGGAACAGAACCGGCTCGACTTCCTGGTCGCGCGCCTGTTCGAACGCCACGACAAGCGCCACCTGCACTACCAGGCGCTGGCGGAAGAGGAGATCTGCGCGATCGCCCGCCCCGGCCATCCGATCCTGGCGCTGGACCGGCCCGACCTGGCCGAACTGGCGCGCGGCAGCTGGATCGTGCCGCCGGAAGGCAGCGTGCTGCGCCACCGCTTCGAACTGATGTTCCGCGGTGCGGGACTGCAGCCGCCGCGGCAGGTGCTGGCGACCACCGCGCTGATGTTCCTGACCAAGATGCTGCAGGAGAGCGACTACATGGCGGTGGTGCCGGTGGACGTGGCCCGCCACTACGCCGACCACGGCATGGTCCGGATCGTGCCGGTGGACCTGTCCTGCCGGATGGATTCCTTCGGCATCATCACCCGCACCGACTGGCTGCTCTCGCCCGGCGCGCGCACCGTGCTGCAGGCGCTGCAGGCGGCGGCCACGGAGATCTACGGCACGCCGGAGTAACGCCTCCCCTCAATCGTGGAACGCCTCCACCACCTTGCGCCGGCCCAGCATGAAGGCGTCGGCGACATGCCGCAGCGGTGCGATGTCGACGTCCGATTGGCCGGCCTCGATGATCCCGGCGAAGCGCCGGTAGAGCATCGGATATTCCTGCTCCGGCTGCTCGTGCACCAGGCGGCCGCCGACCGACAGCTTCGCGCCGCCTTCCGAAAGCACCATCTCGCCCGCGTCCGTGCGGGCGACGATGTCCCAGCTCTGCCTGCCGGTCTGGCGCCAGTCGAACTCGGCGGCAAGGTCCAGGCCCGTCGCATCGGTGAAGGCGATCGATGCAGCGATCGGCGCGTCGCGGTTCTCCGGGAACTCCAGCGTCGCCGCGGTGGCGAACACCGGGCGCGGCAGGATGCGGGTGACGATGGAAAGCGCGTTGATGCCCGGGTCGAACACGCCCAGGCCGCCGGGCTGCCAGATCCACGCCTGGCCGGGATGCCACTGGCGCACGTCCTCCTTCCAGGTCACCCGCATCGCGTGGATCCGCGTGCCGGCGAGGAACTCGCGGGCGGCTTCCACCGCCGGCGCATAGCGCGAATGCCAGCCGGCGAAGAGCGACACCCCCTTGCGGTCCGCCAGGGCCGCGAGATCAGCGACCTCCGAAAGCGTCGCGCCCGGCGGCTTCTCCAGGAACACATGCTTGCCGGCGTCCAGCGCCTTCACCGCCGCTTCGTGGCGGTACTGCGGCGGCATGCACAGCGACACGGCCTGGATCGACGGCACCGCCGCCAGCATCGCGTCGATCGTGGTGAAGTTGTCGATGCCTTCGACCCTGCCGTGGCGGCTCGCCGCGGCGACGAGCCGGTAGTCGCCATTGGCGGCCACGGCCGGGAGGTGCTGGTCGCGCACGATCTTGCCGACACCGACGATGGCGAGGTTGATTTCCGACACGGATGCAGTCTCCAGGGGTGGGTGCAGGCGGACCTTCAGGCGCGATCCAGGGCCGCGGTCACTTCGTCCCAGCCGCGGCCGGGGCCGGGCGTGGCGAAGCGGTATTCGATCCGGCGCCGGAACACGGTGCCCGGGCGCAGGATCGTGTCGGGGAACTCCGGCCGGTTCGGCGCATCCGGAAAGCCCTGCGGCTCCAGGCACAGGCCGCGGCCGATGCCGGGGTGCTGCGTGTCCAGGCCGTGGCCGCCGTACAGCTGCAGCGCCGGCGCATCGCTGTCGATCCGCAGCGCGATGCCGCTGTGCGGCGAATACAGCATCGCGCTGCGGTCGTGCGCGGCGTCGAGCACCAGGCAATGGTCGTAGCCGCCGCCGTTGCGCAGCTGCGGATCCTCGGCATCCGACGCCGCGTCCAGCGTCCGCGCCCGGCGGAAGTCGAAGGGCGTGCCGGCGACGTCGGCGACCGCGCCGGTCGGGATCAGCGCCGCATCCACCGGCAGGTAGCCGCTGGCCGGCACCTGCAGCCACTGCGCGGACGCCGGCACCGCCGGATCGCCGGCCAGGTTGAAGTACGGGTGGTGGGTCGGGTTGAACGGCGTCGCCGCGTCGCTGGTCGCCTCGAAATCCAGACGCAGGCGCGAGCCCTGCAGGCGGTAGGTCGCCGATACCTCGAGGTTGCCCGGGTAGCCCTCCTCGCCGTCCGGCGAGCGGTAGCGCAGGGCGAGCACGCCGTCGTCGCGGGCGTCCACCGTCCACAGCCGCCGGCCGAAGCCGGCCATGCCGCCGTGCAGGTGGTTGCGGCCCTGGTTGGCGCTCAGCCGATGGCTCCGGCCATCCAGGGTGAACGACGCCCCGGCGATGCGGTTGCCGAACCTGCCCACCAGGATGCCCAGGTAGGCCGGATCCTCGCGGTACGCCCGTGCGTCGCCCAGGCCAAGCACCACGCCGGTGCGGCCGTGCGCGCCGGGAAATTCCATTCTTGCCAGGATGCCGCCGAGATCGAGGATTTCCGCCGACAGCGCGGCCTCGTCCCCCAGCCGGTACGCATGCACCGGCGTCCCGTCGTCGAGCCTGCCGAATGGCCTGATCCGCGTCATGTCCGCTTCCACGTCCTGCCTCCGGCCTCGATCCGGCCGCGCGCAGGATAGCGGCGCCACCCCGCGCCGACCAATGCCGCGAAGAACATAGCAACGGCGCGGAATGGAATGTCTCCCTCCGCCGGCGCGCGCCATTGGATGGATATGCATTCCTGTATCGGTCGGCTCGGTAAATTCATTGGCGGGTTATGGAACGCACCACTATGCTCGGCCTGCTCCCACAGTGCGCGATGCCGCACCTGCCGGGAAGCACCGGCGCCGGAGAGATGCGCCGGCAAAAATCCGCGATCGAATGCGTCAGGACGTAGACCGGGAGGGGTTGAAAGTGACGACGCCCAAGTTGGACGGCATGCCTGCATGCCGTGACGCCGCCCTGTTGTCCGCGGCATCGCACGCCCCGCTCCGCGCCACGCGTGCCGGCGCGATCGATCCGCTTCGAAACGCGACCGGAGCCCTTCCCGGCCACGCGCCATTCCGCCTCTGACCCGCCCGCGACCACCGCGGGCAGGCGTGCCGCCCTGCGTGGCGTGCGCCGGCTCGCGGCGATGCGGCCTTCGTACCAAGATGCCCTGGGAGCCCTTTCAATGAAGCGTTCGAACCCCTGGATGCAACCCCACCGCGTGCGCCTGGCGATGCTGCCGGCGGCGCTGATGCTCGCCCTGACCGCCGTGGCGCAGGAAGCACCGAAGATCTGCCCGACCGCCGCCGATCCCGATGCCCCCTGTCCGCCGGCGGCGGCAGGCGACGGGGCGGAAGCGACCGACCTGGACAAGGTCGAGGTGCGCGGCCTGCGCGCCAGCATGATGAGTGCGCTGGCGGTCAAGCAGGGCTCGATGCAGATCGTCGACGCGATCGTCGCCGAGGACATCGGCAAGTTCCCCGACAACAACCTGGTCGAGGCGCTGCAGCGGGTGACCGGCGTGCAGACCACCGACCGCGGCGGCGGCGAGGTGTCCACGGTAACGATCCGCGGCCTCGGCGACGTCACCACGACCATCAACGGCCGCAACATCTTCACCGCCTCCGGCCGCCAGGTCGCGCTGGCCGACATCCCGGCCAACCTGCTGGCCGGCACCGACGTCTACAAGACCCGCTCGGCGAACCTGATCGAGACCGGTATCGCCGGCGTGGTCGACATCCACACCCACCGCCCGTTCGACTTCGACGGCAGCACGGTCGCGCTCGCCGCGCGTGGCATCTACCAGGAACAGGCGGGCAAGGTCGATCCCAACCTCAGTGCGCTGTTCTCCAACGTCTGGGACGTGGGCGGCGGTCGCTTCGGCGCGCTGGCCAACCTCTCGTACGCCGAGACCAACTACCGCGACCAGAGCGTGACCGCCGGGGCGATGGTGCCGTTCTTCACCGACGTGGCGCCGGACGGATTCGCCCCCTACGAGCGCATCCCCACCTCGATCGACGGCCAGGAAGTCTGGCAGCCTGGCCTGGTGTCGGGCCTGCCGTTCACCGCCGGCTCGACCCTGCCGGTGCGCGGCGAGCAGTACCAGTACCTGCTGTCGCGCGACGCGATGTTCGCCAGCGACTTCACCGGCAAGCGCGAGCGGCCGGCGGGCAACGTCTCCCTGCAGTGGGCGCCCAACGAGGACTCCGAATACATCTTCGAGGCGTTCTACAACGGCTACCGCAACGAATCGTTCAACTCGCTGCTGTTCTCGTTCGTGGACTGGTGGGGCGCGCTCGGCGACGACCCGTCGCAGAACATCGCGCTGTTCCCCGGCACCAACATCATGAAGTCGCGCCAGGGCATCGGCTTCCCGTACAACTTCACCAGCGGCGACCTGACCACCGGCAAGACCGACAGCACGCTGTACGCGCTGGGCGGCAAATGGGACATCGGCGACAGGCTGAAGCTCAGGTCCGAGGTCACCTACCAGAACAGCGACTTCGAGTCCGACTTCTTCGCCATGCGCGCCGACCGGGTGACGCGCGAAGTGTGGGTCGACTTCAACCGCGGCGGCGGCGTGCCGGCGTTCGGCTTCAACGACGACCCCGCCACCCCGGACATCGACGAGAGCAACACCGCCGATCCGGCGCAGTGGGCCATGGCCCAGCTGTACGACAATGCCAACTACGCCAGGGGCGACGCCACCACCTTCACCTTCGACGGCGACTACGCGGCCGACTGGGGTCCGCTGGCGAAGGTCACCTTCGGCGCACGCTATGACGACCGCAGCTCCAGCGAGGGCCAGCGCGTCGGGCCGGACAATGCCTGCGACCGCGCACTGCCCGACTGCTCGCTTACCGCCAACCCCGGCCTGCTGTGGACCAACAGCGGCTTCTTCGACGGCCGCGCCAACGTGCCGGACTCGTGGGTCGTGCCCAACGGCCATTACATCCGCGCCAACGCCGACTTCTACCGCGAACTGTACGGCCGGCCCACCAGCGACCAGCTGGTCCTGACCGAGAACTTCAACGTCAACGAGGCGAGCACGGCGCTCTACCTGCAGGGCGACTTCGCGTTCGATGTCGGCGACCACGTGCTCGACGGCCAGGTCGGCGTGCGCTACGTGGACGTGGACACCGACATGCGCTTCGGCGACGGCAGCGCGAGTGCGAGCGCCTCCAAGCTGCTGCCGAGCGTGATGCTGCGCTACGGCTTCACCCCGGACCTGATGCTGCGCCTTGCCTATGGCGAAACCCTGCGCCGCCCGGCGTTCGCCCAGCTCAATCCCAACATCATCTACGTCGAGGACGTCACCAACATCGGCTACGGCACCGCCTCGGGCGGCAATCCGAACCTGCGGCCGGTCGAATCGAAGAACTACGACCTGGCCCTGGAGTGGTACTTCGCCCCCGGCAGCGCGGTCTACGGCACGCTGTTCAAGCGCGACATCGAGGGCATGGTCACCGACTTCCGCCGCCGGGTGACCTACCAGGACTACGATTACATCCTGACCCAGCCGGACAATGCGTCCAACGGCAAGCTCGAGGGCCTGGAGCTGGGCGTCATCTACTTCCCGGAAAACCTGCCGGGCCTGCTCAACGGCTTCGGCGTGCAGGCCAGCTACACCGCGCTCGATTCCAGCCAGGACATCCCGATCACCAACAGCGCCGGCGACGTCGTCGGCACCCAGAACACGCCGATGTTCGGCGTCTCCGACAGCTCCTACAGCGTGGTGCTGGCCTACGAACGCAGCCGCTTCTCGGCGCGTGCGTCCTACGTCTGGCGCGACGACTTCCTGCACCATTACGAGGCGGCGCTGTTCGCCAACCCGCTGGGCGTGTACTTCAACGCCGAGAGCAGCCTGGACTTCCAGCTCAGCTACGATGCCGCCGAGAACTGGACGGTGACCTTCGACGCCACCAACCTGACCAACGAGCTGTACCAGAGCTACTACCAGTACCCGGACACGCACAACTTCGGCAGCGGGCTGTACAGCCGGACCTTCGCGCTCGGCCTGCGCTACCGCTTCTGAACCGCCCAGCCCGGGTGCGCCACGCGCGCCCGGGCAGCCGTCCGCTTTCCGCATGATCCGATCCGCAACGTTCGAGGCAGACAAGATGCTGAAGAAGACCCTGCGCATGCTGGCGCTGACCTCCGCCCTGCTCGCCGCCGGCCAGGCCAGCGCCCAGGACCGGGTCCAGGCCAGCGCGACCCTGCATGCCGACAGGCCCGGCGACACCGTCAGCCGCAACATCTTCGGCCAGTTCGCCGAACACCTGGGCTACGGCATCTACGGCGGCATCTGGGTCGGCGAGGACTCGAAAATCCCGAACACGAAGGGCTACCGCAACGACGTGGTCGCCGCGCTGAAGGACCTGCGGGTCCCGGTGGTGCGCTGGCCCGGCGGCTGCTTCGCCGACGAGTACTACTGGCGCGACGGCGTCGGCCAGCGCGACCAGCGCCGGGTCAAGGTCAACACCCACTGGGGCGGCGTGATCGAGCCCAACACCTTCGGCACCCACGAGTTCATGGAGTTCGCCGAGCTGATCGGCACCGATCCCTACGTCTCCGGGAATGTGGGTAGCGGCTCGCCGCGGGAGATGGCCGAGTGGGTCGAATACATGACCTTCCCGAAGGACTCCTCGCTGGCCGAGGAGCGCCGCCGCAACGGCCGCGACACGCCATGGAAGCTGCCCTACTTCGGCGTCGGCAACGAGCTGTGGGGCTGCGGCGGCAACATGACCGCCGAGCATGCGGCCAACCTGCACCGCCAGTACCAGACCTTCGTCAAGGTCCCCGCCGGGCAGAAGGTGGTCAAGGTCGCCGCCGGCGCCAACGTCGACGACTACCACTGGACCGAAGTGATGATGCGCGACGCGGGCAAGCACATGGATGCCCTGTCCCTCCACTACTACACCATCCCCGGCGGCTGGCCGCCGCGCGGCTCGTCCTACGAGTTCGACGAGGCCGCCTGGATCGAGACGCTGCAGGCCGCGCTGAAGATGGACGAGCTGGTCACGAAGCACAGCGCGATCATGGACAAGTACGACCCGGAGAAGAAGGTCGCGCTGTACGTGGACGAATGGGGCACCTGGTACGCGGGCCTGCCGGGCATCAACCCGGGCTTCCTGCACCAGCAGAACACCCTGCGCGACGCACTCGTCGCCTCGCTGCACTTCGACATCTTCAGCGAGCACGCCGACCGGGTGAAGATGGCCAACATCGCGCAGATGGTGAACGTGCTGCAGGCGATGATCCTGACCCGCGACGGGGAGATGGTGCTCACGCCCACCTACCACGTGTTCGAGATGTACCTGCCGTACCAGGACGCGACCCACCTGCCGCTGGAGATCAAGTCGCCGGCCTACAGCCATGGCAAGTTCTCGGTGCCGGCGGTGCACGGCTCGGCGGTGAAGGCGAAGGACGGCCACGTCTACGTGGCGCTGACCAACCTGGACCCCGACCGGGCGGCGAGCGTGTCGGCCAGCGTCAGCGGCCTGCAGGCGAGCGCGGTGTCCGGCCGGGTGCTGACCGCCGGCGCGATCACCGCGCACAACACCTTCGAAGCGCCGGAAGGGGTGAAACCGGTGGCGTTCGACGGCGCCACGCTGGCGGGCGGCACGCTGAAGGTGGAACTGCCGCCCAAGTCGGTGGTGATGCTGCAGCTGCGCTGACCCGCATCGGGCATCGCGGGAACGGGAAGGGGCGCCCTGGGCGCCCCTTCCTCTTTGCGTGCTTCGCAGAACCCGGCTTGTCCGGCTACCGTGCCCGGCGAAGCGACGTGGCGGAAGAGCGGCGGTGCGAGCCCCGCCCTAGGGGAGCGGATCCACCCGCGGCCAGCCGTCGGCATCGAACGCCAGCGGCAGCACCTTCAGCTTCGGCAGGCCGCCGTCCTCCACGTCGTAGGCGTGGAACACGAGGTAGTCCCTGCCATCGAAGGTGTAGGCGCTGTTGTGCCCCGGCCCCGGCCAGCGCGCGGTGCCGCGCAGCACTTCGCTGCCGCCGCCCTGGTCCATGCGCCTGCCGTCGCGGTCGAGGTACGGCCCCTGCAGCTCGCGCGAGCGGCCGACCATGATCCGGTAGTCGCTCCTGGCGCCGCGGCAGCAGTGGTCGAAGGAGGCGAACAGGTAGTACCAGCCGTCCTTGTGGAACACGAACGGCGCTTCGATCGCGCCCGGTTCCGGGCTGGCGTCGTCGGCGAGGCCCGGGCGCTCGCGCCTGGCCAGCGTGTGCCATTCCTGCGGTTCGGCCAGGCCGAGCCGGTCCTCGCGCAGCTTCACCAGCTTCAGCCCGCCCCAGAACGAACCGAAGGCCAGCCACGGCGTGCCGTCGGCGTCCTCGACCAGGTTGGCGTCGATCGCGTTCCACATGTCCCGGTGCGGCACCGAGCGCAGCACGATGCCGTGGTCGACCCACGCGAACGCCGGGTCCGCCGGGTCCAGGGTGGTGTTGGTCGCAACCCCTGTCGCCGACGTGTTCTTCCCGCCGAAGGAGACCGAATAGAACAGGTGGTAGGTGCCGTCGTGCCAGGAGATGTCCGGCGCCCAGATGTGGCCGTTGAACTCCGGCACGATGTCGTAGGCCCAGGCCGGGATCTGCGCGAACACCGGCGGTTCGGCCTTCCAGGCCTTCATGTCCTTCGAGCTGTAGACGGTGATGCCCGGGCCGGTGACGAACGCGTACCAGGTATCGCCCTGGCGGATCATCACCGGGTCGTGGGCGAGGATGTCGGTCCAGTAGCCTTCGCGCGGCGCGGCGACCGGGGGCGCTTCCATCATGTCGTCGTTGTTCGGCTTCGCCTCCTGCGCGGCCGCCGGCAGGGCCAGCGCGCAGGCCAGCGCCAGCGCGACGCGGCGCAGGCCGCTTGCGGCCGCAGCCTGCAGGCGTGCCGCCGCCACGGACACTCCATCCCGGGTCGCGCCGGCCACGGCCCGGCCGCTCACGCCCCGGCCTCCGGCAGCTCCACCTCGCGCAGCGGCCGGCCGAACACCGGCATGCCGTCGGCATCCCATTGCAGCGGTTGCACGCAGGCGTGGCGGTCGGGGTTCCACAGCGGGTCGCCTTCGATCTCGGTGTAGTTGCGCGCGTGGTAGACCAGCAGGTCGGTGCGGCCGTCCTCGGCCACGGTGAAGCTGTTGTGGCCCGGGCCATACACCTGGCGCTCCGCGTCGGTCACGAACACCGGCTGCTGCGACTTGTGCCAGTTCGCCGCGTCCAGCAGGTCGCTGTCCGCATCCGCCCAGACCAGGCCCATCGCGTAACGCGCGTCGGTGGCGCTGGCCGAATAGCTGCAGAACACCTTGCCGTGGCGCACCAGCACCGATGGCCCTTCGTTGACCAGGAAGCCCTGCACCTCCCAGTCGAATTCCGGCCGCGTCAGCATGACCGGAGCGCCCTTGATCCGGGTCGGAGTTTCCATCTCCGCGAGGTACAGGTTGGAATTGCCGGGGACGTCCGGGTGCTTCTGCGCCCACAGGTAGTAGCACCGGCCACGGTGCTCGAAGCGGGTCGCGTCCAGGCAGAACGCATCGATGCCGCTGTCCACCTGCCCGGCGAACGCCCACTCGCCCCGCATCGGGTCGGGCGAAGGATTGCGCAGCGCGTACATGCGGTGCTGGAACAGCCCGTCCCGGATCCCGCGCGAGGGCGCGGCGGCGAAGTACACGTACCAGCCGTCGTCGGCGCGGTGCAGCTCCGGCGCCCAGACCAGCGAACTGGCCGGGCCTTCGGCCGGCGCGGTCCACAGGGTCTTCTCTTCCGCGCCGGCCAGACCGGCGAGCGTGGCCGCGCTGCGCAGCACCACCCGGTCGTACTCGGGTACCGAGGCGGTGAAGTAATAGCGGTCGCCGTGCCGCGACACGTGCGGGTCGGCGCGCTGGGGGATGAAAGGATTGCTCAGCTTCATGGGATTCCGCTCTTCGCCCGCGGTCACGCCGCCGGGGCCTCGTGGATGATCTGCTGCTTGATCTGCTGGTAGTAGCCGTCGGTGATCCGGTACCAGAACATCACCCCTCCCATCAGCGCATGGAACACGCCCGGAATGAGGGTCAGCATCAGCGCGATGCCGTTCAGCGCGTGCGGCGTCTGCGCCTGGTCGGGCACGTACTGGAACCAGGCCAGCAGCCAGCCGACGATCGCCCCGGCGATGCCCATGCCGGCCTTCTGGAAGAAGGAGATCCCGCCCATCGACAGGCCGGCCACGCGCTTGCCGCTGCGCGCATGCCCGTAGTCCACCGCCTCCACGATCGCCGACCAGAACACCGGCGCATGCAGGTCGACGATGAAGCAGATCAGGAAGTAGAAGACGAACGCCGCCGCCACGTCGCCGGGGCCGACCAGGAAGTACATGGCCACGCTCAGCACGCCGACCAGCAGCTGGCTCCAGCGGAACAGGGCGATCTTGCAGAAGCGCTTGGTGATCCAGGTCGAGGCGACCATCGCCAGGATCGCGGCGGCGACGCCGGTGGCCAGGAACGCCGACAGCAGCTTCGCGTCGCCGCCCAGGAAGTACTTGGCGTAGTACGCGGCGACCGAACCGCGGACCACGTAGCCGACGGTGCCGATCACGCACACCGCGCACAGCAGCAGCCACTGGTCGTTGCGCAGCAGCAGGGCGAACTGTTCCTTCAGCGGCTTGCGGTCGACTTCGTGCTTGATCCGTTCGGTGGTGGTGAAGAAGCAGAACAGGAACAGCAGCGTGGCCATGACGCCCATCAGCCCCATCGCCAGCTGGTAGCCGCGGGCCAGGTCGTCGCCGCCCCAGGAGACGGCCAGCACCGGGACCAGGATGGTGACCATGAACGCGGCCACCTTGGCGAAGAACAGCCGGTAGCCGTTCGCCGACAGCCGCTCCTTCGGATCGGCCGTGAGCACGCCGATCAGCGAGATGTAGGGAATGGTCACCGCGGTGAACACCAGGGTGACCAGGGTATAGGTCGCGTAGGCCCAGACCAGCTTGAGGTTGTAGTCCAGGTCCGGGGTGGTGAAGGTCAGGGTCACCGAGATCCCGAACGGCACCGCCATCCACAGGAACCAGGGCCGGTAGCGGCCCCAGCGGGTCTCGATGCGGTCGGTGACCATGCCCATCAGCGGATCGGTGACCGCATCGATCATGCGCACCACGATGAACAGCACGGCCACGTCGGCGGGCCTGAGCCCGAACACGTCGGTGTAGAAGAACGTGATGATCAGCATCATCGACGAGATGACGACGTTGACCGCCATGTCGCCGGCGCCGAAGCCGATCTTCTCGATCAGCCCGAGCTTCTGGTCCTGTACGGACGTGTGGTCCTGCATTGCCCCTCCTCGTGCGACGTGGCCGACCCGCGCAGCAGCGCCGGGCTCTCCGCCATGCGCCTGCACATACCCCTCCCAGGGCCCGCCCGATGGCGGCAGGGACGATCCGCGTGCTGTCCGGCGACCGGTGCGGCGCCGCCCTGCGGCGGCACGACCCGGTGCGGATCGTCCACCGGCATTCTCGGTCCATCGGCGATATGCGACCAATGCATATATCGATGCCCGCCATACCGGATTGGATATGCGCCTTCCCGTACCCCGGCCGCGGCGATGACGCCGGCAGGATTGCAATACGCGTATCGATCCCTGTGCGATTGTTATTTTTCGCGCATGGCCGCGCCCGGTAGCATCGCCATCAACAAGGCCGGCGGTGCCACGGGATCCCTCGCGGCCCGGCCGACTCCAACCCGGGCAGGGAACCCGAGCGCATGAGCGACTCCAGTACGCCACCCTTCCGCAGCCGCCAATGGTTCGGCCGCGGAGGCAAGCAGGGCTTCTACTACCGCAGCTGGCTCAAGGGCCTGGGGCTGCCGCACGACCTGTTCGACGGCCGGCCGGTGATCGGCATCTGCAACACGTGGTCGGAACTGACCCCGTGCAACAGCTCGTTCCGCGAGCTGGCCGAGCACGTCAAGCGCGGCGTCTACGAGGCCGGCGGCTTCCCGCTCGAATTCCCGGTGATGTCGCTGGGCGAGACCCAGATCCGGCCCACCGCCATGCTGTACCGCAACCTGGCCTCGATGGACGTGGAGGAATCGATCCGCGCCAACCCCATCGACGGCGTGGTCCTGCTGATGGGCTGCGACAAGACCACCCCATCGCTGCTGATGGGCGCGGCCAGCGTCGACCTGCCCACCATCGGTGTGTCCGGCGGCCCGTCGCTGTCGGGCAACTGGCGCGGCAAGCCGGTGGGTTCGGGCACCGGCGTGATCGAGATGTCGGAAATGGTCCGCGCCGGCACCCTCAGCCAGGACGAGTTCACCGAGGCCGAGGCCTGCATGCAGCGCTCCAAGGGCAGCTGCATGACCATGGGCACGGCCTCGACGATGGCCAGCATGGTCGAGGCGCTGGGCATGTCGCTGCCGGAGAACGCGGCGATCCCGGCGGTGGACGCGCGTCGCTTCCGCCTGGCCCACCTGTCCGGCCGGCGCATCGTGGAGATGGTGCACGAGGACCTGCGCATGTCGAAGGTGCTGACCC
>CAZBDE010000011.1:0-28687 GCA_964490415.1 uncultured Pseudoxanthomonas sp. | reverse complement strand
TTGCGGTTGGACAGGATCAGGTGCTCGATCCAGCTGGGCCGGTAGGGCACGGCCAGCAGCGGCATGTGCGCCTGCTGCGGAGTGCGGTTGCCCTTGCGCGAATTGCAGTGGAAGCAGGCGCTGACCACGTTCTCCCAGACATCGCGGCCGCCCCTGGACAGCGGCATCACGTGGTCGCGGGTCAGGTGCGGGCGGGCGAACTGCTGGCCGCAGTACAGGCACAGGTGCGCGTCGCGGGCGAACAGGGCGGTGTTGGACAGGCCCGGGGTCGGGTCCAGCGCACGGGCGTGGGCATGGCCGCGGGTGGCGACGATGGGATGCAGTTCGATCAGGCTGCGCGCGCCGGTCATCCGGCAGATGCCGCCACGTACGCGCAGGCAGGGATCGCCGAGGGTCCAGGCGACCGCGTCGCGCGCGTAGAGGCAGGTCGCGTCCTGCCAGCCGATCCAGTCCATCGCCCGGCCATGGGCGTCGAGCGACAGGACCCTGACCGCCGGCGCGTGTTCGCGGGACGGCGGCGAGGCGACCGGCGCCGCGGCACCGGTACAGACCAGACCTAGCGTTGCTGTGTCCGTCTCCATCGGGGCAACAGCTTATACCCGAACGGTGACGTTTTGTGTACGCCGGTCGCCCGTGCGAGCGCCCGGCTCAGCGCAGCACGCCGTCCAGGCCGGGCGCGGGATTGAGCGAGCTGCTGTCGTCGACCTTGAATTCCCGCGTCTTGTTTACTTCGTCGGGCGTCGCATGGATCGTGCCCTGCAGCCGGTAGGAGAGCGAGCGGCGGCTGGCCAGCGCGTCGGCCACCGCGATCCGCGCCATGCCCTCTGGCTTGAACGCGACCTGGACCACGTCGGCCGAGGTCGGGCCGATCGAGATCGCCGGCGAAGCCTGCAGCGTGCCGGCCACGTGTTCGTCCACGCTCAGCTCCAGCCGCAGTGTGTCGAAGCGCATCGACACGCTGCTGTAGTTGCGCAGGCGCAAGTCCACCGTCCAGTCGCCATTGGCCTGCACGGTCAGCTGCTGGATCGCGGCCGAAGGCGTCGACACGCGGCGCGAGGTGCCGCAGGAGGCGAGCAGGGCCAGCGCGAGCAGGGCCAGGGACAGCTTGAGGAGGGACTTCATGCTTGCTCCGGAGGGGTACGGTTGCCGGGATGATGGTACGCCGGCCGCCGCGCTCAGCGCAGCGGCGCGGCCACCACCAGCGGCGCCAGGTCGTAGCCCATCGCTTCGGCGCTGGCCTTCAGGCGTTCGAACAGTTCCGCGTCCATGCCCGGTTCGCGCGAGAGGATCCACAGGTATTCGCGGTCCGGATCGCCGACCACCGCCCACTGGTAGTCCGGGTCCAGCGCGATCACCCAGTGGTCGGCCCAGACCAGCGGCATCCACGACAGCCAGCCCGGCACGAAGCGCACCTGCAGCCTGCCCGGATGCCCTTCCACCGTGCGCGCCACGCCCTCTGCCTCGGCGCGCCTGCCGTCATGGGTGAGGCAGGCATTGCGGACCTCGATGCGGCCATCGGCGCGCAACGCGTAGGAGGCGGTGATGTCGCGGGCGCACTGGCGCTGGAAGGACACTGGCAGGTGCGCGATCCCGTACCACTGGCCGGCGTAGCGCGACAGTTCCAGCGCGGGCACGGAGGTCACCGCCCGGGCGGCGGGGGCCGGGCGCGCGGGCAGCGGGAACAGCGTGGCGCAGCAGGCCAGGAGCAGCATCGGAAGGGCGCGCATGATGCCTCCACGGAACGGCGGGGCGATCCTAGCACTGGCGCGGTAACCGTCCGTTTGCCTGCCCGGAGGGCGGCGGCCCGGGCGGCTGCCCGTAATGGCCCAGCAGGATCGGTGGCGCATGGCCGGCCCGCAGTTCGCCGGCATCGGCCAGCAGTTGCGCCATCGCCAGGGCGCGCGCGAGGCTGGGATACCAGGCCAGGGGCCGGTCGTCGTCGTAGAGCGTGCAGCCGCGGTGGTCCTTGCGGACCTGCAGTGTGCGGGGGGCCATCGCCAGCCTCCATGCCATCCGGCCGCCGGATGCGGACCGGTCGTCGCAGCCTGCGCCGCGGCGCCGGGAGGCGGCATCAGCCGAAGGCGCGGGCGTGGGTAGGCGATTCCCGCGCGCGCGGCGCGGGATTTCAGAACATCACCGCCTGCCGGACCGCGTGGCCGGCGGCCAGCCGGTCGAAGCCTTCGTTGATGCCGTCCAGCGCCAGCACGCCGCTGAGCAGCCGGTCGACCGGCAGCCGTCCGGCGCGGTACAGGCTGATGTAGCGAGGAAGGTCGCGCGGCGGCACGGCCGAGCCCATGTACGAGCCACGCACGCAGCGCTCCTCGGCGACCAGGCTCACCGCCGGCACGCTGAAGCTGCGGTCCGGGGGCGGCAGGCCGACGCTGACGGTGGTGCCGCCACGGCGGGTGGCGGCGTAGGCCTGGACCAGCACACGCTCGCTGCCGACCGATTCGATGGCGTAATGCGCGCCGCCGCCGGTGATTTCGCGGACGGCTTCCACCGGGTCGGTGGTCGATGCGTCGATGCAGTGGCTGGCGCCGAGCGTGCGCGCCAGTTCGAGCTTCTCCGCCACCACGTCGATGGCGACCAGGGGGTGCGCCGAAGACGCGGCCGCGCCGAGCACCGCGGCCAGGCCGACGCCGCCGAGGCCGAAGACCGCCACGCTCTCGCCGGGCCTGGCCGCGGCGGTGTTGAGCACCGCGCCAACCCCGGTCATCACCGCGCAGCCGAACAGCGCGGCGATTTCCACCGGCAGCTCGCTGTCGATGCGCACCGCCGAATGCGCCGAGACCACCGTGCATTCGCTGAAGCAGGACACGCCGAGATGGTGGTGCAGCGGCCGCCCGTCCGCGTCGCGCCAGCGGCTGCCGCCGCCGAGCAGGGTGCCGGCGGCATTGGCGGCTGCGCCGGGTTCGCACAGCGCCGGGCGCCCGCCGGCGCAGGGCAGGCAATGGCCGCAGCCGGGCACGAACGAGAACACCACGCGGTCGCCGCGGCGGAAACCGGCGGTGTGGGGGCCGGCTTCCAGTACTTCGCCCACCGCCTCGTGGCCCAGCACCATCGGCATCGGCCGCGGGCGCGCGCCGTCGATCACCGACAGGTCCGAATGGCACAGCCCGGCGGCGAGCACGCGCACCCGCAGTTCGCCCGGGCCGGGATCGCCCAGCTCCACGGTCTCGACCGAGAGCGGGCGCGACTGCGCGTAGGGCGCCGGCAGGCCCATCGTGCGCAGTACCGCCGCACGCACCTTCATGCGCCGTCTCCTGGAGGCGGCGCGAGCAGGAGGGGTTCCAGGCAGGCGCGGATCCGCGGCGGGACCGGCTGCGCGCGCCGGCTGCGGCGGTCGACGAACACGTGCACGAACCAGCCCACCGCCGCCGGTCCCGGCTGCCCTTCGCGGAACAGGCCGATGCCATAGCGCACGCTGGAAGTGCCCAGCTTTTCCACGCGCAGGCCGGCTTCCACCGTTTCCGGGAAGGCCAGTTCGCTGGCGAAGCGGCAATGCGATTCGGCGCACAGGCCGATGACCTCGCCGTGGTGGATGTCCAGGCCGCCCTCGCGGATCAGCCAGGTGTTGATCGCCGTGTCGAAGTAGCTGTAGTACTCGACGTTGTTGACGTGGCCGTAGACGTCGTTGTCCTTCCAGCGCGTGGGAATGGGCAGGAAGTGGCGGAAGTGCCCGCGGGTGTCCGGGATTGCGGCCATCAGCTTTCCTCCGAAGGCGAGGGGGCGGGAGTGGCGACCGGCAGGTGCCCGACCAGCAGCAGCCACCCGCCGACGCCCACGGCCAGGCCGATCCACGGATCGAACAGGGCGATGGCGATGCCGGTGAGCAGCGCCGCGCCGCGGTTGGCGGCGTCCTTCGGGATCGCCATGCCGATGTAGGCGCAGGCGAAGCCGGAGGTGACCAGGGTCAGCGACATGGCCACGCCCAGCAACGGCTTGAGCGCGGTCAGCAGCGGCAGCAGGAAGAAGATGACCGGCAGGCCCATCAGGTAGTAGGACATCAGGCCGCTGTGCAGGTCGGGCATCGCGCGCGGGCCCTCTTTCCAGCGGTTGGCCACCACCACCTGCACGCCGGTCCACAGCGTGCCCTGGATCGACAGGAACGGGCAGGCCAGCGCCGAGGCGAAGTTGCGGATCGCCAGCGCCAGGTGCGAACGGCTTTCGTTGATGTCCACCGGATCGTCGGGCCGCGCGGGTGCGGCCTCGCGCAGCACCTCGTTGCCGGTGACCCAGTCGCCGAACTGCAGGATGTAGGTGACCAGCACCAGCGGGATCCCGGCCAGGTACATCTGCAGCGACGGCCAGCCGATGCTGAAGGGCGACATCTTGGCGATGGTCTCGGCCACCGGCGGCAGCAGCCAGCCCCACTGCACGTCGTACTCGACTTCGCCGACCAGCGGCCCGACCACTGCGGCGACGAGGAAACCGGGCAGCAGCCCCAGCGTGGCCATCAGCGCGACCGGCCGCCAGCGCCGCGCCCAGCGGTGGAACGGCACCGAGAACACGCACACCAGGCTCACCAGGCAGGCCAGCACGGTGGTGACCGGCTGCGCGGCGAGGAAGCGCCCGCCCTCGTCGCGGAACACCTGCAGGAACGCCGACAGTGCCGCGCCGAGCAGGATCCCCGCCTTCAGCGCCACCGGCAGCCGCCGCATCACCGCTTCGCCCAGCCCGCTGACGCCCAGCACGCACACCAGCGCCGTGTACATCAGGGTGAGCGCGGTCATCGCCTGGAAGCGCGAGGCCGGATCGGGCCAGCCGGCGGCCACGTAGGCCACCACCAGCGGCAGCGCCGGCGTGGTCCAGCCCGGCGCGTAGGGTTCGCCGAACACGTACAGCGCCGCCACCAGCAGGATGCTGTGCAGCAGCACGCAGGCCACCGCCTGCTCGAACTCCAGGCCGAAGTAGCCCATCAGGATCGGCACCAGCGCCAGGCCGGTGGCGGTGGACACCAGCAGGCCCTGCAGGAACTCCGGCCAGACCAGCTTCGAGTGCAGGAAGGGCAGGCGGAACACGAACGGTCCCCAGCGCCAGCCCTTGGTGGTGCCTTGTCGTGCCATCCCGTCCCTCCCGGTTGCGGCGCGCGCCTGGACGCACGCGCCTGGACTCATGCGCTCAGAAGCGTCCCTCGACCTTCTCGAACACCGTGTTGCGCAGCGCGACCAGGCGCGGGCCGAAATCGCGCACCAGCCGGTCGCGGGTCATGACCGAGACCCGACCGCTGACGTTGAACGCCATCACCCGGCTGCGGTCGGCCGAGACCATCGGCACGCCGACCGCGAACACGTCCGGGTTCCAGTCGCCGAGCGAGAAGCAGAAGCCGTAGGTCTCGTACTCCTGGCGCGCGCGGACGATGCCTTCGCGGATGCGCGGCCACAGCTGCGGATCGATCTCCTCCTCCAGCTCGCGCAGGCGCGCCTCGAACACTTCCGGCGGGCGCGAGGCCAGGTCGGCGCGGCCCAGCGCGGTGGAGCCGTGCGGCACGCGTGCCCCCGGGGCCAGGTTGAGCTGGAAGGTGGGGTCGCCCTGGCACACCTCGAGCACGACCATGCGCAACCCGTCGGCGGCGCCGAGCATCACCGCCGACTGCGTGTACTCGGCCAGTTCGCGCATCAGCGGGCGGGCCACGGAGACCACGTCGTTGTTCTTCAGGTAGGCATGGCTGAGGCCCAGCACGCCGGTGCCCAGCGTGTACTTCTCCAGCGAGGGGGAATATTCCAGGCAGCCGAGCTGGGCCAGGGTGTAGGTCAACCGCGACACGGTGGGCTTGGGCAGCCGGGTGCGGCGTGCGATCTCCTGGTTGCCGAGATGGCGGTCGCCGTACTCGAAGCAGCGCAGGATCGCGAACGCGCGGCCGACGGCGTTGACGAACTGCGGATGCGCGTCGCCGGGCGGGAGCGTGAACACCTGCATGTCGCGCTTCGGGCTGCCCATCGTTCCTCCTTGTCGCGAGGCCGCGGGAGTCACGGCGTCGCACTTAATTTCGATATACGGAACTGTATTCCGCGAATTCGCCGCATCCTACGGTGCGGCCGGAAGCGAATCAAGCCGTCGTAGCCAGGCCCGTATGCGGCATTGCACAACATCGAATGCCGGTCGGCCTATTGAAACCTGGCGTAGACCCCACTAGATTCGATGTTGAATTTAGAAACTATATTTCACTATACGAAATATAGGGAAAGCAGGTTTCCTTCCGCCACCCACGCATCGCCAGGACGCCATCGCCGACATGACCGACCAACGCACGCTTTTCGATCTGGATGGACGCACCGCACTGGTCACCGGCGGCTCGCGTGGCCTGGGGCTGCAGGTCGCCGAGGCGCTGTGCGACTACGGTGCACGCGTGCTGTTGTCGGCGCGCAAGGCCGGGGAACTGGAGCAGGCGGTCGCGCAGCTGCGCGCGCGCGGCATCGACGCCGACTGGGTGGCCGCCGACGGCGCACGCCCGGAGGGCGTGCAGGCGCTGGCGGACGCGGCGATGGAGCGCATGGGCCGCATCGACATCCTGGTCAACAACGCCGGCACCAGTTGGGGCGCGCCGGCCGAGTCGCATCCGCTGGACGCCTGGGACAAGGTGTTCGACCTCAACGTACGTGGCATGTTCCTGCTCTCGCAGCAGGTGGCGGTGCGTTCGATGATCCCGAACGCGTACGGCCGCATCATCAACATCGCCTCCATCGCCGGCCTGCGCGGCAATCCGCCCGGCGGCATGTGCACCATCGCCTACAACAGCGCCAAGGGCGCGGTGGTCAACTTCACCCGCGCGCTGGCTGGCGAATGGGGCGTGCACGGCATCACCGTCAACGCGCTGGCGCCCGGGTTCTTCCCCTCGAAGATGAGCGCGCCGCTGATCCGCAACCTGGGCGAGGCGGCGCTGATGGGCAACGCGCCGCTGCGCCGGCTGGGCGGCGACGAAGACCTCAAGGGCGCCGCGCTGCTGTTCGCGTCGGCGGCCGGCAGCCACATCACCGGCCAGATCCTGGCGGTGGATGGCGGCTACACGGCGGTCTGAGCATGCGCACGCTGCGCGACGGGGTGGCGGTGATCACCGGGGCGGGCTCGGGCTTCGGCCTGGAGTTCGCGCGCAAGGCCGCGGCCGAGGGCATGAGGCTGGTGCTGGCCGACGTGCAGGCTGATGCGCTGGAAGCGGCGCGGCTGGAACTGGAGGCCTCGGGCGCGGAACTGCTCGCGCGACGCACCGACGTGTCCGACGGAGCGCAGGTGGCGGCGCTGGCCGAGGCGGCGGTGGCGCGCTTCGGCCGCGTGCACCTGCTGTTCAACAACGCCGGCGTCGGCGCCGGCGGCCTGCTCTGGGAGAACAGCGAGGCCGACTGGGCGTGGACGCTCGGGGTGAACCTGTGGGGCGTGATCCACGGCGTGCGCGCCTTCGTGCCGCGGATGCTGGCCTGGGCCGGCGAGGACGCGGACTACGAGGCGCACGTGGTCAACACCGCCTCCATGGCCGGGCTGGTCAATCCGCCGCTGAGCGGCGTCTACAACGTCAGCAAGCACGCGGTGGTGTCGCTGAGCGAGACCCTGCACCACGACCTGGCGCTGGTGACTTCGCAGGTGCGCTGCTCGGTGCTGTGCCCGTACTACGTGCCCACCGGCATCGCGCGCTCGGCGCGGAACCGCCCCCCGGACATGGCCACCAGCGCGGCCACGCGCTCGCAGCAGGTAGCCGGCGAACTGGTGGCCCGCGCGGTCGAGGGCGGCAGGGTCACCGCGCCGGCGGTGGCCGACCTGGTGTTCGCCGCGGTGCGCGAGGGGCGCTTCTACGTGGCCTCGCACCCGCACGCGCTGGAGGGCGTGCGCCAGCGCGCGGAGGCGATCGTGTGCCTGGAGGCGCCCGACGATCCGTTCGCGGCGCGGCCGGGCATGCGCGAAACGCTGGCGCAGGCGCTGCGGGGGTAGCGGGGAAAGCGCATGGGCACCACAGACGAAGGTTGCAGGAACGCGGGAAGGCGGTTCCCGGACACGACCGGTCCGGGCGTTGGGCATCCGCGGCCACCGCGCCTGGAAGGGCACGGGGTCGCCATTCAACTCATCCTGGGAGGGAGGAAACATGGACAACAGCAGCAGAGAGGAACGTGGCGGGCGCAGGCGCATTCCGGCGCCTGACCTGCTTTCGCTGGGGATCGTGCTGGCCATCGCCGGCACGCCGGTGGCCTGGGCGCAGGAGTCGTCCGCGTCGCAGCCGGCGCGCGAGACGACGACGACCCTGGACCAGATCGTGGTCACCGCGCAGAAGCGCGAGGAGGCCCTGCAGGACGTGCCGATTTCGATGACGGTGGTGTCCGAGCAGGTGATGCGCGACGCCGGCGTGCGCGACATCAAGGACGTGCAGCTGCTGGTGCCGGCGCTCAGCGTCACCAGCACCAGCAACGAGGGCCAGACCACCGCGCGCCTGCGCGGCGTGGGCACGGTGGGCGACAACCCGGGGCTGGAATCCTCGGTGGGCGTGGTGATCGACGGCGTGTACCGGCCGCGCAACGGCGTCGGCTTCGGCGACCTGGGCGAGCTGCAGCGGATCGAGGTGCTGAAGGGCCCGCAGGGCACCGTGTTCGGCAAGAACACCTCCGCCGGCCTGATCCAGGTGATCACCCGCCAGCCGGAGTTCCGGCAGAGCGCGCAGGGCGAGCTGACCGTGGGCAACTATGGCGCGGTCGGCGTCGCCGGCGCCTACAACGACGCCTTCAGCGATTCGGCGGCGTTCCGCGTCTACGCGGCCAAGCGCTGGCGCGACGGCGTCACCGACGTGGTCACCGGCGCCGGCCCGCGCCGCGAGGACAGCGACGGCAGCACCGATTTCGACACGGTGCGCGCCCAGCTGCTGTTCCAGCCGGACAGCAACCTGGACGTGCGGATCATCGCCGACTACACCCATCGCGACGAAGAGGACTGCTGCGTCGGCGTCACCGTCACCCGCGGCCCGGCGGCGGCGATCGTCGACGCGCTGGCCGGCGGGCAGGGCACCATCCCGGTGCCCGATCCGTCCGCACGCAAGGCCTGGAGCAACTACGGCACCCGCCAGGACGTGGTCGACAAGGGCGTGTCGATGGAGGTCAACTGGGTCACGCCGTGGTTCGGCGACGCCAGCTTCACCTCGATCACCGCCAACCGCGCCTGGGACTCGATGAACGAGTCCGACCTGGACTTCTCCACCGCCGACATCTGGTTCCGCGCCTACGGGCCGGACGAGAACACGGTCAACTTCGATACCTTCAGCCAGGAGTTCCGCCTGACCGGTGCGACCCAGCGCGTGGACTGGATGGTGGGCCTGTTCTACAGCGACGAGGACCTGGTCCGCCAGGACGCGATCAGCATGGGCCGCGGCTACGAGGCCTACATGTCCACCGCGCTGCTCAACAACATCGCCGCCGGCTTCCCGCCGGGCCTGGTCAACGTCGCCGGCGCGCCGTTGTTCCTGTCGCAGGCGGCGGGCCTGCCCTACGGCACCGGTTTCGCCGGCCAGGGTTCGGACGACCGCTTCGACCAGAGCGCGAAGAGCACGGCGCTGTTCACCAACCTCACCTTCCATGCCACCGAGGCGCTGGACCTGACCCTGGGCCTGCGCTACACGCACGAGAAGAAGGAAGTGGATTCGCTGTACCTGAACCCGAACGGCAGCCCGGGCTGCGTCGCCGGCCTGTCCAACCCGGCCGGGGTGGCGCAGGCGCTGATGGCGCGCGGCGTGCCGGCGGCGTACGTGGGCGGCATCGTGCCCACGGTGATCGGCTACATGTGCCTGCCCTGGGCCAACGCGCTGTTCGACGGCATGTCCACCCACCAGGAGCGCAGCGAGAAGGAGTGGTCGGGCACGGTCAAGGCCGACTACCGCTGGAACGATTCGGTGATGACCTACTTCTCGGCCTCGCGCGGATACAAGGCCGGCGGCTTCAACCTCGACCGCGTCCAGGTCGGGATCACGCCATCGGTGGACACCTCGTTCCCGGGCGAGTTCGTCGATGCCTACGAACTGGGCGCCAAGACCACCTGGGCTGGCGGCAACCTGCTGCTCAACGCCGCGCTGTTCCGGCAGGACTACAGTGACTTCCAGCTCAACAGCTTCCTCGGCTCGAGCTACGTGGTGCGCTCGGTCCCGGAGCTGAACACCCAGGGCGTGGACATCGACCTGCTCTGGCAGACCGGGCTGCAGGGCCTGTCGCTGCAGGGCGGGCTGGTCTACCTGGACGCCCAGTACGGAGACGATCCGCTGCCGGACGCGGCGCTGTGGCGACTGCCCGGTGCGACCCCGGGTTTCGCCCCGGAATGGCAGGCCACGGCGGCGGCGACCTACGACTGGGACTTCAGCAGTGCGCTGAAGGGCCGGGTATTCCTGGGCGCGAAGTACAGTTCGGACTTCAACACCGGTTCGGACCTGGCGCCGGCCAAGGACCAGGATGCGTTCACCCTGCTCAATGCGCGCTTCGTGGTGGCGGCGGTCGACGACCGCTGGTCGGTGGAGCTGTGGGGACAGAACCTCACCGACGAGACCTACAAGCAGGTGGGCTTCGATGCGCCGTTGCAGACCGGTTCCTGGAACGCCTTCCTCGGTGCGCCGCGGACCTACGGCGTGACCTTGCGCGTGGCCTACTGAGCAGGCAGGGTCCACAAGGAAGGCCCGCCATCCGGCGGGCCTTTCCTTTTGCGCCGTGTCCAGGCGCGAGGCCGCATCGCGGGCGCGCCGCGGTGGCCACCGGCTTCAGCCGCCGGCGCGTTCCCGTTCCCGCTCGCGCTCCTGCAGCTCGCGCCACTGGATCTTGCCGGTGCCGCTGCGCGGCAGGCGTTCGACGAATTCCACCGCGTGCGGCACCTTGTAGGCGGCCATGCGCCCGCGCGCCCAGGCGATCACCTCGGCCTCGGTGGCGGACTGGTCCTCCCTGAGCACCGCCACCAGCTTGACGCTCTCGCCGCGCTGCGGGTCGCGGATGGCGACCACGCAGGCTTCCTGGATCGCGGGATGGGCGAACATCATGTTCTCCACCTCCGCCGGCCAGACCTTGAAGCCGGAGGCGTTGATCATGCGCTTGAGCCGGTCGACCAGGAAGAAGTAGCCGTCCTCGTCGACGTACCCGAGGTCGCCGGTGCGGAAGAAGCGCTGGCCCTGGATTTCGACGAAGGCCTCGGCGCTGGCCTGCGGCTGGCCCCAGTAGCCCTGGAACAGCTGCGGGCCGCTGATCAGGATCTCGCCGACCTCGCCCGGCGGCAGCACCGCCAGTGTTTCCGGATCGACCACCACCGAGTCGGTGTTCTGCACCGGCACGCCGAGGCACTGCGCCTTGGGCCGCTGCGGCGGGTTGGTATGGGTGGTGGCCATGGTTTCCGACAGGCCGTAGCCCTCCACGTACGGGATGCCCCACATCGCCTGGATCTTCTCGGCCACCGCCTTGGGCATGGCCGAACCGCCGCCGCTGAGCAGGGTGATCGAGGACAGGTCGAAGTCCTCCAGCCCGGGCTGGGCGAGGAAGTCGAACAGCATGGTCGGGATCGCGGTCCAGTTGGTGGCGCGGTAGCGCTGGATCAGCATCGCCGCGCAGCGCCGGTCCCAGCGGGTCATCACCACCATGGTCGAGCCGGAGTGGACCACCGCGTTGACCCCGGTCTGCAATCCGGTGACATGGAACATCGGCAGCGCCACCAGCGCGACCTGGTCCTTGGGCACGCGGCAGAACTCCACGCAGGCGATGGCCGGGTGCATCACGCTGCGGTGCGTGTGCATGCAGCCCTTGGGCAGGCCGGTGGTGCCGGAGGTGTAGACGATCACGGCCAGGTCGTCGGCGCCGACCCCGGTGGCGGTGCCGGCAAGTCCGGCGTCGAGCGCGTCCTGCCAGGCGGTGGTGCCGGCGATGGCCTGGCGGGGCTGCAGCACCACCTCGGGCACCGGCAGGTTGGTGGCCGGATCGAGGTAATCGCGGTAGCAGGCCACGACCGCATGCTCCAGGCCCTGGCCGAGCAGCGGAGCGATGTTCGGCGCCAGTTCCTGTGCGAACACCGCCACCCGCGCGCCGCTGTCGGCGACCACGTGGCGCATCTCCTCCAGCAGGTTCATCGTGTTCGCGGGCACGGCTACCGCGCCGGCCTGCAGCACGGCGTGGTAGGCGACGATGAACTGCGGGCAGTTCTGCAGATACAGCACCACCCGGTCGCCCTTGCGCACGCCCAGGCGCGACTGCAGGAAGCCGGCCAGCGCACCGGCCTGGCGGCGCAGTTCGCGGTAGGGGATCTCGTTGCCGTAGTAGGCGATGGCGGTGCGGTCGGGGTAGCGGGTGGCCGCCACCTCCAGGTTGTAGTGCAGCGGCGTGGCCGGGACCACGGTCCGCAGCGGCAGGCCCGGTGGCCACCAGGTCGTGTTCTTGTGCATCGCTTCCCTCCCTCCGGGGGTGCCATGGTTGCCGGTGACGATCACTCCACCTGCTGCGGCAGGACCAGCAGCTTGCCGATCGCTTCGCGGCCGAGCATCGCCTCCAGCGCCTCGGGCGCGCGCGCCAGCGGATAGCGGCGCGAGATGTGGGGGCGGATGGCGCCTTCGCGCAGCCAGTCGAACAGCTGCTTCATGTTGCCCGCGTTGAGCGCCGGCTCGCGCTTGACGAACTCGCCCCAGAACACGCCGACCAGCGCGGCGCCCTTGAGCAGCAGCAGGTTGATCGGCACCCTGGGGATGTCGCCGGCGGCGAAGCCGACCACCAGGTGGCGTCCGCCCCAGGCCAGGCCGCGCAGCGCGGTCTCGGTGAGTTCGCCGCCGACCGGGTCGTAGACCACGTCCACGCCGTGGCCGCCGGTGAGCGCCTTGATCCGCTCGCGCAGGTCTTCGCCGGTGTAGTCGATGGTCTCGTCGGCGCCGTGTCCGCGCGCGGCCTGCAGCTTGGCCTGCGACGAGGCGGCGGCGATCACCCGCAGCCCCAGCAGCTTGCCGATCTCCACCGCGGCCAGGCCCACGCCGCCGCCGGCGCCGAGCACCAGCAGGGTCTCGCCTTCGCGCGCCGCGGCCCGGTCCTTGAGTGCGTGCAGCGAGGTGCCGTAGGTGAGGACGAAGCTGCCGGCCACTTCCAGGGCGTCGTCGTCGATGTCCCGCGGCAGCGGCAGCACGTTGCCGGCGTCGACCGCGATCTCCTGGGCGTAGGCGCCGAACGGCGCGATCGCCGCGACCTTGTCGCCGGGCCGGATCCGTTCCACGCCGTCGCCCACCGCGATCACTTCGCCGGAGAGCTCGCCCCCCGGCGAGAACGGCAGCGGCGGGCGGAACTGGTACTTGCCGGCCACCACCAGCGCGTCGGGGAAGTTCACCGCCGCGGCGCGGATGCGCACCAGCACCTGGCCGGGCGCCGGTTGCGGCGTGGGCAGGTCCAGCAGCCGAAGCGAGGACGGCGGCCCCCAGTCTTCGCAGACGATCGCTTTCATCGGGTTCTCCGTGGGTGGACCTGCGGTCCGGTGGCGGTGGGTCGGGATCGGCCGCGCGCTCAGAAGCGGCCTTCGGTGGCCTCCAGCACCCGGTCGCGCAGGGCGACCAGCTTCGGGCCGAAGTCCTCGAGGATGCGTTCGCGGGTCATCAGCGAGACCCGGCCGCTGACGTTGAGCGCCAGCACGCGGCCCTCGCCGGACACCAGCGGCACGCCGATCGCGTACACCTCCGGGTTCCAGTCGCCCAGCGAGAAGCAGAAGCCGTGGTGCTCGTAGTCCTGGCGCGCGCGGACGATGCCCGAGCGCAAGCGCGGCCAGTAGCCGGGCTCGCATTCGCGCTCCAGTTCGGCCATCAGCCGGGCGAAGGCGTCGGGCGGGCGCCCGGCCAGGTCGGCGCGGCCCAGCGCGGTGGAGCCGTGCGGCACGCGCGCGCCGCTGGCCAGCTTCAGCTCGAACATCGGGTCGCCCTGGGCGATCTCGAGCAGGACCATGCGGCCGCGGTCGGCCTCGCCGAGCATCACCGCGGCCTGGGTGTAGTCAGCCAGCTCGCGCATCAGCGGGCGCGCCACCGCGACCACGTCGTTGCCGCGCATGAAGGCGTTGGCCAGCGACAGCACCGAGGTGCCCAGCGAGTACTTCTCGGAGGCGCCGGAGTAGGCGAGGAAGCCCAGCGCCGACAGCGTGTAGGTCAGCCGCGACACGGTAGCCTTGGGCAGGCCGGTGCGCTGGGCGATGTCGCGGTTGCCCAGCTGGCGGTCGCCCTGCTCGAAGCAGCGCAGGATCGCCGCGGCGCGGCCGACCGCGGAGACGTACTGCGGATGGTCCTCGTCGATGGCGAGGCTGAGGGTGTCGATCTTGCGCTTGGGATTGCCCATCGTGCGGTATTCCGGTGCGGCGGTGGCGGGTCAGGCCGGCGCGTGCCGGCGCATCTCGAGGCGGGCGATGGTGGCGCAGTGCACCTCGTCCGGGCCGTCGGCCAGGCGCAGGGTGCGCGTGTTGGACCAGGCGAAGGCGAGCGGGAAGTCGTCGCTGACGCCGGCGCCGCCATGGGCCTGGATCGCCCAGTCCAGCACCTGCAGCGCCATCGTCGGGGCGACGACCTTGATCATCGCGATCTCCGCGCGCGCCACCTTGTTGCCCACCGTGTCCATCATCCAGGCGGCCTTGAGCGTGAGCAGGCGGGCCTGGTCGATCATGCAGCGGGCATGGGCGATGCGTTCCTGCCACAGCGACTGCTCGCCGATCGGCTTGCCGAAGGCCACGCGCGAGCGCAGCCGCGCGCACATCAGTTCCAGTGCGCGCTCGGCCACGCCGATGGTGCGCATGCAGTGGTGGATGCGGCCCGGGCCCAGCCGCGCCTGCGCGATCTCGAAGCCGCGGCCTTCGCCCAGCAACAGGCTGTCGGCCACCGGCACGCGTACCCGGTCCAGTTCGATCTCCATGTGTCCGTGCGGCGCGTCGTCGTAGCCGAACACGGGCAGGTGGCGCAGCACGCGGATGCCCGGGGCGTCGGCCGGCACCAGCACCATCGACTGCTGCCGGTGCGCCTCGGCGGCCGGGTCGGTCTTGCCCATGACGATGTACAGGCGGCAGCGCGGGTCGCCGGCGCCGGAGGCGAACCACTTGCGGCCGCTGATCACGTAGTCGTCGCCGTCGCGCTCGATCGCGCATTCGATGTTGGTGGCGTCGGAGGAGGCCACCTCCGGCTCGGTCATCAGGAAGGCCGAGCGGATCGCGCCCTCGAGCAGCGGGTCGAGCCAGCGGCGCTTCTGCGCCTCGCTGCCGTAGCGCTCGAGGATCTCCATGTTGCCGGTGTCCGGCGCCGAGCAGTTGAACACCTCGGGCGACCACGGCACCCGGCCCATGATCTCGCACAGCGGCGCGTACTCGAGGTTGGACAGGCCTTCGGGCGCGCGCCCGGAGCCGGGCAGGAACAGGTTCCACAGCCCGGCCTCGCGCGCCTTCGGCTTGAGCGATTCGATCACCTCCAGCGGCTGCCAGGGATCGCCGGCCTGGCGGTGCGCGCGCAACTGCGCCTGGTAGGCCGCCTCGGCAGGAAGGATCCATTCGTCGAAGAAGCGGAGCAGGCGTCCGCGCAATTCCTCGACCCGCGCGCTGTGGCTGAAGTCCATGAGCTTATTCCATTCGTGGAATGAGAGTTCCGATATATGGAACTTGATATCGCGATTCGTGACCATCCTATTTGCCTGGATTTTTTTTGGCAATATGCGCGATACACGACTTGTGCGGACCATCCGGCAGCGTATACGCTGGATGGGGATCTGATTGATAGTTCCATTAGACGGAACTTATTGGAGGATTGGGGTGGCGAGTGTGCACGTGCTGTTCCGCCGCGAGGACCTGGATCCGGCGCGGCTGGAAGGAAGGGTGGTGGTCGTGCTCGATGTGCTGTTCGCCACGTCGTCGATCCTGCACGTGCTCGCGCACGGCGCGGCGCGGATCTGGCCGGCGCGCGACGCCGCGCACGCGCGCAGCATCGCCGCGCGGCTGGAGCGGCCGCTGCTGGCCGGCGAGCACATGGCGCGGCCGATCGAGGGCTTCGCACCGGCCACGCCGCTGGCGCTGGCCGCCGGCTGCGCCGCGGGCGCGGATGTGGTCTACGCCACCACCAACGGCACCGTCACCCTGCACGACCTGGCCGGGGTGCGGCACGTGTACGTGGGCGCGCTGCTCAACGGCCGCGCGCTGGCGGCGCACATCGCCGCGCACCATCCCGGCGGGACGGTGCTGCTGCTGTGCGCCGGGTCGGCATCGCGCTTCAACCTGGAGGACTTCTACGGCGCCGGCCACATCGCCTCGCACCTGCAGGCGATGGGCGGTTACCGGCTGTCGGACGCGGCGCTGGCGGCGATGCTGCTGGCGCGCGGCTGCGATGCGAATGCGGCGCTGTCGGCGTCGCGGGTGGGGGTGTTCATGGCCTCGGCGGGCGGGCAGCAGGAGGTGGACCGGGCTGCCGCGCTGGACAGCCTGGACGTGGTCGCGCGGCTGCGCGAGGGCCGGCTGGAGGTGGTGGCGTGACGGCCAGCCTCGACCTGTCCGAACCGGATCGGCTCGCGCGGCTGCAGCGGTACCTGGAGGCCGCCATCGACGGTTTCCGCGGGCCGCTGTCTGTGGAGCGCTGCAAGGGCGGGCAGTCCAATCCCACCTACCTGCTGCACACGCCCGCGCGCGACTACGTGATGCGCAGCAAGCCGGCGCCGCGCGCGCAGCTGCTGCCGTCGGCGCACGCGATCGAGCGCGAGTACCGGGTCCAGGCCGCGCTGGCCGGCGGCGGGGTGCCGGTGGCGGCGATGCTGTGCCTGTGCGGGGACGAGGCGGTGATCGGCCGCGCGTTCTACGTCATGGAATGCGTGCAGGGGCGGATCTTCTGGGATCCGGCGCTGCCCGGCCTGGCCAGCGGCGAGCGCGCGGCCATCTACGACGAACTCAACCGCGTCGTCTGCGGGCTGCACCGGGTGGACGTGGCCGCCGCCGGCCTGGCCGACTACGGCAAGGCCGGCAACTACTTCGAACGCCAGGTCGCGCGCTGGACCGCACAGTACCGGGCCAGCGAGACGCGCCCGATCCCGGCCATGGACCAGCTGATCGAATGGCTGCCGCGGCACGTGCCGGCGCAGGACGCCGGCGACGTCGCCCTGGTCCATGGCGACTACCGCCTGGACAACGTGATCTTCCATCCGCACGAGCCGCGCATCCTCGCGGTGATCGACTGGGAGCTGTCCACCCTTGGCAGCGCGCTGGCCGACTTCGCCTACCACATGGTCACCTGGCACCTGCGCCCTGGTCTGTTCCGCGGCCTGGAGGGCGTGGACCTGGCGGCGCTGGGGATTCCCGGCGAGGCCGAGTACGCGGCGCTGTACCAGCGCCGCACCGGGCGCAGCATCGCCGCCGACGGTTGGGACTACTGCATGGCCTACAACCTGTTCCGCCTGGCCGCGATCATGCAGGGCATCGCCAAGCGCGCCGAGGACGGCATCGCCAGCAGCGCGCAGGCCCGCGAGTACGGCCGCAACACCGGGCCGCTGGCCGAGCTGGGCCTGCGCTTCGCCGGACGGGCGGGCTGCGCATGAGCCGCGCCACGCACCGCTTCGCCCCCTTTGCCGGAGGCGCGCCGGTGCCGCGTCGCCTTCCTTCCGTTCCCTGTCCCCCTCAGGAAGCCTGATCGATGAGCGTGAAATACGAAACGCGCGGCGACATCGCGCTGATCACCCTGGACAACCCGCCGGTCAACGGCCTGGGTATCGACACCCGGCGCGGGCTGGTCGATGCGCTGGACCGCGCCAACGCCGATGCCGCCATCGCCGGCGTGGTTGTGACCGGCGGCGCGCGCGCCTTCTCCGGCGGCGCCGACATCCGCGAGTTCAACACGCCGCAGGCCACGGCCGCGCCGAGCCTGCCGGCCGTGATCGAGGCGTTCGAACGCAGCGGCAAACCGGCGGTGGCCGCGATCGAGGGCATGGCCCTGGGCGGCGGCCTGGAGCTGGCGCTGGGCATGCACGGGCGGGTGGCCGACGCGCGCGCGCAGATCGGGCTGCCGGAGGTCAGGCTGGGCCTGCTGCCCGGCGCCGGCGGAACCCAGCGCTTCCCGCGCGCGGTCGGCCTGGAGACGGCCCTGAACATGATCGTCTCCGGCACCCCGGCGCCGGCGCACGCGCTTGCCGGGACGAAGCTGTTCGACGAGGTCGTCGAGGGCGGCGCGGTGGAGGCGGCGATCATGCTGTGCCGCGGGCTCGCCGCGGATGGCAGGCGTCCGCGGGTACGCGACCGGGAGGTCGGGCACCCCAACGCCGAGGGATTCCTCGCCTTCGCCCGCGGCGCGGTGGCCGCCGCCACGCCGAACCTGCCGGCGCCGGCGAAGTGCGTCGATGCCATCGCCGCGTCGGCGAAAGGCAGCTTCGAGCAGGGCCTGCAGGCCGAGCGCGGGGCCTTCGCCGCGCTGCTGGAAACCCCCGAATCGCACGCGCTGCGCCATGCCTTCTTCGGCGAACGCGCGGCCGGCCGGGTGGACGGCATCGACGCGACCACGCCGCGGCGCAAGGTGGAGAAGGTCGGCGTGGTCGGCGCCGGCACCATGGGCGGCGGCATCACCATGAGTTTCCTCAACGCCGGCATCCCGGTGACCCTGCTCGACGCGGCGCAGGAGGGCCTGGAGCGCGGCATCGCCACCATCCGCCGCAACTACGAGAACAGCGCGAAGAAGGGCAAGCTCGGCGCCGACCAGGTGGAGCAGCGCATGGCCCTGCTCACGCCGAGCCTGGACTACGCCGCGCTGGGCGACGCCGACCTGGTGGTCGAGGCGGTGTACGAGGAGATGGAGGTCAAGCGGGCGGTGTTCGCGAAGATCGACGCGGCGGCCAGGCCTGGCGCGATCCTGGCCACCAACACTTCGACCCTGGACGTGGACCGCATCGCGCAGCTGACCGCGCGCCCGGCCGACGTGCTCGGCACCCATTTCTTCAGCCCGGCCAACGTGATGAAGCTGCTGGAGGTGGTGCGCGGCGCGGCCACCGCACCGGACGTGCTGGCCACGGTGATGGACCTGGCGAAGAAGATCGGCAAGACCGCGGTGGTCTCGGGCGTATGCGACGGCTTCATCGGCAACCGCATGATCGAGCAGTACAGCCGCCAGGCCGGTTTCCTGCTCGACGAAGGCGCGCTGCCGCAGCAGGTGGACCGGGCGATCGAGAAGTTCGGCTTCGCCATGGGCCCGTTCCGGATGGGCGACCTGGCCGGCAACGACATCGGCTGGGCGATCCGCAAGCGCCGCGCGGTCGAGCGCCCGGACTTCAACTACTCGGCCAGCGCCGACCGGCTGTGCGAGCTGGGCCGTTTCGGCCAGAAGACCGGCGCCGGCTGGTACGACTACCGGCCCGGCGACCGCACCGCGCATCCGTCCGCGCTGGTGGACGCGATGATCGAGGAGCACTCGGCCGCGCTGGGCGTGCCGCGGCGCAGGATCGGCGACGAGGAGATCGTGCAGCGGCTGCTCTACGCGCTGGTCAACGAGGGCGCGCTGATCCTGCAGGAGGGCATCGCCGCCAAGGCCTCGGACATCGACGTGGTCTACCTCACCGGCTACGGGTTCCCGGCCTGGCGCGGCGGGCCGATGTTCCATGCCGACCAGGTGGGCCTCTACAACGTGCTGCGCGCGATGCGCGGCTTCGCCGCCGGCTACCAGGGCGGCGCCTGGCAGCCGGCACCGCTGCTGGTCGAACTGGCCGGGTCCGGCCGCACCTTCAACTGACCGCTCCTGATCGAGCATGGGGACCACGACCGTGAAAGAAGCCGTCATCGTTTCCACCGCGCGCACCGGACTGGCCAAGAGCTGGAAGGGCGCGTTCAACATGACCCACGGCGCCGAACTGGGCGGGCACGTGGTGAAGCACGCCGTCGCCCGCGCCGGTCTGGATCCGGCCGAAGTCGAGGACGTGCTGCTGGGCTGCGCCAATCCCGAGGGCGCCACCGGCACCAACATCGCCCGCCAGGCCGCGTTGCGCGCCGGATTGCCGGTGACGGTGCCCGGCGCCACCGTCAACCGCTTCTGCTCCTCGGGCCTGCAGACCATCGCCATGGCCGCGCAGCGGATCATCGCCGGCGAGGGCGAGGCGTACGTGGCCGGCGGCGTGGAGAGCATTTCCTGCGTGCAGCCGTTCATGAACCAGCACATGCTCGCCGACGGCTGGCTGCTGCGGCACAAGCCGGAGATCTACTGGCCGATGCTGCAGACCGCCGAGAACGTGGCGCGCCGCTACGGCATCGACCGCGAGCGCCAGGACCGCTACGGGGCGGAGAGCCAGCAGCGCGCCGCCGCCGCCGCTGCCGCCGGACGCTTCGACGAGGAGATCGTGCCGATGACGGTGCTGGCCGGCGTCGCCGACCCGGCCACGCGCCGGCTCGCGACCCGCGAGGTCACCATCGCCGCCGACGAGGGCATCCGTGCCGACACCACCTACGAAGGCGTGGCGAGGATCCGCACCGCGGTGCGCGGCGGGGTGGTCAGCGCCGGCAACGCCAGCCAGTTCTCCGACGGCGCCTCGGCCTCGGTGGTGATGGAGGCCGAAGCGGCGCGTGCGCGCGGACTCGCGCCGTTGGGGTACTTCCGCGGCTTCGCCGTGGCCGGCTGCGAGCCGGACGAGATGGGCATCGGCCCGGTGTTCGCGGTGCCGAAGCTGCTCGCGCGCGCCGGCCTGGGCGTGGACGACATCGGCCTGTGGGAACTGAACGAGGCCTTCGCCGTGCAGGTGCTGTACTGCATGGACCGGCTCGGGATCGCGCACGAGCGGATCAACGTCAACGGCGGCGCGATCGCGGTGGGGCATCCGTACGGGGTCAGCGGCGCGCGCCTGGTCGGGCACGCGCTGATCGAGGGCCGGCGCCGCGGCGTGCGTTACGCAGTGGTGACCATGTGCGTGGGCGGCGGGCAGGGTGCCGCCGGTCTGTTCGAGCTCGCCTGAGGCGCGCATGGACTCCCTGCTGATCTCGCGCCGCGACCTGGAGTTCCTGCTCCACGACTGGCTGGACGTGGCCGCGCTGGCGCGCGCGCCGCGCCACGCCGACCATTCGCGCGAGACCTTCGATGCGGTGCTGGACACCTGCGAGCGCATCGCCGCCGAACTGTTCGCGCCGCACTACCAGAAGGCCGACCGCGAGGAGCCGCGCTTCGACGGCGAGTCGGTGACGGTGATCGACGAGTTGCGCCCGGCGGTGGAAGCCTTCGCCTCGGCCGGGATGATCGCCGCGACCCAGGACTACGAAGTGGGCGGCATGCAGCTGCCGGTGGTGGTGGCCTCGGCGGGCATGGCGTACTTCTACGCCGCCAACATCGCCACCAGCGCCTATCCGGTGCTGACCATCGGCAACGCCAACCTGCTGCTGGCGCATGGAACCCCGGAACAGGTCCGCGCGTTCGCGCTGCCGGAGCTGCAGGGGCGCTTCCTCGGCACGATGTGCCTGTCCGAGCCGCAGGCCGGCTCCTCGCTGGGCGACATCCAGGCCCGCGCCGAGTTCGAGGGCGATTCGCCGCTGGGCCCGCAGTACCGGTTGACCGGCAGCAAGATGTGGATCTCCGGCGGCGAGCATCCGCTGGCCGAGAACATCGTCCACCTGGTGCTGGCGCGCGAGCCGGGCGCCGACGGGCGCACGCCGCCCGGGGTGAAGGGCATCTCGCTGTTCGCCGTGCCCAAGTACCTGGTGGAAGGAGACGGCAGCCTGGGCGAGCGCAACGACGTGCAGCTGGCCGGGATCAACCACAAGATGGGCTACCGCGGCACGGTCAACTGCCTGCTCGCCTTCGGCGAGGGCACCCGGCACCGGCCGCGGGGCCGGGCCGGCGCGATCGGTTACCGGGTCGGCCCGGTGCACGGCGGCCTGGCCTGCATGTTCCACATGATGAACGAGGCGCGCATCGGCGTCGGCCTGGGCGCCACCGCACTGGGCTACACCGCCTACCTGCACGCGCTGGACTATGCGCGCAACCGCCCGCAGGGCAGGGCGCTGGGCGAACGCGACCCGGCCTCGCCGCCGCGGCCGATCATCGCCCACCCCGACGTGCGGCGGATGCTGCTGGCGCAGAAGGCTTACGTGGAAGGCGCGCTGGCCTTCAGCCTGTACTGCGCGCGGCTGGTCGACGAGGTCGCGCTGGAACGGGACGAGGCGGAGCGCGCGCGGCTGTCCGCGCTGCTCGACCTGCTCACGCCCGTGGCCAAGAGCTGGCCTTCGCAGTGGTGCCTGGCGGCCAACGACCTGGCCATCCAGGTGCATGGCGGCTACGGCTACACCCGCGAGTACAAGGTCGAGCAGTTCTACCGCGACAACCGGCTCAACGCGATCCACGAGGGCACCCACGGCATCCAGGGCCTGGACCTGCTCGGCCGCAAGGTGCTGGCGCGCGGCGGCGAGGCGCTGGCGCTGTATGCGGCGAGGGTCCGCGCGACGATCGCGCGCGCGCGCGCCGAGGCGGGACTGGCGGCGCACGCTGTCGCGCTGGAGGCCCGGCTGGCACGGCTGCTGGAGGTCACCGGCCTGCTCTGGCGCGACGGCGACGCCGAGCGCGCGCTGGCCAATTCCAGCGTGTACCTGGAAGCCTTCGGCCACGTCGCCATCGCCTGGACCTGGCTGGAGCAGACGCTGGCCACGCGCGGGCGCGACGACGCTTTCCATCGCGGCAAGCGCCAGGCCGCGCGCTGGTTCATCGACTGGGAGCTGCCGAAGGTCGACGCGCAGCTCGACATCCTCGCGCGGCACGACGATGCTGCGTTCTCGATGCAGGACGGGATGTTCTGACATGGCGGACGACGTGGTGCGCATCGACATCGACTCGCTGGCGGCGCACGCCGGGCGGGAGCTGGCCTGCAGCGACTGGCTGGAAGTGACGCAGGCGCGGATCGATGCGTTCGCCGCGGCCACCGGCGACCGCCAGTGGATCCACGTCGACCCGGAGCGGGCGCGGCGCGAGTCGCCCCACGGCACGACCGTCGCCCATGGCTATCTCACCCTGTCGTTGCTGCCGGCGCTGCTGCAGTCCTGCCTGCGCGTGGACGGAGCGGCCATGGCGGTGAACTACGGGCTGGACCGCGTGCGCTTTCCCGCGCCGGTGCCGGCAGGCGGCCGTCTCCGCGCACGCGTTGCGCTGGAGGAGGCCTCGCCGGCGGGCGACTGGGTGCAGGCGCACTGGCTGGCCACCATCGAACTGGAGGGCGGGGAACGGCCGGTCTGCGTCGCACGGATGCTGGCGCGCTACTACCGGCCCTCCGCCACCGACCGAACCCCAACGGAGCCCTAGCATGGACCTCGCATTCACCCCGGAAGACACCGCATTCCGCGAAGAGGTGCGCGCCTTCCTCGCCGAAGCGCTGCCCGCGGACATCCGCGACCGCGTCCGCCGCGGCGACGAGAGCCACGCGCGCGAGGACATCCTGCAATGGCAGCGCATCCTCCACGCGCACGGCTGGGGCGCGCCGATGTGGCCGGCGCAGTCCGGCGGCACCGGCTGGTCGAAGACCCGCCAGTACCTGTTCGACATCGAGTGCGCCGCCGCCGACGCGCCGATCCAGCTGCCGTTCGGCCTGAAGATGGTCGCACCGGTGATCATGCGCTACGGCACGCCGGAGCAGCAGCAGCGCTTCCTCCCGGGCATCCTCGAAGGCCGCGACTGGTGGTGCCAGGGCTATTCGGAGCCGGGCGCCGGTTCGGACCTGGCCTCGCTCAAGACCCGCGCCGAGCGTGACGGCGAGAACTATGTGGTCAATGGCCAGAAAGTCTGGAACACCCTGGGCCAGCATGCCGACTGGATCTTCTGCCTGGTGCGCACCGACGCGCAGTCCAAGCCGCAGAAGGGCATCTCCTTCCTGCTCATCGACATGAAGACGCCGGGCATCTCGGTGCGGCCCACGCGCCTGCTCGATGGCGGCCACGAGGTCAACGAGATCTGGTTCGACAACGTGCGCGTGCCCGCGGCCAACCGCATCGGCGAAGAGAACGAGGGCTGGACCTACGCCAAGTTCCTGCTCGGCCACGAACGCACCAACATCGCCGGCATCGGCGCCTCGCGGCGCGAGCTGGCGCGGCTGCGCGAAGAGGCGGCCGGGTTGCGACGCGGGGGTCGGCCGCTGCTTCAGGACGAGGTGTTCGCCAACAAGCTGGCCCAGGTGGAGATCGAACTGCGCGCGCTGGAGCTCACCAACCTGCGGGTGATCTTCGACGAGGAGCGCAACAGGGCGCCGGGCCCGGAGGCATCGATGCTCAAGATCCGCGGCACCGAGATCCTGCAGCGCATCTCCGAGTTGCAGATGGAGGCGCACGGGCGCGCGGTGCTGGCCTATTCGGTCGAAGGAGGAGCCTCGCGCGCCGCGGCCGCCTACATGAACCTGCGCAAGCTCAGCATCTACGGCGGATCCAACGAGATCCAGCGCAACATCATCTCCCACCTCATCCTCGGACTCTGAGGCCGCACGCATGGACTTCTCGTTCAACGAAGAGCAGCAGATGCTGCAGGACATGGCCGGCCGCTTCTTCGCCGGGCGCTACGGCTTCGAGGCGCGCAACCGCATCCGCGAATCCGGGGCCGGCTGGTCGCGCGACATCTGGAACGAGCTGGCCGAACTGGGCCTGCTCGCGATCGCGGTGCCGGAGGCCGATGGCGGCATCGGCGCCGGCGGGTTCGGCGCGCTGCTGGTCGCCCAGGCCGCCGGCGCGGGCCTGCTGCTGGAACCGTTCGTTTCCAGCGCGATCGTGGCCACCACCGCGGTGGCGCGTTCGCCCGAAGGCCCACTGCGTTCGGAACTGCTGGCCGCGCTGGCCGCGGGCGAACGGATCGCGGTGCTGGCCGGCGAGGACGCCGAAGGCGAGAGCGTCCTCGCCACCCGCGACGGCGATGGCTGGAAGCTCGAGGGCGACTGCGAGGTGGTCTACCACGCGCCGCTGGCCGACGTGCTGCTGGTGCCGGCGCGCGACGAGGGCAGGCTGCTGCTGTTCGCGGTGCCGGCCGCCGCGCCGGGCCTGTCCGTCGAGCCGTTGCGCACGGTGGACGACCAGGTCGCCGGCAACCTGCGCCTGCGGGGCGTGGCCGTCGCTGCAGGCGACCGGCTCTCCGGCGACGCGGAGGCGCCGGTGCGCGCCGCACTGGAAAGCGGCCTGTCCGCCCTGTGCGCCGATGCGCTCGGGTCGATGGAGCGCGCGCTGGCGGCGACCATCGAGTACAGCAAGTCGCGCGTGCAGTTCGGCGTGCCGATCGGCCGTTTCCAGGCCCTGCAGCACCGCATGGCCGACATGCTGATGCAGGTGGAGCAGGCGCGCTCGATGGCCTGCCTGGCCGCCGCCAGCCTCGACGAAGCCGACGCGCGCGAGCGCGCCCGTTCGCTCTCGGCGGCCAAGGCCCTGATCGGGCAGGCGGGCCGCCAGGTCGCGCAGCAGTCGGTGCAGTTGCACGGCGGCATGGGCATGACCGACGAACTGGACGTGAGCCACCACTTCCGCCGGCTGCTGGCGTTCGAGGCGCGCTTCGGCGCCACCGATGTGCATCTGCGGCGTTATCGCGAGCTGGCGTAGTGGCCGAGGCTGCCGGGTGGCCGTACCGGTGGGGTGACCCTGCGCGTGGCCTACTGAGCCCCGCGAGGTCGCATGCGAAAGGCCCGCCATCTCCGGCGGGCCTTTCCTTCTCCTTCAGGCCCGGTGGCGGACTGGCGCCGGGGCGGGCCGCCGCCGGCCCGGCCAGTTGGCGGCGGGACGTGTTTGGCGCATCATCGGCGGACACGCCAACCCAGGGTGGAAGCAGCGATGAAGAAGCTATTTTGCGCGATCTTGTTGTGTGGATTCGCGGCAGGGCTGGTGGGATGCAGCACCGGCGGCAAGTCCCGGGCGGAGACGGATGCCAAGCGGCTTGCATTCATCGAGGCGCATGCCGGCGAGGATGTCCCCAGCTTTCCCATGATCAGCCCGATCCGCGGCTGGGTGCCGCTGAGCGATTCCGCGGTATTGGTGTATACCCGGCCCAACGAGGTCTGGCTGGTGGAGACCAGCGTCCCCTGTCCCGAGCTCAGGCGTGCGAACTCACTGGGGCTCACCAGCTTCGCGGGCTCGGTGACGGCCGGTTCGGATACGGTGACGCCACGCGGGGCCGGCACCAATCCAGGTCCCATGGTCCCGTGCCGGATCGGCCGGATTCGGCCGGTTGATGTCGAGGCCGCCAGGCAGAGCGAGGCCGAGATGCGCCAGGCGGCCGTGGAGGAGAGGCCGGCCACGCCATCCAGTTAGGGCGGCGCCGGCCGACGGGTTGTTCGGGCGCGCGGCCTCGACCCGGCGCGCGCTCCCGCTCGCGCCGCCGGATCTTGCCGGGGCCGTTACGCCGCGCCTGGGTTTCGTGATGAAGGGCGGGCGCGTCTGCCGGAATGACCGGGATGCGGCCGTAGCCGCTGCCCTGGCGCCGGAAGACGGCGTGGCGACCGAGGGGGCGGACCCGGGCCATGACTTCGTCTTCTGGGCGGTCCGACGGGTGGCATGCCTGCGTTGGACCCGCTGAAAAAGCAAAAGGGCCCGCACTTCTGCAGGCCCTTCACGCTTCTCGCAACCCCACCCCGAAGAAAGTGGTGGCCGGGGAGGGAATCGAACCCCCGACACGGGGATTTTCAATCCCCTGCTCTACCAACTGAGCTACCCGGCCATGCGCGGCACGACCGCGGCGAGGGGCGGAATCATACCGGGACGCTCCGGATCCGACAAGCCGGCGCGCGGCCGCGCGCGGTGGCAGCCCGCGGTCGACAGGTGCATGATCGGCCCGTTCCGTCCGGACCATCAGGGAGGCAAGGCCATGAGGAAGAGGAAGCGGCTTTCGATGCTGCTGTTGTCGCTGGCGTTGACCGTCGTGCTGGGGGCCTGCAGCAGTACGCCCAGGAAGACCGATGCCGAGCGGCTTGCGTTCTTCGAGGCGCACGCCGGCGAGCCGGTGCGCAGTTTCCGCCTGTTCGGCCGGCTCAACGGCTGGACGCGGGTGAACAACAGCGCGATGGTGGTGTGGACCCGGCCCAGCGAGGCCTGGCTGCTCGACCTGACCCCCTGCCAGGACCTGCAGTTCGCCACGTCGATCACGATCTCGCACTTCAGCAATACGGTCACCGCGCGCTTCGACACCGTCACTCCGCACGGTCCCGGCGTCGCCAGGGCCGGGCAGATTCCATGCCGGATCCAGCAGATCCGCCCGCTCGACACCACGGCGTCGAACGATACCGGCGACGAGCGCTACGAGGGCGATTCCGAGGCGCGAAGCGACGCTCCGCCGGACGAACCGCCGGCCGACTGAAGTCACGGGTTCCGTGGACCGCCGGCACGGTCGATGACCGTGCCGGCTCCCGGATGCGCGCCGGGGCTCAGGCCTCCGGCGCCACGTATCCGGCCGGCTTCTCCGCGCCGCCGCCGAACAGGAACTTCTCCATCTCGGTTTCGAGGAAGGCGCGGTGCTTGGGGTCGCGCGGCGACAGCCGGTTCTCGTTGATCAGCATGGTCTGGTGCGCGAGCCAGGCGGCCCAGGCGGGCTTGCCGATGCCGGCATGGATGCGCTGGCCCAGCTCGCCGGGCCAGGGAGCGAAGTCCAGGCCTTCGGTCTCGCGTTGTTCGTACTGGCAGAAGACGGTGCGGGACATGGCGGGCCGGTTCAGAGGGAATCGAGCAGTCGCCGGATCGGTGCCGGCAGCCCCAGCGAGGCCAGTTCGGCGCGCGCGACCCAGCGCAGCGCGTCATTGTCGCGCACCTCCGGCCGCGGCGCGACCTTGCGCAGGCGCAGCGGCTGCAGGTGCAGGCGATAGTGGCTGAAGGTGTGGACGATCACCGGCAGCGCTTCGGCGGCGTCGTAGTCGCCGTGCATGCCGCCGGCGAACCATTCGCGCAGCTCCACTTCGGTGTCGGCCTGCGGCAGTGTCCACAGCGAAGCCCAGATCCCGGTGGGGGGGCGGCGCTGCAGCAGCAGTTCGCCGCGCGCGTTCTCCAGCAGCAGCGCCAGTGCCTCGCGTTCGGGCAGGACCTTGCCGGGACGCGGTGTCGGCAGCGCGTCGACCAGGCCGCCGCGCAGTGCGACGCAGTCCTCCGCCACCGGGCAGGTCAGGCAGGCCGGCGAGGAGCGGGTGCACTGGGTCGCGCCGAAATCCATCTGCGCCTGGGTGTAGTCGGCAAGGCGCGCGGCGGGTACCCCGGCCACGTGGGCTTCGGCCAGCGACCACAACCGTTTCTCCACCGCCGGGGTGCCCGGCCAGCCATGGACGCCATGCCAGCGGGCGAGCACGCGCCTGACGTTGCCGTCCAGGATCGGAAAGCGTTCGCCCCATGCCTGGGCCAGGATCGCGCCGGCGGTGCTGCGGCCGATGCCGGGCAGGGCGAGCAGCGCATCGAAGTCGCACGGCAGTTCGCCGCCGTGCAGTTCCACGCAGCGCTTGGCTGCGGCATGCAGGTTGCGGGCGCGGGCGTAGTAGCCCAGGCCGGCCCAGTGCGCCATGACTTCGTCCGTGGAGGCGGCCGCCAGGTCGGGCAGGGTGGGGAAGCGCCCCACGAAGCGCAGGAAATAGGGAACGACGGTGGCGACCTGGGTCTGTTGCAGCATCACTTCCGACAGCCACACCCGGTAGGGCGTGCGCGGGTGTTGCCAGGGCAGGTCGTGGCGGCCATGGCGGTCGAACCAGGCGAGCAGGCGGGTGGCGAAGGTGGCGGGCTGGCTCATGCTGGCGTTTGCTGGTTCCTTCTCCCCCCGGGAGAAGGTGCCCCGAAGGGGCGGATGAGG
>CAZBDE010000010.1:24163-29543 GCA_964490415.1 uncultured Pseudoxanthomonas sp. | reverse complement strand
TCCTTCTCCATTTCCTGCAAGGGAAAGCGCAAGGCGTCGACGTGGCAGGGGGCACGACGCACGCTCCGATCCACGTCCGCCGGATTGCCGATGCTTTCGTAGAGCCGTGCAACCTGCATCCCCCGCCGCAGCGTCGCCTGCCTTTCTGTAGGAGCTCCCTTCAGGGGCGACCCGAGGCGGCTGGATCGCAGGCGCGTTCAACGCCAGAGCTCCGGAGGATCCGGTGGTACAAGCCGGCACCTTCCACCGTCGTCGGGTCGCCGCTGAAGGGAGCTCCTACAAAGGAGGCGCCAGCGGTGTCTGGAGGGTTTGTCGTGATGCCCCCTGACGGGAAGTCAAGGAGGAGGTGCCGGCCGCAGGCCGGCGCCGGGGGACATGAGCGGCAGGGGGCATCGCGGCGAACCCGCCCCGCCACCCCACCGCCGCTCTCCCTTCGCCCACCGCCGCTTCACACCAACCAAGCACACCGCACCCTAGACGCGCGCCGGATCGCCATCCCGACCGTAGAGCGCACCGACGTAAAGGCCCGCGAGCAGCAGCACCAGACCGCCCCAGAAGGTCGAATAGAACGCCAGGTGGGTGTTGAACGGGAAAGCGCTGGCGGCCAGCGCGAGCAGCGCCGGGCGCGCACGGTCGCGGGCGGCGGCGCCGGCATCGCGCCAGCTGCGCCAGACCAGCCAGACGCCGGCCAGCCACAACAGCAGGCCGAGCGTGCCGGTCTCGCTGAGCAGCTCCAGCACCAGCTGGTGCGCGTGGTAGGCCTCGCCATCGCCCCAGGCCGGCGCCTGTTCCGGCGCCGGATCGCAGGCGGGCCAGGCGCTGCGGAAACCACGCACGCCTACGCCGTTGAACGGATGCTCGCGGGCCATGCAGGCAGCGCCCTGCCAGATCCGCGCGCGACCGGAGAGCGCGCCATCCACCCCGGCGCCGTCGGCCTGCAATGCCATCGTCGTGCGCGCCACGCGCTGCTGCAGCTGCGGCGACAGCGCGTACAGCGCCGCCATCGCCAGCACGCCGGCGGCGGCGAAGCCCAGCAGGCGCTTCCCCCCCAGCAGGCGCCAGCCGGAGAACGCCAGCACCAGCGCATAGGTGAGCCAGGCCGCGCGCGCGCCGCCGAGCAGGATCGCGATGCCCAGCGCCAGCGCCGCCGCGCTCCAGCCGGTCGCACCGAAGCGGCGCGCGGCGGCGGACAGCACAAATGGCGACAGGCTGGCCAGCACCAGGCCGAGCTTGAGGTTGCATGGCCCGAACACCCCTCCCAGGCGGTCGGCCATCAGGATTTCCTCGGCGCTGCAGAAGCCCTCGCCGCCGGCCGCCCGCTTGAGCGTGTCCAGGCTCCAGAACAGCGGGCTGGTGCCCAGCGCCGCCTGCAACAGCGCATCCACGGTCCACGCCGCGGCGACCACCGCCACGCCGGCGAAGACGATGCGGCGGCCACGCGCGGTATGCAGGGCGATGCCCACGCCCCACAGGAACGGCAGGTAGCGCAGGTCGCCCGCCACTTCCTTCCAGGCGCGGCCAAAGTCCTGTGCATCGGGTGCCGAGAGCAGTTCCGGCAGCCAGTACACCGCGAACAGCATGCTGGCCAGCACCGCCGCGCCGCGCTCCAGCGGCAGCGCCCTGCCCTTCGCCGCGGTCACCGCGAGCTGCACCAGGACCGCCAGCGCGCCCAGCGCGAGCACGCCCTCGGCGCTGCCTGGCAGCGGCCACAGCGCGACGAAGGCCAGCACCCAGTACGGCGTCCAGGCGAAGGCGCGGGATCGGATTTCCTCGTGGTCAGCCGGCCAGTTCGGCATACAGCTCCAGGGTCGCCCGCTGCATCGCCTGCAGCGTGTAGGGAAGGGTACCGGGTGGGCGCGGAGGTGCGCGCAGCAGTGCGGCGGCGGCGCGGACCAGAGCATCGGCATCGAACGGCGGCACCGCGCCCTGCGGTTGCAACTGCGCCAGCAGTTCGCCGACGCCACCGTGCGCCCAGCCCAGTACAGGGCGACCCACCGACAGCGCCTCGACCACGGTGCGGCCGAAGGATTCGGGCTTGCGCGACAGCTGCAGCACCAGGTCGCTGGCGGCGTAGGCCTCGGCGATGCGCGACGTCGGCGCGGTGAACAGCACCGCGTCGGCAACGCCAAGGTGGACCGCAAGTGCGTCCAGTTCGGCGAGGTACGCCTCGCGCCCGGCCTCGCGCGCGCCGGGCAGCCACAGCCGTGTTCCCGGGAACGGACCGGCGCGCAGCGCCGCCAGCAGATGCACTGCGTCGGCATGGCCTTTCAGGCGGGTGCCGCGGCCGGGCAGCAGCAGCAGCGGTTCCTGGCCGGCCAGTGCGGGATGCTCGCGCGCGACCTGCGCGCGCGCCTGCGGATCGGGATGCGGGCGGCGCGGGAACTGCGCCGGATCGATGCCGCGCGGGATCACCCGCAGCCGCGCCGGGTCGGTGGCCGGGTAGTGGCGCAGCACGTAGTCGCGCACGGTGTCCGAGACGCAGACCACGCGCTCACCGCTGGCCATCACCGCGCTGTAGCGGCCCGGCGAATTCAGCCCGTGGACGGTGGTGACCCAGCGCGGACGTCGCGCGGCGGGCAGCGTGCGCAGCGCCAGCCGCCCTGTCCAGGCCGGCAGGCGCGAACGTGCGTGGACGATGTCGACGCCTTCGCGCACGCACAGCGCACGCAGGGCGGGCACGTGGCGCAGCACCGCCAGCGACTTGCGGCCGATGTCGAGGGTGAGGTGCTCTGCACCGGTGGCCTGCAGCGCCGGCAGCAGGCGCCCGCCGGCGGAAACGACGATGGCGCGGTGGCCGGCGGCGACCAGCGCCGCGGCGACCTCCAGCGTCGAACGCTCGACGCCGCCGGACTCGAGTGCCGGCAGCAGCTGGACCACGGTCAGGCGGCGTTTCACCCGGGAACCGGTCCGCAGCCGGGCACCGGGCTCAGTCGACCAGCTGGTAGACCGCGCTGCAGTACGGGCACTGCGCCTGCAGGCCCGGCTCGTCCTGGATCGACAGGTACACCCGCGGATGCGAGTTCCACAGCGCCATCTCCGGGGTCGGGCAGCTCAGCGGCAGGTCGCCGCGATGCACGGTGTAGCGCTTCTCGGCATTGGCGGGCGCGTTGGCGGTGCTGGTCATGGCGTGCGGGAGGCGAAGCGGAAACAGGCCGCGATTCTAGCAGCGCGTGGCGCCCGCCGGCCCGGCCCCATGCAATGCCCATGCGGCGTGCCCGGGAAAAACGCCGGCCCGTGGATCCACGGGCCGGCGCGCGGCAGGGGGGAGGGAGGCTGCCGGCTTTACCGGATCACTTGGCCTTGGGCACCGAGGCCTCGGTGGTGATGCGCAGGGTGACCTCGTCGCCCACGTTCGGCGCGTGCTTGCCGACACCGAAGGCGGTGCGGCTGACCGTGGTGGTGGCGTCGAAGCCGATCGTCGGCGCCTTGCTCATCGGATGCTCGCCGACCTTGTTCAGGGTCACGTCCAGCACCACCGGCTGGGTGGTGTCCTTGATGGTGAGATCGCCGGTGACCTTGAGCTTGCCTTCGCCGGCGGCTTCGACCTTGGTGCTCTTGAAGGTCGCATTCGGATACCTGGCGGCGTCGAAGAAGTCCGCGCTGGCCAGGTGCTCGTTGAACTTCGCGCTGAAGGCTTCCAGGCCCGACAGCGGCAGGGTCACCTGGACGCTGGAGTTGCCCACGTCGGCCGCGTCGTAGACCAGCACGCCTTCGACGTCGCCGAAGTTGGCGAACGGGTGCGAGTAGCCGAAGTGGCTCCACTGCGCCAGCACGTTGGTATGGGTCGGGTCGAGCTTGTAGGTGACCGGCGCGGCGAAGGCCGGGGCGATGGCCAGGGTCAGCAGGGCGGCGGCGGCAAGCAGGCGGATGCGCATGGGTGGCTCCTTCTCGGGCGGACGGGTGCGTTGCGGGAACGCGGGACTGGAGGATGCTGCGGGCTGCGCCAAGACGGCGTCATTCGATGCGCGCGGCCTCGTCGAAGGACAGCCGCGGCGAACGCGGGAAGATGCTGGCCGGGTCGCCGTGGCCCAGGTTCACCAGGATGTCGGACCTGATGCTGGTGCCGGCGAAGAACGCCGCATCGACCTTGGCGCCGTCGAAGCCGGACATCGGGCCGGCGTCCAGGCCCAGCGCGCGCGCGGCGACGATCAGGTAGGCCGCCTGCAGCGCCATGTTGCGCAGCGCCGGCTTGGCGCGGCCCTCGCGCGGGCCGTCGAACCAGGCCTTGGCGTCGGTGTGCGGGAACAGGTACGGCAGCTTCTCGTGGAAGTCCTCGTCGCGGCCGATGATCACCGTCACCGGCGCGGCCATGGTCTTGGCGTAGTTGCCCGGGTCCAGCGCCGGCCCGAGCTTGGCCTTGGCCTCGGCCGACTTCACGAACACGAAGCGTGCCGGGGTCGTGTTGGCCTGGGTCGGGCCGAACTTCACCAGGTCGTACAGCGTGCGCAGGATCTCGTCGCTCACCTCGCCGGAGAAGGCGTTGTAGGTGCGAGCGGTGCGGAACAGCTGGTCCAGCGCGGCATCGTTCAGCGGGTGCGGCATGATCGGTCCTTGGAGAAGTCGGATGGGCGGCCGGCGCCGTGCGTGGCAGCCGGCCTCCCCAGGCAGGGCGCCAGTGTAGAGTGTTGCAACGGTGATTTTGTGAACCCACTTCGGAACGAATTGATGTCGTTTTCGCAACGACCAACACCGGCCAACGACACCTGGGTGCTGACCGATGGGCATGCCGGCAACCTGCGCCAGGCCGAAGCGCTGGCACGCGCGCTCGGCCAGGCGGCGGCGCACGCGCCCGCGCTGCTGCCGACCGCGCCGTGGCGCTGGCTGGCACCGCGGCGGCTGCCCGGCGCCGCCCGCGCGTTCGGACCGGACTTCGCCGCCGCACTGTCGCAGCCGCCCGCCCTGGCGATCGGCTGCGGCCGCCAGGGCGCACTGGCCACCCGCCTGCTGCGCGAACGCGGCGCACGCGCGGTGCAGATCCTCGACCCGCGCCTGCACACCCGCCACTGGGACCTGGTCGTGGCGCCCGAGCACGACGGCCTGCGCGGCGACAACGTGATCCCGGTGCTCGGCAGCCTCAACCCGGTCGACGACGCCTGGCTGGCCGCTGCCGCCACGCACTACCCCGCCCTGCTGGCACTGCCGCGCCCGCGGATCGTGGCGCTGGTCGGCGGCCCCACCCGCCACGCGCCCTGGCATGCGGACGCGCTGCAGGCGTTGCTGGAAGCGCTGCGGCGGCGCGTCCTGGAACAAGGCGGCAGCCTGCTGGCCACCGTCTCGCGGCGCACCCCGGACGTCGCCCTGGATGCACTGCGCACGCAGCTGCGCGGCGTCCCCGGCCTGCTCTGGGACGGCAGCGGCGCCAATCCCTACCCCGGCATGC
>CAZBDE010000010.1:0-24063 GCA_964490415.1 uncultured Pseudoxanthomonas sp. | reverse complement strand
GGCGTCCCCGGCCTGCTCTGGGACGGCAGCGGCGCCAATCCCTACCCCGGCATGCTCGCCTGCGCCGACCATGTGGTGTGCACGCCCGATTCGGTGAACATGCTGTCCGAAGCCTGCGCCACCGCCGTGCCGGTGCACGTGTTCGAACCGGCCTGCGCGGGCGGGCGGATCGGCGCGTTCCTTTCGTCGCTCATCGCGCTCGATCGCGTCCGCGCGGTCGATGGCGCGCTCGCTCCGTTCGCGGTGGTGCCGCTGCGCGAGACGGAACGGGTGGCGGCGGCCGTGCGCGGGCGGCTCGCCTCCCCTGCCCGTGCCGGCGACAAGTGACGGCAAGGCTTCGCCGGCCCCGGCGGCGGCCTGCATCCGGCTGCGATATATTCAGCCGGAAATATCGGATGGAACATCGCCCCATGCACCTCTTGTCGGCTTTCATGCTCGTTTCCCTGGCCCTTTCCCCGGTTCAGGCCGCCACGCACGCCGGACTTCCATCCGGCTGCGACACCTTCAGCTGGGATGTCTCGCGGGAGCTCGCCGCGCTTTCTTCGACGCCGCGCCCGCTGGAGGCAGGCGACGGCCGCGAGGGCGTGGCGGTCCACATCGAGCTCGACACCTTCTACCGGGTCGCGTTGCCGCCACAGGCGCAGGTGACGATGGCGGCCCGCCCCGGAAAGCCGATGCTCGATGACGGAGCCCATGCGGGACTGCTGCACTTCCGCGTGCCCGCGGAAGGCCGCTACCGCGTGTCCATCACCAGCGGGCACTGGATCGATGTCGTCGATGCGGGCCAGGTGGTTCCCTCGCTGGATTTCCAGGGCCGCCGGGGCTGCCCGCTCGTGCACAAGATCGTCGAGTACCCGCTTCCCGCCGGACGCGACCTGGTCCTCCAGTTGGCCGGTGCGACCGATGACCGCGTCGGCGTCGTGATCACCCGGGTGGATGCGGGCAGCTGATGCGGCCGGCACGCGGCGCGGTGCTCGCGGCGTTGGCGCTGGCCACCGCGGGCACATTCGCGGCCGCCGGCGGGTTCATCACCGAGCAGGACGACGGACGGTCGCCCACGCCGTGGCGATGGCTGGACGCGCAGGAGCGCTCCCGTTTCGAGCTCGGCCACGCCGTGTTCAACACAGGCTGGACCCCTGCGGGAAAACCCGCGGGCCGGCGCGACGGCCTGGGCCCGCATTTCAACGCCGCCTCCTGCGATGCCTGCCACAACAGCCGCCGCCGTGGGCGCGGCCCGGACGGCGACGGCATCGCCCCGGCCGATCTGGTCCTGCAGGTCGGCCGCCTGGACCAGGACGGCGGGGTCGCGCGCGGCCACCCTCTTTTCGGTGAGGTGGCCAACACGGCGGCCGTGGAAGGCGCCGTCCCCGAAGCGGAAGTCTCGATCCGGTACCGGCTGCTGGCGCACCTGCGGCCGGATGGTACGACCGTGGTCCTGCGCCAGCCGGAGTACACGATCGGCCGCGTCGACGGCGCGCCGCTGCCGCACGACCTCGTGCTGATGCCACGGATGCCGCCTTCCGTCCAGGGCGCCGGCCTCCTGGAAGAGGTCCCGGAATCGGCGATCACCGGCACCGAGGGAGACCACGATCCGCGGACGGGCGAACCCTCGTGGCTGGCGGGTCCCGCAGGCAGGCAGCTGGGCCGCTATGGCTGGCAGGCCACGCAGCCGACGCTGGAGTCGCAGATCGCCGCCGCATTCGCGAACGAGATGGGGCTGACGACGTCCTTGCGTGACCGGGACGATTCCGCCAATGCCATCTCTCCCGGAGGCCGGGACGTCGAAGCCGCACCCGAAGTGGAAGACGCACTGTTCCAGGCCGTCGTGGCGTTCCAGCGCTGGGAAGCCGCGCGCCGTCCCACCCATGCCGCTCGCACGCTCGAAGCCTCAGCCCAGGGCGGCCGGCTGTTCGAGCAGGTCGGATGCGCCGATTGCCATCGCAGTGCGTTGCCGGTGCGCACCGGTGGCTTCATTGCCGCCTATACCGACTTGCGCCTGCATGACCTGGGCCCGGGCCTGGCTGACCGCGACATCCGGGGTCAACCGGTGCCCAGTCGCTGGCGCACGGCTCCGCTATGGGGCCTGGCTGCCGCGTCGGAGGGCCGCCGGCGCTTGCGCCTGCTGCACGATGGCCGCGCGCACGGCGTCGAGGAGGCGATCGCCTGGCACGGCGGCGAAGCGGCCGCCGCCCGGTTCCGCTTCGACCAGCTCGACGCCGGACAGCGCCAGCGGCTGGTCGATTGGGTGTCATCCCTCTAGGCCGGCACCGGGTTGAAGGGCCCTCCGGCCTTCGTTATATATGCATGAATATATCGACAGGGAATGCCGGACCGCATCGCGCCCTGTCAGGACCGTTCTCTCCCTCTTCCCGTCTCGCAGCCCCCCACCCCCAGGAGGTATCCATGCAGTGGCTGTCCGGCAGTTCCCGCTTCGCCCTCGCCAGCACCCTGCTGCTCCCGTTCGCAGCGCTGTCCCAGGAGGAAGACGCACCCCCGCCCGGGGACGATGCCTTCACCCTCGGCCGGATCACGGTGACGGGCGAGCGGCCACGGGCGGTATCGGTCGGCGATGCCGTCGTGACGCGGGAGGAGATGTGGACCTTCAATGCGCTGACGCTGGATGACGCGGTCAAGCTCACGCCCGGCGTGACGACCACCCTGGACAGCAATGGCCGACGCAACGAACACGACATCTTCGTGCGTGGCTTCGGCCGCTGGCAGGTCCCGCTGTCCATCGATGGGATCCGCATCTACCTGCCGGCCGACAATCGCCTGGACTTCCGCCGCTTCCTGACCGCGGACCTGGCCGAGGTGCAGATCCGCAAAGGCTACGTCTCGGTCATCGACGGCCCCGGCGGCATGGGCGGCGCGATCAACCTGGTCACGCGCAAGCCGACCCGGCGATTCGAGGCCCAGGCCCAGGCGGGCCTCGACCTGGGACGCGACGGCAGCCAGGACGCGTGGAACGGCTATGCCTCGGTCGGCACCCGCCAGGACCGCTACTACGCCAGTGCCAGCGTCAGCTACCAGGACAGGAACCAGTGGCAGTTGCCGGGCGACTATGTCCCCACCGCGATCGAGGACGGCGGGGCCCGCAACCGCTCCGCCAATCGCGACTCCCGGGTCAACGTGAAGTTCGGCTTCGTGCCCAACGAGACCGACGAGTACACGCTCAGCCATACCCGCCAGGAAGGGCGGAAAGGCGCCCCGCTCAACGTCTACAACGATCCGCCCAACCCACCCAACAGCTACTGGGACTGGCCGGTGTGGGACATCGAGAACACCTACTTCCTCTCCAATACGCAGTTCAGCGACACGACCTACCTGAAGACCAGGGTCTACTACAGCGCGTTCGACAACGAGCTGTATGCCTATGACGATGCCACCTACACGACGCAATCGAACAATGGCCGGTTCCGCAGCTACTACAACGACGACGGCTACGGCGCCAGCGTGGAGCTCGGGTTCCAGGGGCTGCCGGACAGCGAAACGCGGCTGGCGGCCCACTGGCGCGACGACCGCCACGCCGAGTACAACATCAACCGCCCCACTCACCCCACGTTGAGCTCGCGCGAGCCCACCCAGCGCAACCGCGAGGAAACCTGGTCGCTGGCGCTGGAGAACACCTGGCACGTGGGCGAAGCGGTCGATTTCGTGGCCGGTGCCAGCTACGACCGCAACGAGATCCGGCAGGCGCAGGACTACAACGCCAACCAGGGCCTGTTCGATTATCCCACCGGCGGCAGCGACGCCTGGAACGGCCAGGTCGCCACCCATTGGCAGATCGCACCGGGCTCCCGGGTCGGCGCCAGCCTGTCGTCGCGCACACGCTTTCCCACCACGTTCGAGCGCTTCAGTACCCGCTTCGGCACCGCCATCCCGAATCCGGACCTGGGCAGCGAGCGCGGCACCAATCTTGAACTGTCCTGGGACCGCACCTTCTCCGGGGACGCGTACCTGACCATGGCCGCGTTCTACTCCGACGTCAGCGACATGATCCAGACGGTGATCGTGACTGCCGGACCGCCGCAGTTGACGCAGACGCGGAACGTCGGGAACGGCAAGTTCTACGGCGTCGAACTGGGCGGCCAGGTGCGGCTGGCGGAGCCCCTGGTGCTGGGCGGCAACTACACCTGGCTGCACAGGACGATCGAGGATCCGCTGCAGCCGCAGTACCGCCCGGTGGGCGCGCCGGACCACCAGGCACTGCTGTTCGCGACCTGGACGATGGCCGAGCGGTGGTCCATGACGCCGAGCGTGGAGTACGCCAGCGACCGCTGGAATGACGGCCCCGGCGGCGGTTACCTGCGCACCGGCCGCTACGTCCTGGCCAACCTGCAGGTGGAATGGGACCTTCACCGCAATGCCCGGCTGGCATTCGGCGGCCGCAACCTGACCGACGAACTGTACGAGGTGGCCTGGGGTTTCCCCGAGCCTGGCCGGACGTATTACGCCAAGATCCAGGTCGGTTACTGAGGCGATGTACCGCATCCCCTCCCACCACGGGCTAGCCGGGGCGCAGCGCCTTGCGCAGCGCGGCCAGCTCGTCGCCGACCGCTTCCAGGCAGCGTTGTTCGATCCGGCGATAGAGGGCCAGCACCTGCTCTCCGAGGGGCGTGAGGCTGGCGCCGCCACCGCCCGATCCGCCCTTGCTGGTTTCGACCAGGGGAGCGCGGAAGTAGCGGTTCATCGCGTCGACCAGGTCCCAGGATCGCTTGTAGCTCATCTTCATGCGGCGACCCGCGGCCGAGATGGAACCGGTATCCCGGATGCCTTCCAGCAGTTCCGCCTTGCCCGGCCCGAGCACGACGTCCGGATCGAAAAGAACCCGGAGTTTCAGGCGGCCTTCCCGCTTTGCCATGTTCCGCTCCACCAGACACTACTCTTGTCGCCGCCAGCCTAGCGGATTACCGGTCCATCCCGCTCCCGCTCCGAACCTTCCCCTTGCCCGAGGAGTCCCCCATGTCCCGCCATTTCTTCAAGGCCCTGCTGGCGCTTTCCCTGTGGTTGCCCGCCTGTTTCGATGCCGTGGCCCAGGAGCCCAGGCCGATCACGGTCTACGCGGCGGCCAGCCTGAAGGAGGCGCTGGACGAGTCGGTGGCTGCCTGGCGCACGTCCGGCGGCCATCCCGTCGTGGTGTCGTACGCGGCCAGTTCCGCGCTGGCACGCCAGATCGAACAGGGTGCGCCCGCCGACGTGTTCATTTCGGCCGACACGGACTGGATGGACTACCTGCAGCAGCGCAACCTGGTCGACGTGGACACCCGCCGCGACCTGCTGGGCAACACCCTGGTGCTGGTCGCGCCCGCCGGCAGCAAGACGCCGGACGTGGCGCTGGAGCCCGGCGTGGACATCGCCGGGCTGCTCGACGGAGGACGCCTCTCGCTCGGGATGACATCCAGCGTCCCGGCCGGGAAGTACGCCCGCGCCGCCTTCACTTCGCTGGGGGTGTGGGACCAGGTGGCGCCCCATGTGGCGGAAAGCGAGAACGTGCGTGCCGCACTCATGTTCGTCGCCCGGGGAGAGACCCCGCTGGGCGTGGTGTACGGCACCGATGCCAGGGCCGAGCCGCGCGTCCGCGTGGTGGGGACCTTCCCCGAAGGCAGCCATCCCGCGATCGTGTATCCGATCGCCCGGTTGAAGGGCGCCCCCCAGCCCGATTCCGGAAAGCTCGTGGAGTGGCTCGCCGGACCGGCCGCGGGGGCCATCTTCGAGGAGCGTGGCTTCACGCTCGCGCGCTGAGCGGAACCGGGTCAGGGATCGAACTGCAGGCCGCCCCTCCCGGTCGCCTGCGCGATGGCCGCGCGTGCGGAGGCGATCGCTCCGGTCTCCGCGGTCAACCGCGACCGCCGGTCGAGGGTGCAGGCCAGGCCCGCCTCCAGCAGGACCGCATGCGCGTCGTGCAGCGCCGCGGCTTCTCCGCCCTGCAACCCGCCGCACGCGGCCAGCGCATCGAGCAGCCCCGGGCTGTCGCGCGGCTCGAGCAGCGACGGCGCTGCGGCCGCGCGCGCCAGCACGCCGTACTGCAGCAGGAACTCCAGGTCGACCAGGCCGCCGGCGCCCTGCTTGAGGTCGAAGCGCGCCGCATCGCTGCGGTCCAGTTCGGCGCGCATGCGCCGGCGCATCTGGCCGACATCGGCGGCGAGCGCGGCGATGTCGCGGACCCGGCCCAGGGTCGCCGCGCGCACGCGTTCGAAATCGGCCAGCAGCGAGGCGTCGCCGGCGACCGCGCGGGCGCGCACCAGCGCCTGGTGTTCCCAGGTCCAGGCGCGCTGTTCCTGGTATTCGGCGTAGCTGGCCAGCGAGGACACCAGCAGGCTCTTGCCACCGTCCGGGCGCAGGCGCATGTCGGTCTCGTAGAGGCGGCCGGCGCTGGTCACCGCGCCGAGCAGGGCCACGATCTTCTGCGCCAGGCGCGTGTACCAGCGCGACGCCTCCAGTGCGCGCGCGCCTTCCGACACCGCGCTGGCGTCGGCGTCGTACAGGAACACCAGGTCCAGGTCCGAACCGAATCCCAGTTCGCGCCCGCCCAGGCTGCCGTAGCCGACCACGGCGAAGCGGCCGCCCGGCAGGACGCCGTGCGCGGCGACCACTTCCGCCATGGCCATGCGCAGTACTTCGGCCACCACCGCGTCGGCCAGCGCCGCAAGTTGCAGCGCGCTGTCCGCGGCCGGCTGGCGCCGGTCCAGGGTGGCCAGGGCGATGCGGAAGCTCAATGCCTGGCGCACTTCGTTCAACGCGCGCAACGCCGACTCGGGATCGTCGCCCTGCGCCTGCACCGCGGCGACGCACTCGGCGTGCATCGCGGCTGCGTCGGGGATCGGCCCGGACACGCGCGTGTCGAGCAGCTCGTCCAGCAGCAGCGGGTAGTGGGCGATGCGCTCGGCCAGCAGCGCGCTGCGCGCGAGCACGTCCACCAGCCGCGCCAGCGCGCTGGGCTGTTCGTCGAGCAGGGCCAGGTAGCTGGCCCGGCGCAGGATCGCCTGCAGCAGGCCGAGCAGGCGCTTGAGCGCGGCCTCCGGCTGCGCCGAACGCGCCGCCGCGCCGAGCAGCGCCGGCACCACCCGGTCCAGCCGCGCGCGCGCCGCATCCGACAGCGCACGCACACCGTTGCCGCGGGCGAAGTCGCGCAGCGCAGCGTCCGCGCCCTCGGCGTCGGCGAAACCGGCCGCGGCCAGCACCGTGGCCTCGCCGCCCTGCGGCAGCGTCCGCCAGTAGCTCTCCAGCGCGTCGGGCGCGGCCCCGCCGCGGCGCGGCACCAGCAATGCCTCGAACTCGGCCGAGACCTGCGCGCGGCATCGCGCCAGGTCCTGCCGCAGGCCTTCCCAGCCTTCATAGCCGAGCGCCAGCGCCAGCCGCAGGCGATCTTCGTCCGCATCGGGCAGCGCATGGGTCTGCGCATCGCGCAGCATCTGCACGCGGTTCTCCAGCCGGCGCAGGAAGCGATAGGAATCCGCCAGCGCGGCGCCATGGTCCGGCGCGATCTGCCCGGCCTCCACCAGTGCCTGCAATGCCGGCAGCAGGCGGCGGCCACGCAGCGCCGGCTCGCGGCCGCCGCGGATCAACTGCAGCGACTGCACCAGGAATTCGATCTCGCGGATGCCGCCGGGCCCGCGCTTGAGGTCGTCCGCCATGTCGCGGCGCTGCATTTCGGCCACGATCGCCGCCTTCATCGTGCGCAGGCCGTCCAGGGCGGTGTAGTCGAGGTAGCGCCGGTACACGAACGGCCGCAGCGTCTCCAGCCAGGCCTCGCCCGCGTCGATGTCGCCGGCCACGGTGCGCGCCTTCAGCCAGGCGTACCGCTCCCAGTCGCGGCCCTCGCGCTGGAAGTAGCCGTCCATCGCCGCGAACGACCACGCCACCCGCCCGGCATTGCCGAACGGGCGCAGCCGCAGGTCGACGCGGTGGCAGAAACCGTCGGCGGTGGGCTCGTCCAGCAGCTTGGCCAGGCGCTGGCCGAGCCTTGCGAAATAGTCCTCGGCGTCCAGCGCACGGCGCCCGTCGGACGACCAGCCTCCGGCGGTCGCAGAGCTTTCGCCACCGTGCGCGTAGGCGTAGACCAGGTCCACGTCGGAGGAGAAGTTCAGTTCCCCGCCGCCGAGCTTGCCCAGGCCGAACACCACCAGCCGCTGCACGACGCCATCGGCGTCGCGGACCACGCCGTGGCGTTCGGCGAACTCGCCCTCCACCGCGCGCAGGGCGATGCGCAGGCAGTCCTCCGCCAGCCGGGTGCTGCCGGCGAGCGTGGCTTCCACGTCGTCCAGGCCGAGCACGTCGCGCCAGACCAGGCGGGTGGATCCGGCGCTGCGGTACAGCCGCAGCTGCGCCGGCCAGGCGGTGGGCTGCGCCGGGTCGAGCCGCGGTTCGGGCAGCGGCGGCGGATCGCCACCGGCCAGGTGCTCGAGCAATGCCGGCTGCCGGCGCAGGGTCTCGACCGCGAAGTCGCTGGCCAGGGCGACGCGCTGCACGCGTTCGCGCAACGCAGGGTCATCCAGCAGCACGGCATGACGGGGCGAGGCGGCGCGCAGGGTAGCCAGCGCGCGCGCGCCGATGCGTTCGCGCAGGGCGTCGGCACCACCGGTGGAAGGCGCCTCGTGAGGGGAATGGGCCGGAGAATCGTACGGCATGCTCATCGCACCGATTGTTGCATGCACCCGCGGAACCAAAAAAAAGCCCGCTTGCAGCGAACTGCAAACGGGCCTGCTCCCTCCCCCACGTCGGGATGCGGGACCATCGTGAAGGAGTCGTTAGGAGGTTTGCACGCTGCACTGCAAAACAGCACCGGGAGGTTCAATTTCTGCGGTTTTCCGCCGGAAAACTGAATACGGGAAATCCCTGCATTGACACCGGTGACAGGCCTGCGGCGATGGTGTCAGCGGAGCAGCGCCGGCTGCGCGTCGAACCATTCGCGGGCCCGGAGCAGGTGCATGTCGCGCTGGCCGTTCCGCATCTCGACCCCGGCCGACAGCACGCCCATGCGCGCGAACAGCTGCCCGTGCCGGTCGTCGCCGGCCAGCCGCAGCCGGGCCTGGACGTCGTAGCGGTCGTTGCGGGCATGCACATCGTCCAGGACCAGCGTGTCGCCCTGCCAGTGCACCCGCGCGCTGGCCTGGACCTGGCCCGAATCCACCAGCCGGTCCATCCAGCGCGGATAGCCGTGCGCGCTGCCGAACAGGTCGAGCAGGAAGCCTGCGTCGCGCGCCTGCACCTGGACCTTGCCGGACACCGAATTGGGCGCGGCCAGGTCGATCCGCGCGTCCGGCAGGTCGACCCTGGTCCACCAGCCCTGCCGCGTCTGGCCGTCGGCATCGCGGAAGCTGACATTGCGCAGGCGGACCTGGCTGCCGTCGAGGCGGAACTGGCGCTGCTCCAGGTCGGCGCTCTGCAGGCGCGCGTCGATCCCGACATCGCCGCGCAGTTCGCGCCCGCCCATGGACATGTGCGCACCGTGGCCCTGCACGCTGACCGTGCCGTGGCCGATGCGGCCGGCGTCGTCCAGCACCAGGTCCGCGCTGGCGATGCCGCTGCCGCCTTCGATGCGCATATGCTCGGACAGGAAGCGGTTGTAGACCCGCAGGTCCGGCACCTGCGCACCGGTGAAGCGCAGGTGGGCGCGGGTCGCGCCCAGACCGCCGTCGCGCGACGGCAGGCCTTCGATGGTCACGTCCAGGCGCAGATCGTCGCCCCGGGCGTACGGCGTGGACGCCGCCTGGGCCGCGGCGATCGAATAGCTTTCCAGCTGCACGCCGATCCGGGTCTCCAGCACGCCCGACCCGGACATGCCCAGGTCGGCGCGCACGCGCCCCTGGCCGCTGATGCGGTTGTCCATCACCGTGGCCGCCACGGCCACGTCCGGCAGCTCGATGTGGCTGCCCGGCGCGGGTCGCCCACCTTCCAGGCGCAGGTCGGCCACCAGGTCGCCCGAACCGTCCAGCTCCAGCCAGGGCGGCGCGTTGAACATCCTCGGCACCCAGGCCAGCGACTGGAAGTTCCAGTGCCCGACCACGTGCCCGGACGTGCGCGGAAGCACGGCATGCAGGTCGCCCTGCAGCGGCAGTTCGCGGCCCTGCAGCCGCAGTTCGGTGTCGAGGTCGAGTGCGCCGCCGTCGCGCTGGGGCACCTGCAGGCGCAGCGCGATGTCCTCGTCGACGAACGCCTCCAGCACCATCTCGCCGCCCAGTGCCGCACCGGTGACGCCCACGCCCTGCATCGGCGCGGTCCAGCGCACGGTCCCGCCGGGCTGCAGCACGCCGTCGTGCATCTCCAGCCGCGCGTGGAGCTGGCCGCCGCCGGGCGTCGTGGCGATCCGGAAGCGGCCCTGATCATCGAAGTACCCGCGCAGCGAAGCGCCTTTCGCATCCACCGACACCACGCCGTCGGTGAGCAGCAGCTTGCGCGCCCCCGGGGCTTGCGCGCGGGTGTGGCGCTTCATCGCGAAGCCGCCGCCGAGCCGGATCCCGTCCAGCCATTCCTCGCCATCGGCCAGCAGGCGCGCATCGTCGAACCGGAAGGACGACGGCAGGATCTGCATCGGCCCGCCGCGCAGCTGCTTGGAGAAGCCGAAGGTGGCGGTGCCGTCGCCTTCCAGCACCAGTTCGTCGAAATGCCCGCGCAGCACGTGGTCGGCCGCGATCCGCTCGAACAGCAGGGTCCAGCCGCCGGGCCGCGGCGGCGGCGGTTCGCGGCCGGTCCGCACGTGCCGCGCGCCGCCGGTGAGGCCGGAAGCGACGACCGAAGGCACGCGCACCTCCCTGGCCAGCAGCGGCCACAGCGCGACCCGGCCGCGGACCCGCTCGGCCTGGACCTCCCAGGCGGTGTTCCGCACCTGTCCCTTCAGGCGCACGTCGCGGGCGACGACATGCCCGGGGAACAGGGTGACCGCCGGCCCCCACTGGGCCTGGAACTTCTCGGGCGTGCGATTGGCCGTCCACGTGCCCAGCGGCGTGTTGAGGAACAGGTTGCCCAGCAGCAGGTAGGCCGCATAGGCGACCAGCAGCGTCCAGACCGTGCGCCGCAGCCAGCGCGGCCGGTCGCGCCAGAACACCAGCCAACCGGCCCACCACCGCTGGATCGTTGCCCCTGCCCGCGTGCCCGTTTCCATGGTCGAAGACCTTCCTGCAGCCGGATGCTGGGCACGCTACAGCGAATGCGCGCAGCACGCACCTGCGCGACCGCGGTGCGGGCGCGCCGCCGGCATGCTCAGGCCGCCACGCCGGCCCTGCCCTGCGCGCGGCGCGCGCGCACCGCCTGCGCCAGCCGCTCCAGCACCTGCAGCGACCGCTCCCAGTCCAGGCACCCGTCGGTGATGCTCTGGCCATAGGTCGGTGCGATGCCGTCGACCAGCTCCTGGCGGCCGCCGACCAGGTGGCTTTCCACCATCACCCCGATGATCCGGGTATCGCCATCCTCCAGCTGGCGGGCGATGTCCTCGACCACCGCCGGCTGGTGGTCCGGGTTCTTGCCGCTGTTGGCGTGGCTGGCGTCGATCATGATCCGCGCCGGCAGCCCGGCCTTGGCCAGCACGTCGCTGGCGGCCTGCACGCTGGCGGCATCGAAGTTTGGCGCCTTGCCGCCGCGCAGGATCACGTGCCCGTCCGGGTTGCCGGCGGTGGCCGCGATCGCCGAGCGCCCGTCCTTGGTCACGGCCAGGAAATGGTGCGGGTGCGAGGCGGCCATCACCGCGTCGGCGGCGATGCGCACGTTGCCGTCGGTGCCGTTCTTGAAGCCGACGGGGCAGGACAGGCCCGAGGCCATCTCGCGGTGGATCTGGCTCTCGGTAGTGCGCGCACCTATGGCGCCCCAGGCCACCAGGTCGGCGATGTACTGCGGCGAGATCGTGTCCAGGTACTCGCAGCCGGCCGGCAGGCCGAGCAGGTTGATGTCGCGCAGCAGCGCGCGCGCCGTGTGCAGGCCCTTGTTGATGTCGAAGCTGCCGTCCAGGTCAGGGTCGTTGATCAGGCCCTTCCAGCCGACCGTGGTGCGCGGCTTCTCGAAGTACACGCGCATCACGATCTCCAGCGCATCGCCGAGGCTGTCGCGCAGCGGGCGCAGGCGGCGCGCGTATTCCATCGCCGCGACAGGATCGTGGATCGAGCACGGGCCGATCACCACGGCCAGGCGATCGTCGTGGCCGTGCAGGATGTGGTGCAGCGCGCGGCGCGAGGCGGCGACCGTTTCCGACGCCTCCTCGGTGCAGGGCAGCTGTGCGATCAGTTGTGCCGGCGGGATGAGCGCATCGATGCGGCGGATGCGCAGGTCGTCGGTATGGGGGGCCATGGGGGATGCTCCTGGGGATCTGTGGTCTGTTCCCGCCCGAGGCCGGCGACAAAAAAGCCGCCAGGGTCTCCGGCGGCTTTCGGGGTGTATGCGTTTCGGAACTTCTAGAACGCGCGCGACCCTTCCTCCGCCTGGGGCTTCGGAAACCAGTATCCAAAATAGACGCTGGCGCGCTGCGTGCTCACGGCGCCATTGATAGCAGCCGTTACCGGGTGGCGCAACCGTTTCAGCGGCAACGCAGGCCCTGCACGGCCCGCGATCGCGGCCGGACACGCGCCATGGCTGCCTTGTGCCGGCCCCGGGGCGGCTGCTAGCTTCCCGGCCGGAGTCCAAGGGCGGGGCCTGGAAAGTGTCCGATACCGACATCACGCGGCTGCTGGCGCTCGCCCGCACGGGCGAGCCGGCTCCGCTGGGGGCGGTGTTCGAGGCGCTGTATCCCGAACTGCGCCGCCTGGCCCATGCGCGCATGCGCGGCGGCGATGCCACCTTCACGCCCACCGTGCTGGTGCACGAACTGTTCCTGCGGATCACCCAGGGGGCACCGCTCGCGGTGGCCGACCGCGACCATTTCTTCGCCGCCTCGGCGCGGGCGATGCGCTGGATCCTGGTCGAACACGCGCGCCAGCGGGCCACCGACAAGCGCGGCGGCGGCCAGGTGATGGTCGCGCTGGACGAGGAGATGGCCGGCATGCAGCCGGCGATCACCAACGTGCTGCTGCTGGACCAGGGCCTGGAGGCGCTGGAGGCGATCAGCCCGCAGCGGCGCAGGATCGTCGAGATGCGCTATTTCGCCGGCATGGAGTTCGCCGAGATCGCGCGCCTGCTCGACTGCTCCGAGCGCACCGTGTACCGCGAGTGGGAACGCGCGCGCGCGTTCCTGCAGGCCCTGTTCGACGGCAAGCCCGACGCCGGCAAGGACGGTGGCGATGGACGCTGAAACGCTGGCCCACTGGCGCCAGGCCGATGCCCTGTTCGACTGCTGGCTCGACCTGCCCGCGGGCGAACGCGAAGCCTGGCTCGCCGCGCAGCCGCTCGAAGCACCGGTGCGCAGCCGGCTCGAACGCCTGGTCGCCGCGCACCTGCAGCCGCACGCGTCGCTGGATCCGCTCGGCCAGGGCCTGTCCGGCTGCCGGCTCGGCGACTGGACCCTGGAGGACGAACTCGGCCGCGGCGGGATGGCGGTGGTCTACCGCGCGCACCGCGAGCGGGGCATGGCCCGCCAGCACGCGGCGATCAAGATCCTGACCCTCGGCGCCATCGGCGCGAACGGGCGCGAGCGCTTCCACCGCGAAGCGGCGATCCTCGCCCGCCTCGACCATCCCGGGATCACCCCGCTGGTCGATTCGGGCACCACCGCCGACGGCACCTGCTGGCTGGCGATGGCGCTGGTGCAGGGCGAACGCATCGACGAATGGTGCCGGGCGCACTGCGCCGACGCGCGCGCGGTGGTGCGCCTGTACCTGCAGGTCTGCGAAGCGGTGGCCTGCGCGCACCGCCACCTGGTGGTCCACCGCGACCTCAAGCCCTCCAACGTGCTGGTCGACGGCGAAGGCCACGCCCGCCTGCTCGACTTCGGTATCGGCCAGTACGTGGATGCCGGCGGCGAGCGCACCCTGACCCTGTGGCGCGCATTGACGCCCGGCTACGCCGCGCCCGAACAGCTGCGCGGCGACCCGCCCAGCACCGCGGTCGACATTTACGGCCTGGGCGCGCTGCTGCACCGGCTGCTGACCGGACGCACGCCGCAGGCGACCACCGACGGCGCCGACACCACCCGGCCGTCGCTGCTGGTGCGCGCCACCGGCGACGCCTACCACCGCCACTACGTGCCCTTGAAGTCCGACCTGGACCGGGTCCTGCTCAAGGCCCTGGCCGAGCACCCCGGCGAACGCTACGCCACCGCCGAGGCGCTGGCCGACGACCTGCGCCGCTGGCTGGACGGGCTGCCGGTGCTGGCGCAGAAGCCCAGGCCCGGCTACCGCCTGCGCAAGTTCGTGGCACGGCACAGGGTCGCGGTGGCCGCCGCGGGCGTGCTCGCGCTGGCGGTCGCCGGCGGGATCGGCACCACGCTGTGGCAGGCGGACATCGCCCGCCGGCATGCGGCCGTGGCCCTGGAGCAGGCCGACCTCGCCCGCAAGGAAGCCGAGAACGCGCGCCAGCGCGCGCACCGCGCCGAAGCCGTGCGCGACTTCCTCGGCAACATGTTCATCACCGCCCGTGCCGGCGACGGCGGTGCGGCCCGCGTCGACGAAGTCATGGCCGCCGCCGCCGCGGGCGCGCGCGGCGAATACCTGGCCAGGGACCCGCTGGTCGCCGCCGACATCCTGCTGCTCACCGGCACGGTGCGCTACAACCTGGACGACTACGCGCGCTCGCGCAAGGACCTCGAGGAGGCGCTCGGACTCCTCGCACCGCACGCGGACGGCTCGGCCGGCGAGCTTGCGCGCGCGCACTGGGAACTCGGCCGCCACGCCAAGCGCGAAGGCGATGCGGCGGCGATGCTCGCGCACTACCGGCAGGCGGTGGCGCTGAACGAGCGCTGGGACGCACCGCCGAACGAAAACCTGCGCGCGCGGATCTCGCTGGCCGAAGCGCTGCTGGGCAGCGACCGCCGTGCGGCCGAGGACATGTTCCGGGCGCTGGTGGCCGAGATCGCGGCCAGCGACCTGAAGGACTCGATCCGCCACCTCAACGCGCTCAACGGCCTGTCGATCGCCTTGACCGGACCCGGGCAGGATCCACGGCTGCGCCTGCCGGTCCAGGAGGAGCGGCTGCGGATCGCGCGCAAGCTCTACGCCGCGGACGCCGGCGGCCTGGCCTTCACCCTGAGCGACGTGACCCACACCTACCGCGGCCTGGGCCTGCTCGACCGGGCCGAGGCGCTGGCGCGCGAAGCCATCGCGGTCGCCGACCGCTCCCTGCAGCGCCCGCTGATGCTGCGCGCGATGACCCGCTGCAACCTCGGCCTGGTGCTGCAGCAGCGTGGCGGCCACGCCGAGTCGCTGGCGCTGTTCCGGCAGAGCGTGGCCATGCTCGGCGAACTGGGCGACGACGGCATCGCCGGAGAACGCTGCTCGTCCGGCCTGGCCTATGCCGCCGCGGCCAGCGCCCGGCATGCCGAAGCCCTGCAGGCACTGGCGCGCAGCGACGAGCTGCTGGCCATGCACCGGCGGACACGGCATGCGGACGCGGCCAGGGCCTGCGGGCTGCGCGCCTCGGTGCTGCTGCGCCAGGGCAACGCCGCCGCCGCGGGGCGGGCGCTGTCGGCCTGCGCGCCGGCGGACGCGGGCACCGCCCCCCTGCCGTACCTGCAGGCACGCGCGGAATGGCTGCTGGCCACCGGCGAGACGACTGCCGCCTCGATGCTGCTGCGTGAACTGCGCGACCGGTACCCGCCCGCGGATGGACAGCGCGAGTGGATGCGCCCGTGGATGCTGTCGGCCCTGCTCGTGCACCGCGGGGGAGACCCGGACGATGTCGACGGCCTCGCCTCCGCACTCGGTGCCGGGGCCGCGCCGGCGCCCCTGGCGCAGTGCCTGGCCGGCCCCGGCGAAGCGAACTGCCTGGCCCTTCCATAGCGGGCCGCGCGCGCCCACTCCCAAGGGGGCGCCGTGGTCCACGGCGCGGGAAGCCTGCGCCGTGCACAGGCACGTGATCGCCACGGCACGGGCTTTTGCCCGCGTCGGGCAGCGTTTTCGCACGCCGCTGTCAGTTCTTGCCTCCCGATCGCGTGGATGAAGGGTCCGGATCCTGCCGGACCCGGCCGGGCCGCCGTTTCGGCCCGCTCATCCGGTGGTCCAGACCATGTCCCAGCGTTCGCTGCTCCTTCCGTCCACCCTGGCGATCGCCGGCGCGGCGATGTTCCCCGGCGCCGCGCACGCCCAGTCCGCCAAGCCCGAACTCCACGTCGACGTCGCCACCCATGCCATGCCGGGCATGCCCGGCATGGGTGCGCTCGGCCGCATGGCCGGCGCGGTGGGCGGCTTCCAGCCCAGCTACGGCATGGCCCGCCATCCGGGCATGCCCGGCCGCTATCTGGACGTGGCCCTGCACAACCCGAGCCAGCCCGGCACCCCCGCGCACCAGGACGTGCCCAAGGGCCTGAAGCTGGGCGAGCGCATCGACCTGCTGGCCGCCCCTCCCGCCAATTCCAGCGACTCCGTGTCCGCCACCCAGGACACCCCCACCCCGGCCGACGGCGGCCCCTACAGGATCCGCTACTACTGGGGGTGCGGCGACAAGGCCGGCGCCGGCCAACCGCTCACGTACACGCTCAGCCTCAGCAACGGCAAGCCGGTGCAGGCCGGCAAGGCACCGGCCCCGCGCAAGACCGCGGCCATGGACTTCCAGACCGGCGACGGGCGCGTGCTGTGGCCCAACCCGTCCGCCCGCAAGACGGTGTCCGACAGCTCCTCGCTGGTCGGTGCGCACCGGGTCACCGACGGCGGCCTGGCGCAGCCGATGCAGTTCGAACTGGCGCGCGACCACGACTTCATGCCCGCGCTGGCACCCAGGATGGAAGGCAAGGCTGCCGACGGCCCGACCCTGCACTGGAACGAGGTGGCCGGCGCGCGCGCCTACTTCATCCACGCCACCGCGATGGACGGCGACACCATCGTGCTGTGGAGCAGCGCGCACGACGCCTATGCCGGCCCGGAGCTGCTGGACTTCCTGACCGATGCGGAAATCGCCCAGTGGACCGGCAAGCGCACGCTGCTGGGCGCCGACGCGCGCGAATGCCGCATCCCGGGCGAAGTCTTCGCCGGCCTGGGCAAGGCCGAGCCGATGGTGCAGATGACCGCCCACGGCGGCGGGCGCCGCATCGCCGCCGCCGGCGGCACGGTGCACGTGCGCAACAAGTCCACCGCTTCGCTGGTCCCCGGCATGGCCGCGGCCGGCACCGGAGCGGCGAAGAAGTCGACGAAGGAGTCGGTCGAGGATTCGGCGAAGGACGAGATCAAGGACGCCGCAAAGAGCATGTTGCGCGGCCTGCTGCGGCGCTGATGCCCACGCGACCCGCCCATCCGGGCGATCCATGGCAGACCACACCATGAACGGAACGAAGAGACCGCTGGCCTTCCTGGCGGGCCTGATGCTGTCGGGACTGTCCGCCTGCGCGGAACACGAAGCGGACGCCAGCACCCGGGCGGAGAAAGGTTATGCCACCGGAACGGTCGTCGACACCCGCGGAGCACCGATCGCCGGGGCGAGGATCCTGCTGGACAACAGCGTGTACTACGCCTCGTACATCCACGGCTCGACCGGGGAAGACGGCAGCTACCGGATCAAGGTCCAGCCCGGCGCGTGGAAGGCGGACGCGTCGCTCAGGGAGGACTACCACGGCCGTACCTACACCCTGGAACTGCATCCGGACAGCATCGATTCCTTCGACGAGTCCGGCGCCGTCCGCAACTTCGTCTGGAAACTGGAGGGGCGCCCGCCGGACAGCGACTACGGCTATTACGGCGGATTCATCCAGCTGAGCACGGACTACGGCTTCGAGCACGACCTCGAAGACATCGAGCTGACCCTGGCCCCCGCCGGCCCGCTGATCGACGGCTCGGAAGGCAGGACGCTGCGGCTGCGGCTCGGGGACCACTACTGGGTCGACCGCTACCAGGTCGAGGACATTCCGATCGGCCGCTACCGGGTCGGGGCGACCTTGCGAAGCGACGGCGAAACCCGCCCGCTGAAGATCCAGGACTGGCACACAAAGGGCGATTTCACCCCGGAGTTCCAGCTGGATTTCCTTCCCAACCCATCGGTCGGGACCCGCAACTCGGCATCCATCGTCATCGGCAACTGATTTGCACATCCACACATCCCCCGGAGCGCGGCCAGGCCGCCGGCCTCGCCCGCACGCTGTCCCGCCAGGCCCGCTGAACCGCCGACGGCAGCCGCCCCCCCTCTCACCTCCTGGAACCGCGGCATGGCGATGGACCTGAAACACACGCTCGAACGCATCGCGACGACGCTCGGCAAGGGGCTGTGGATCGTGCTCAGGCACCTGTGCCTGCTGCTGGCCGCCACCGCGAAGTTCATCGTGATGCGGCTGATCCCCGCGACCTGGAGATGGCTGCGCGGCACCGCCTTCCCGGCGCTGCGGCGCTTCTACCTGTGGCTGCCGCACCGGCGGCTGGTGGTGGGCTGCACCGCAGCCGCGATCGCGATCGCGGTTCTGTTGCTGCGCACGCCAGACCCGGGCAGCCCCGTCGAACCGGCCTACGCCGTACAGGAAGAAGCGGAAACACCGGCCGAACCCGCAGTGCTCACCTTCACCCCGGCCCAGGCCGCCCCGGGCGCACTGCTGGTGCTGCACGGCGCGCCGCTGGCCGCGAACGAGTCGTTCGACGTCCTGGTCGGCGGCCAGCCCGCCGCCGCCGAGCGATTGGCCGACGGCCGCATCCATGTCCTGGTCCCTTTGTATCTCGGACCGGACGGCTGGCCGGTGCCGCCGGACGGGGCGCAGACCCTCGAGATCCGCCGGCACGGGACAACGGTGGTCGCGGTCGGCAAGGGACTGGCCGTCACCCCGCTGCAACGCGCACCCGGCACCCTCGAATCGGTGCAGCGCTCGCTGGTGGCGATCACCGACGGCTACGAACGCACGTTCGACGCCCTGCCCGTGCACGACGAACGCGAACGGGCGCTGCGCAAGGGCGTGATCGCGATGATGCGCGGCCTGGCCTCCGACGGGGACAAATCGCTGGCCGCGGTGCTGGCCGGCGCTTCCGGGCACGATCGCGAGCTGACCGACGCACTGCTCGCCTCCAGCGGCGCAGCCGCCTACCTGGAAGCCTACGCCGCCTCGTTCGGCGGCAACCCGGCCCTCGCCGGAACCGGCTTGGCCCCGCCCGGCGCGGGCGCGGCCTTCCCGGCGCTGATGATGCTGCCCATGCCCGGCGGCGCCCCGCGCTGCCGCGGCGAAGGCAAGGACTTCGAGGTCGCCTGCATGATGCAGGTCCAGGGCCTGCTCACCGACTTCTCGCAGTACTTCGTCAAGCCGACCGCGGAACTCTATGCCGACACGGTCGGGCTGGTGATCAGCGCAGGCGCCATCGGCGGCCTCACCATCCCCTTACACACCGCGATCAGCGCGATCCTGGGCGTGTTCAATTTCATCATGGACAAGATCGCCCCGTCGCTGCTGCCGTCCACGCTGGACGACTTCGAGCTGAAGGTGAGCGAACGGCTGCTGGACATCGACGAAACCACCCGCGCCACGATCACGCTCTCCGCCCACAACACCCCGCAGACCATCACGTTCAACGACGTGGTCGACCTGGTCAAGACCATCGTCGGGCCGCTGATACCGGTCAAGGGCGATCTGCAGGAGGCGATCAAGGCGGCGTTCGAATTCGCCATCGACCTGTACATGGCGGTGCTGCGGGAGATGGAGCTGGTGGCCAAGGGTTCGACCGATCGGGTGAATCCCGGCGTGTTCAAGATGCCCGCATTGACCTGGGGGCCGCTGGAAGTCCGGAGCAGCGACCTGGTCTCCCTCTTCGCCACCGAAGGCCAGGTGCTGGCGGTCGAGGAAGACGAACTGGCCTGGCGCGCCATCGGCTACGGCAGCACCAATGCACGGATCATGCCGCGCGTCGCAGGCGAACGCAGCAAGGTGCTGGTCGACGACACCCTCTGCATAGGTTGCGTGTGGCACGGCGGCGCCTTCGGTACCGACATGCCCTACGACGCCGAACCGATCGCCGTCGGCGTGATGCTGGAAGCCTCGCCGCAGAAAGGCCTCGCGCCGATGGAAGTCAGGCTGGAATGGTCGCTGCTGCCCGCCGAGGAAGGCGAGGCGCCACCCTCCTGCACCCTGGACTTCGACGACGGCTCGCCGCCGCTGAAGGTGCCCGATTGCCGGGAAACCCGCTCGGTGAAGCATACCTACCAGGCCACTTCGCGCCTGGAGGCCAGCGACGGCGCCTTCCTGCCCACGCTGCGCGTGGATGGCACGCGGATGCAGGACAGCACCGAGGTGTTCACCGACTGGAGCTTCGACGGCTCGCCCGAAACCGGCCAGGCGCCCCTGGACGCGCGCTTCTCCTGGGACATCCCATGGTCGCCGGACCGGCAGCCGCCACGCTGCGAGTTCGACCCCGGCGACGGTTCGCCGCGGCAGAGCTTCGACGACTGCCTGGAAACCACCCGCACCGAACACACCTTCGAGCGCCGCGGCAGCTTCGCGCCGACACTGACGATCATCGAAGGCGCCTCCAGGGACACCCGGACCGCGCCGGTGTCGGTGGCCGAAGAAGGCACCTGCGACGCGGACCTGACCAGGCACAAGGCCTGGAAGGGCACCGTGTCCTACAGCCAGGCGCGCGATGCCTGGAACAAGGCCGGCGACGCCAACGTCAAGTACACCATGGACGTCCGCCTCGGCGCGGAAATGCACGAACGTACCCGGCGCGAATTCCGTGGCGCGGAGTACGTGCAGTACTACAGCCCGCTGCCGCAAGGGTCCGGCAGGATCGAGTACTCGTTCCACGGGTACGGATCGGACGGGAAACTGGAAGGCAGCGACACGTTCAGCGGCAGCGGCCCGATGCAGCGCCAGGAGAAGCACATGAGCGAAGACGGTTCGATGCTCACCCTGACCATCGACGCCCACACATGCACCTACAAGTTCTACCTGCAGGGACAGACCCCGGGCTCGGGCGAGCGCTGGGAATGGGGTAAAGAGCCGGAGTCGTACCGGGACCACAGGTGGATCCACTCGGTCTGGGGCCAGGGCCTGCTGAGTTCGAGCGGCTCGATCCGGGGCTCGGGGTCGTTCCCGGTGCTGTCGCGCAACCAGATCGAGGACAACAGCCTCGAGAAAACCGACTGGGTGAGCGAATACGACAGTGTCTCCGGCTACCTTGGCGAGGACAACCTGGGCAGGGTCACCGTGGACTGGCATTTCGAGCCGGCCGACTGAGCCCGCGCCGGGCTGCGCTCAGCGCATGTCGCTGCGCGGCCCGGTGGCGATCCAGGCCGTGGTCAGCAGCAGCCACTGCATGACCAGATTGAACCAGAGCATCAGGCCCAGGATCACCGCGAAGCCGGCCATCAGGGGATTGTTGCCCGCGCCGCTGGCGAGTTCCGCACCAAGGTACTTGAGCACCCCGAAACCGATCGCGCCGAGCAGCGCGCCCCGCAGCACCGTGCGGTTGCCCACCGGAATGCGCGACTGCAGGCGGAACAGCATGAAGAACACCAGCACGTCGATCGCCAGCGCGACCAGCAGGCCGGCGGCCACCAGCACCGGATCCGGCAGATAGGCATCGGCCGGATCCAGCCACTGCTTGACCAGGCCCAGCGCATGGGTGCCGACCACCGAGAAGGCGGCCGAGAGGATCATCAGCACGCCCAGGGCGAAGACCAGCGCGACGTCGATCATGCGCATGAGCAGGAACCCGCGGTCCTTCTGCGGCAGGCCGAAGATGGTGCGCACGCCGTCGCGGAAACTGCGCAGCCAGCCGCTGGCGGTGAAGGTCAGGATCGCCAGCACAACCAGGCCGCTGATGCCCAGGACCTGGACATCGAACAGCGCATCCACGTCGACCGCGCCGCCGGCTCCCGTATCGATCAGGCCGGGAATGGTATTCGTCAGGCCCGCCACCACGGCATCGCGCAATGCCGGCGACGAGCCGAACACGATGCCGAAGACCGCGAAGAAGACATAGACGGCGGCGAACACCGAGAACACCGCCGAGAACGACATGCCGCGCGCCAGCAGCGGCCCGCGGCTGGCCAGGTACAGCGCCAAGGTCCGGCCCGGGCGGCTGGCGTGCCAGGCGCCGATCAACGGCCGCTCCCGAGGGCGACCGTCATGCGGCGCAGCAACCGCTCCTTTCCAGTCGGCGAACGAGCATCGACTTGCCGAAGCAACAGCCTGGTCCGATGGATAGCCCAATGCGCGGGCACGTTGCCAGGCCAAGGCAACCCCGCCCCCCTGCACTCGGCATACGGCTTCAACCCGGCGATCACCCGGCGTCCCCTTCCGCATCCAGCGGCTCGCCGAACAGGTCGATATACGCCTGGTAGCGGAACAGCCGGTTGCGCCGGTAGCCGGTGGCTTCCACCAGCACGCCCAGTTCCACCATGCGCGAGACCAGGTTGTTGGCGGCGGTGTACGAGGTGCCGGTCAGCTGCTCCACGTCGGCCACCGCCACGATCGGGCGCTGGTACAGGTGTTCGAGCACCTTGTGGCCGTTGCCGGCGGCGCGGCCCAGGCCGGTGGCGACGCGGGTGCGGTGGTCCTCGCGCAGGGCCAGGATGCGGCGCGCGGTTTCGGTGGCCTCGCGGCTGACGCTGGCCACGCCGCGCAGGAAGAACGCCAGCCAGCCTTCCCAGTCGCCGGCATCGCGCACGGCCTGCAGGCGCTCGTAGTACTCGGCACGGTGCTGCTTGAAGAAATGCGACAGGTACAGCACCGGCTTGAGCAGGATCTCGCGCTGGCACAGCAGGAAGGTGATCAGCAGGCGACCGACGCGACCGTTGCCGTCGAGGAAGGGATGGATGGTTTCGAACTGGGCGTGCGCCAGGCCGATCTGGATCAGCTGCGGCAGGTCGCTGTCGGCGTGCAGGAAGGTCTCCAGCGCACCCAGTGCGGTCGGCACTTCATGCGGCGGCGGCGGTACGAAAGTCGCTTCGTTCAGGGTGCAACCGGCCGGCCCGATCCAGTTCTGGGTGCGGCGCAGTTCGCCGGGGGTCAGCCGCGCGCCGCGCACGCCCTGCAGCAGCCGGTGGTGGATCTCGCGGATCAGGCGCACCGACACCGGCAGTTCGTGCAGGCGGCGCAGGCCATGGTTCATCGCATCGACATAGTTGACGACTTCGTCGACGTCGCGCGGGCGGTCCGGCGCCAGCACGTGCGCCTCGGCGGCCAGCAGGTCCTGCAGCGAACTCTGCGTACCCTCGATCTGGCTGGACAGCACCGCCTCCTTGCGCACGTACATGAACACGAACAGGTCCGGGTTGGGGAGGGTCTGGATCGAGCCGTCGAGCCGGCCCAGGGCGCGGTCGGCCTGCGACAGCCGGGCCTGCAGTTCGCCTTCCAGCCGTACCGGCGGCTGCGGTGGCAGCGGCGCGGGGTGGAAGGCGCGGTAGCCGGTGGGCTGGGCGATACGGCGCCCGGCGCGCTGGCGCATCGCTTCGCCCGGCCGGGGGGAGGCTGTCGCAGTCATGTATGGCTGACTTGCATATGGCCTGGATTTCTTTCCATGTTGAATGCTGCCTGCAATATAGAGGCAGCCTTGCCCTGTAGGCAAGGCAGGCTGTGGCATGGCGACCATTCCACGTGGCGGCGCTGATCCGCGCCAGACTGCAGCGCTGGCGGCTTGTAGTAGAAGTGACGGGGGAGGAACAACCCGCCCCCTGCTCCGGAAAGGCCAGGGACCACCCACAAAAAACCCCGCCTCTCGGCGGGGTTCTTCGTGTCGCAGTGAAGCAGGTGGGCCGGATCAGAAATCCATGCCGCCCATGCCGCCCATGCCACCGCCCGGCGGCATCGCCGGCTCGTCCTTCTTCGGGGCCTCGGCCACCATCGCTTCGGTGGTGATCATCAGGCCGGCGATCGACGCGGCGTTCTGCAGCGCCGAACGGGTGACCTTGGTCGGATCCAGGATGCCGAACTCGACCATGTCGCCGAACTCGCCGTTGGCGGCGTTGTAGCCGAAGTTGCCCGTGCCTTCCTTGACCCGGTTCAGGATCACCGACGGCTCTTCGCCGGCGTTGGTGACGATCTCGCGCAGCGGGGCTTCCATCGCGCGCAGGGCGATCTGGATGCCGTGG
>CAZBDE010000009.1:0-29982 GCA_964490415.1 uncultured Pseudoxanthomonas sp. | reverse complement strand
CTTCCTGACTCAAGGCACCTCCCGGTGAATCCGCGCGGATCAGGCCGTGCCCCAGGAGATCGTGACCTGCAGTCCGCCGAGCGATGACGTCCCGAATCGCAGAACTCCCTGGCTGGAGTGGACCAGGTCACGCGCGATGAGCAGGCCCAGTCCGCCACCGGTGTAGCCGCTGCGGTCCAGCGACTCGCCGTTGTCGGCCTGCAATGCCTGCAACCGCTCCGGAGGCAATCCCGGACCATCGTCCTCGACCGTCATCCGTACACCGCCCGCGGCCCTGATGGCCGTCACCCTGATCTGGCGCAATGCATGCCGGGCCGCGTTCTCCATCAGCGCGCCCATGATCTCGGACAGGTGTTCGGGCTCCATGGGAAGGCGCAATCCATCCGGGATATCGATGCCCAGCGCCAGCGTCCCTCCCTTCTCGGTGTGTTCGATCACGCTGGCCAGGCGCTCGACGACTTCGCCGACGTCGGTGCTCGCGCCGCGCACCTGGCCCAGTCTCGCCAGCCGTGCGCGGGCCAGTTCGCCGTCCACGACCAGCTTGATCGTGGAGATCGCCTGTTCCATGCCGTCGGCCGCCTCGGACGCGCCGGCCTCGCGTGCGCGCCGGCTCTGCGCGGCCAGCGCGGCCAGCGGCGTCTTGAGTCCATGCGCCAGGTCCGAGGCGCGGCGGCGCGCGGTATCGAGATCCTTCTGCCGCGCATCGGCCAGTGCGTTGATCGAGTCGACCAGCGGCTGCACTTCACGCAGGGATTGCGGCGGCAGGCGCGCACCGGCGCTGCGCTCCAGCGCTTCGAGTCCGGCGGGGATGCGCTCGAGCGGGCGCAGGCCGACGCTGACCTGCAGCCATGCGGCCGCCGTCAGCACGCACCACAGCACGAACAGGAACACCGCCAGTTCCCGCCCGAACTCGCCACGGGCGGTCGAGAGCGACGCGGTGTCCTGCGCCAGCTGGACCACGACCGGCGGGCGATCCGAATCGATCACCAGCTGCCGCTCCAGCACCATGACCGATTGCCCGAACGGACCGGCGCGGCGCTGCAGCCGCCAGGCATCGGTCGGCACACCGCGCGCGACCGGCAAAGCGCTGTCCCACAGCGAACGCGAGCGCAGCCCGCCAGCCGCCGAGGCGACCTGCCAGTAGTAGCCGCCGGCCGGCTTTTCCATGCGCGCGTCGCCGGGCTGCCGTTCCAGCTGCAGCACGCCTTGCGCGTCGAACGCCAGGTCCGCGACCAGGGCGAGCGCGTCGCGGGTCAGCTCCGCTTCCAGCCGCCGTTCCAGGTGCCGCTCGAACAGCAGCGTCATGAACACCCAGGCCAGCGCCAGGGCGAGCAGGATCGCGCCGGCCGCGGCCAGCAGCAGCCGCCAGCGCAGCGAACGGGCGATCACTCGTCCTCCAGCAGGTAGCCGAAGCCGCGGCGCGTGCGGATCAGCTCGGTGCCGAACTTGCGGCGCAGGCGCGCGACGATCGCCTCGATCGCGTTCGCGTCGCCGCTGCCGTCCACGCCGTACAGGTGCTCGGCCAGCTCGCCGGCCGACACCGCGCGCCCGGACTGGTGCGCCAGGTGGTCGAGCAGGCGGAATTCCAGCGGCGAGATCCGCACCGGCGCACCGTCGAAGGTGGCGCTCATGCGCACCGTGTCCAGCCGCAGCCGCCCGGCCACGACCGTGGGCGAGAGCTTGCCGGCGCCGCGCCGCACCAGCCCGCGCACGCGCGCGACCAGTTCGCCCATCTGGAACGGCTTGGCCAGGTAGTCGTCGGCGCCGGCCTCGATGCCTTCGACCTTCTCGGTCCAGTCGCCGCGCGCGGAAACCACGATCACCGGGAACGAACGGCCGCCGCCACGCCAGCGGCGCAGTACGCTCAGTCCGTCCAGGCGTGGCAGGCCCAGGTCGAGGATGGCGACGTCGTAGTCCTCCACGTCGCCCTGGAACCAGGCCGACTCGCCATCGGCCACCGCGTCGACCGCGAAGCCCGCCGCCTCCAGCGCGCGCGCCAGGTCGGCGCGGATCTCAGGCTCGTCCTCGACCACCAGGCAACGCATCAATCATCCTTGATCTTCAGCACCGCGCCGTTGCGCGCGTCCAGGTACAGCTTGCGCACCCGGCCGGTGGGAGTGAGCACCTTGACCTTGTACCGCCACTTCCCGTCCTCGCGGTCCAGCTCCACTTCGATGACGTCGCCCGGCACGCGCTGCTGGACCACGTCCAGGATCCGCGCCAGCGGCACGATTTCGCCGCGCTGGAGCAGTTCGCGCGCCTCGATGTGGTCGTCCTTGTCGGCCAGCGCGTGCCGCGCGGGCACGGCCGCGAGCAGCGCGGCCAGGAGCAGGAGGGGAAGTCGGCGTCGGGTCGGGGATGTCGTGTTCATGGCGCCGAGGATGGGGAACGCTTCCTGACAACGACCTGACAGGCGGAGTCGACGGCATGTCAGCGGCGCCAGTCTAGCCTGCCGGCCAATCTCCAGGGAATCGACCGGCCATGCGGCGCAACAAGAACCACGTCCTGCTGCACGGATGCCTGCTGCTCGCCGGCACCTGCACGTTGCCGGCGCAGGCCACGGAAGCACAGGCCGCCCCGGAAGCGCGTCCGGGCGTCTATCTCCCCGACTATTTCAGCGACGCCGCGCCGGCCAATGCGTACGACATGGTCCTGCGCCTGCCGGGCTTCACCCTGGTCGAGGCCGATGCCGACGTGCGCGGCTACTCCGGCGCCTCGGGCAACGTGCTGTTCGACGGCACCCGGCCGACCAGCAAGCGCGAAAGCCTGTCCGGCATGCTCAAGCGCATCCCAGCGCGCTCGGTGGCGCGCATCGAACTGATCCACACCGGCACCCCGGGCGTGGACATGGGCGGCTATCCGGTGCTGGCGAACATCATCCGCCGCGACGAGGCCAGCACCGAATGGGCGGTGGAAGCCGGCCTGGTGGCTTCGCCGGACGGCTGGGCCGCGCCGCTGGCCCAGGCCGAGTACGGGCGGCGCTGGGACGGGCAGGCGCTGGACTTCTCGCTCAGGCACAAGCCGGAACTCGACGACGACAGCGGCCACGGCAGCATCATCGAAACGGACATGGCGGGTGACGACGGCGACAGCCGTTCCCGCGACTGGGACACGCGCACCATCCAGCGCAAGGACGAGGCCGGCGCCAGCTGGCGCCGGCCGCTGGGCCCCGGGCAGCTGAGCCTGGTCGCGGCCGCGCGCGCGGAGTACACCGAGACCGACGGCCGCACCGGCGGCGCCGAACCCGAACTCAACCGCGAGGAAGAGGACTACCGGGAAACCGAACTGGGCGCCCGCTACGTCATGCAATGGGGCGGCCGTACCACCGTGGAGATGATGGGCAGCCGGCAGCGCGCGGCGGTGGACAGCGTGGAGGTGTCGCGCGAGGGCGACGACGAGGAGCGCTTCGACGAGGACGGCCGCAGCGGCGAGACCATCGCCCGGGTCGAACTCACCCATGCGGTCACCGACCATCTTTCGTTCAACGCCAGCGTCGAGGGCGCGGACAATTTCCTGCAGCGCCAGAACACCCTGCTGGAGAACGGCGCGACCGTGGACGTTCCCGGTTCGCGGGTGCGCGTGGACGAACGCCGCGTGGAAGGCGCAGTCGGCACCACCTGGCGGCCGGCGGACGACTGGTCGCTGGAGGCCGGCATGCGCCTGGAGCGATCGGACCTGGCCCAGACCGGCGACGAATCGCTGGAACGCCGGTTCACCTATCCCAAGCCGCGCGCCAGCGTGCGCTGGACGCCGGGCGAGGCCAACCAGTGGCGCCTGTCGGTGTCGCGCGAGGTCGGCCAGCTGGATTTCTCCGACTTCGCCGCCTCGGCCTCGCTGGAAGGCGGCACGGTCAGCGCGGGCAATGCGCAGCTGAAGCCGGACAGCAGCTGGCGCACGTCGTTCGCGTGGGAACACCACTTCAGCGAGGATGCGGCCATGACCGTGGGCTGGACCCACGACCGGATCAGCGACGTGGTCGACCGGGTCCTGGTGCAGCAGGGCGACGAGGTGTTCGACGCTCCCGGCAACATCGGCGACGGCCGCCGCGACACGCTGTCGCTGGATGCTTCCACGCCGCTGCCGTTCGCCGGCGCGCGCCTGCGCGCCACCCTGCTGTGGCGCCGGAGCCGGGTGACCGATCCGGTCACCGGTGAACCGCGCGGCATCTCCGGGGAGAAGCCGTTCGAGGGCGAAGTCGAATTCAGCCAGGAAGTGGAAGCGCTGCGGCTCAACTGGGGCGTGGTGCTGGAACACCTGGGCGAACGCGAGACCAAGTACCGCTACGACCGCGTCACCCGCGAGTCCGAGGACGCCGGCTGGACCCTGTTCGCCGAGCGCCGCGTGGGCGAGCACTGGCGGGTGCGCGCGGAAGTCGCCGACCTGTTCGGCCGCGACTTCCGCGAGCAGCGCTGGAACTGGGACGACACCCGCGCCGACGGCCCGGTGGCGGACACCGAACTGCGCAAGCGGCTCTCGCCCGGTACGGTCAGTCTGACGATCCGTCGTAGTGTGGGCGGCTAGGCCAGCCTTCCGGCGGATCGTAGCCGTAGTAGCCCTTGCCCTCGCGGAAGCGCCGCAGCCGCTCCAGTTCCTTCGGGTCGGACTTGCGGTCCCAGGTGCGCACGCCGTTGCTCAGGTCGTCCGGGGTCAACACCAGCGGCTCCCACACCGGCTCGCCCATCACGTCGTGCAACGTGTACGTAAGCGTCGGCGTGCCGCCGGCCAGGTCGAAGCGCATCAGGCCGACGTTGACCGAGCGGGTCCAGGTGTCGCGCACCCGCACCTCGGGCACCTGGCGCAGGTTCTTGTTGGCCGGCATCTGCGCCAGCGGCGAGGAGCAGAAGTCGTAGATGTCGTAGCCGCCCTGCTCCGAGCGCGGGATGCAGTTGAGTTCGCCCATGTGCGAATCGCCGGAGATGCATACCACCCCGCCGATGCCCTGGTCGCGGATGAAGTCGAAGATCTCGTTGCGCTCGGTCAGGTACACGCCCCAGGAATCGCCGCCGTTCTCGTTCTCCGCCGCCGACCAGCCGCCGCCGATGGCCAGGACCTTGAACGGGGTGCGACTGGCCTTGAGTTCGCGCTTGAGCCAGGCCTTCTGCTTCGAACCGAGCATGGTCTTGTTGGCGTCGTCCACCTGGTCGGTCGGGTCGCGGTGGTAGCGGCCGTCGAGCACGAAGAAGTCCACGCCGCCGTAGTGCTGCTTGAAGTAGACGCCGGGATTGTCCGCCTCGCCGTAGGCCGGGTTGGCCCAGAAGCTGCGGAACACGCGCAGCGACTCGACCTTGAACGGACTGCGCCCGTCCGAATCGTTGTAGCCGAAGTCGTGGTCGTCCCAGGTCGCCAGCTGCGGGGTCGAACGCAGCAGCGGCTCCAGCCGCTCCACCGCCCGCCCGCGCCCGTACAGGTCCACCAGCGCGGAGGACTGGTCGCTGTCGGCGTAGATGTTGTCGCCCAGCCACAGGAACATGTCCGGCTCCAGCGCGCGCACCGTGTTCCAGATGCGCTGGTCCGGGTCGTACTGCAGCCGGCAGCACGAGCCGAAGGCGACGCGGAAATCGGCGTTGCCGGCGGGCGCGGTGCGGGTGCGGTGCGGCAGCGGCTGGAAGCGGTCGTACTCGCCCGCGTAGCGCAGCCGGTACCAGTAGTCGGTGTCCGCGCGCAGGCCTTCGGCGCGCAGCACCACGCAACCTTCGTCGCCGGCGCGCGCACGCGCGGTCGGCCCGGTGATGACGTTGCCGAAATCGCGGTCCGTCGAATACTCCAGGGTCACGTCGAACAGGCCGCTGGCCCGGACCCAGACACTGAAATGGTCCGGCCCCGGCGCACCGATCATCGGTCCCTGCAGGGCCCGCGGATAGCCGATCGCTTCGGCCAGCGCGCGCGGCAGCGCGCCCAGCAGCACGCCCATCCCGGCCAGCTTGCCCAGGCCACGGCGGGTCAGCTTCATGCGCCACCGTCCCGTGCGCGGTTGAGCACTGCGACCAGGGCCGGATGGATCGCGCCGTTGGACACGCACACGTTCTGCCCGTGCAGGTCCAGCGGCGATCCGTCCACCGCCGTGGCCACGCCGCCGGCCTCCTGCACCAGGATCACCCCCGGCGCCATGTCCCACGCATTGAGCGCGCGCTCCCAGTACGCATCCCAGCGCCCGGCCGCGACCCAGGCCATGTCCACCGCGCACGCGCCGGTGCGGCGGATGCCGGCGACGTCGGCGCTGAGCAGCGCCATCTCGCGCGCGAACACGGGATGGTCCGGCTTGCCGGCGAACGGAATGCCGCAGGCCAGCACCGCTTCGATCAGGGTGCCGCGCCGGGAGACATGGATGCGCTGGCCGTTGAGCCAGCAGCCCTTGCCCTGCTCGGCCACGTACAGCTCGTCGAGCATCGGCAGCCAGGTGACGCCGGCGACCACCTGCCCCTCGCGGGCCAGGGCGACGTTGACGCCCCACAGCGGGCTGCCGAACAGGAAGTTGGTGGTGCCGTCGAGCGGATCGACGATCCAGGTGTGCCCCGCGGCGTCGTCGCTGCCGCCGACCGCACCGCCCTCCTCGCCGAGGAAGGCATAGCCGGGCCGCGCCCTGGACAGGATCGCGCGGGTGGTGCGCTCGGCCTCCTCGTCGGCGATCGAAACCAGGTCGGCCGGCCCGCTCTTGGCGCGGATGCCCAGCGCGGACAGGTCCGCGAAATGCCTGCGCAGCCCCGCCCCGGCGGTCTGCGCCGCTTCCACCATCGCCTTCAGTTCGTCCGATGCCCACACCATGTCGCCCACGTCGTCCACCTCGTCGTCCACTCAGTCGCGCAAACGGGTCCGCCACAGGCTGGCCGCCAGCAGCATGGAAAGTACCGACGACCCGATCCAGAACCAGATCACCGGGCCGAAATCGTAATGGCGCACGTCGTCGACGACGTGCATGCCGCGTTCGATCAGCAGCCCGGACACCTGCTCCTGCACCGCCGCGCCGATGTAGCTGAAGATGCCGATCACGCCCATCGCCGCGCCGGCCACGCGCTTGGGCGCGATGTCCACCGCGAACAGGCCGCCGAGCGAGGTGACCAGGCCGGTCAGGCCCATGCCGAACAGCAGCATCGCCACCACCATCGTGGGCATGTTGGCGGGGCCGAAGAAGAACAGGCACAGGCCGGCCAGTTCGAGCACGCCGAACAGCAGGTTGGCCGGCGGCCGGCGCGCGCCGAACCACTTGTCCGAGATGAAGCCGAAGGCGACCGCGCCGGCCATGCCGGCCAGGGTGCTGATCATCAGCAGCGTGCCCGCCGCCGGCAGCGAGAAGCCGCGCGCCTCCTGCAGGTAGAGGATGCCCCAGGAGTTGATCGCGTACCGGGTCACGTAGGTGGTCGCGCTGGCCAGGCACAGCACCCAGATCGCCGGGATCTTCAGGATCGACAGCTGCAGCGCCAGCACCGACTTCATGCCCGGCTTGCCGGCCGCCTGGCCGTAGCGGTCGCCCTTCCAGTCGTTGACCTCGGGCAGGCCCAGCGTGCGCGGCCGGTCCTGGATCAGCAGGTAGCAGCCCAGCGCGGTGGCCACGCCGATCAGGCCCGGGCCCCAGAAACCCCAGCGCCAGCCTAGCGTGCTCACCGCCACGCCCACCACCAGGAAGGTCAGTCCTTCGCCGATCGAGTGCGCCGTGCTCCAGATGCCGTACACCCGGCCGCGCTCGCGGTTGGAGAACCAGTGGGTCATCGCCACCACCCCGCCGGGCGCGCCGAAGCTCTGGAACCAGCCGTTCAGGCCCCACAGCACCACCGCCATCCACAGCGTGGTGGCGAAACCCATCGCCAGGTTGCACAGCGCCGTCATCAGGAAGGCGAAGGCCAGGAACCGCTTCATGTTGGCGTGGTCGGCCAGGAAGCCGTTGGTCAGCTTGCCCAGGGCGTAGGTGTAGAACAGCGCCGAACCGATCAGCCCCAGGTCGGTCGGCGAGAACACGCCGCCGTCGATCAGCGGCTTCTTGACCACGCCCAGCGCCAGCCGGCAGGTATAGATCAGGCCGTAGCCCAGGGTGATGGCCAGCATCACCCGCAGCCGGTTGCGGCGGAACAGGCGTGCGATCTCGCCGCTGTCGCCGATCGGCGCGGTATCGGCGCCGGTGGCGAAGAACCTCAGGAATCCCGTCACGCTTCCCTCCCAGGAATGCATGGCACAACGCCCGGCGACGGCCACCAACCGCACCGCCGCCGGGCAGGCCCGATCAGCGCATGGTCGGGATCACGAAACTCTGGTCGGCCACCGCGCCGCCGCGCGGCCAGCGCTGGGTCACGGTCTTGGTCCGGGTGAAGAAGCGCACGCCGTCCAGGCCGTACTGGTTGAGGTCGCCGAAGCCCGAGCGCTTCCAGCCGCCGAAGCTGTGGTACGCCACCGGCACCGGGATCGGCACGTTGATGCCGACCATGCCCACCTCCACGCGTTCGGCGAACTCGCGCGCCGCGTCGCCGTTGCGGGTGAAGATGCACACGCCGTTGCCGTACTGGTGGCGGCTGGGCAGCGCCAGCGCCTCCTCGAACGTCTCCGCGCGCACGATCTGCAGCACCGGGCCGAAGATCTCCTCGCGGTAGGTGGCCATCGCGTCGGTGACCCGGTCGAACAGGGTGGCGCCGAGGAAGAAGCCGTCCTCGTGCCCGGGCAGGGCGAAGCCGCGGCCATCGATCACCAGCTCGGCGCCCTCGTCCACGCCCATCTGGATGTACTGCTCGACCCGGGCCCGGTGCGCGGCGGTCACCAGCGGCCCGAAATGCGCCTGCGGGTCGCTGGAAACGCCGGCGCGCAGCGTCGGGATCTTCTCCAGCAGCTTCGCCCGCAGCGCTTCGGCCGTGGCCTCGCCCACCGGCACCACCACCGGCAGCGCCATGCAGCGCTCGCCGGCCGAACCGTAGGCCGCGCCGAGCAGGTCGGCCACCGTCTGGTCCAGGTCGGCGTCGGGCAGGACGATGCCGTGGTTCTTGGCCCCGCCCATGCACTGCATGCGCTTGCCGTGCCGCGCGCCCAGCGCGTACACCGACTGGGCGATGTCGGAGGAACCGACGAAGCTCACCGCGCGGACCAGCGGATGGCGCACGATCGCCTCGACCGTGTCCTTGTCGCCCTGCACCACGTTGAGCACGCCCGGCGGCAGCCCGGCCTCGATCATCAGCTCGGCCAACCGCAACGGCACCGACGGATCGCGCTCGGACGGCTTGAGGATGAAGGCGTTGCCGCTGGCGATGGCCGGGCCGAACATCCACATCGGGATCATCGCCGGGAAGTTGAACGGGGTGATCCCGGCGACCACGCCCAGCGGCTGCAGCGCCGAGTACACGTCGATGCCCGGACCGGCGCCGCGGGTGTATTCGCCCTTGAGCAGGTGCGGGATGCCGCAGGAGAACTCGATCACCTCCAGCCCGCGCTGCAGGTCGCCGCGCGCGTCGCCGAGCACCTTGCCGTGTTCGCTGGACAGCAGCGCCGCCAGCTCGTCCATGTTCGCTTCCAGCAGGCGCTTGAACTCGAACATCACCCGCGCGCGGCGCTGCGGATTGACCTTGGCCCAGTCGCGCTGGGCGGCCGCGGCGCTCTGCACCGCGCGCTCCAGCTCGGCGTCGCCGGCCAGGGCCACGCGCGCCTGGACCTGGCCGCTGTTCGGGTCGAACACCTCGCCATGCCGGCCGGAGGTGCCGGGCACGCGTTGCCCGTCGATGAAATGGTCGATGTCGCGCATGGTCTCTTGCCTTTCTCGGTTCAGCCCTTGCGCACGATCCACTCGTGCGCCGGGTCGTTGCGGAAGATCCAGCGGCGCTCGGGCCCCGCCATCACGTTGAGGTAGTACAGGTCGTAGCCGTGCGCGGCGCCGACCGGGTGGTAGCCGCGCGGCACCAGCACCACGTCGCCGTCCTCCACCGCCACGGTCTGGTCCAGCGAGCGGTCGTCGGTGTAGATGCGCTGGAAGGCGAAGCCCTGCGGCGGCTGCAGGCGGTGGTAGTAGGTTTCCTCCAGCACCGTTTCCTCCCCCGGCGTGGCGGTGTCGTGCTTGTGCGGCGGATAGCTGGACCAGTGCCCGGCGGGAGTGACCACCTCCACCACCAGCAGGCCTTCGGCCGGCTCGGTCTCGGGCAGGATGTTGCGTACGTGGCGGGTGTTGGTGCCGGCGCCGCGCACCTCGCGCGGCATGCGCGACTCGTCGATCACGCGCACTTCGCCACGCCCGCTGCCCGGCGCGGTGCACACCGCCAGTTCGAGCGGCCCCCGCGCGGTGACGGTGTAGCCGACGCCGGCGGGAACGTAGACCGCGCCCGGCGCACGATCCTCGAATGGGGAAGCGCGCCCGCCGAGACCGGAGAAGCTCCGCCCGCCGGCCTCCACGTCGGCGCTGCCGGCAACCAGCACCAGGCACGCCTCGCGCCCGGACTCGCCGCCGGAATGGGACTGGCCGTCGGCCAGGCGCACCACCTTGAAGCCGACATGGCTCCAGCCGGCACTGGCCGGGGTGACCTGCAGCACCGTGCCGTCGACGGCAGGCGCCCGTGGACGCACCCGCAGCGAGGCGTTCACTGCAGGCCCGCCCGTTCGGCCTCGGCCTTGAGCGTGCGCAGGCCCAGGTCGGCGTAGGTGCGCGGATCGGCCAGCGCCGGATCCTGCTCGGCTTCGATCACGATCCAGCCCGAGTAATCGATCCGCTTCAGTTCCTGCATGACCTTCGCGTAGTCCAGGCCGCCGTCGCCGGGCACGGTGAACATGCCGGCCAGCACGCCGTCCAGGAAGCTGGCACGTTGCGCCATGACCTTGGCGTAGGTGGCGTTGCGCACGTCCTTGCAGTGCACGTGGGCCACGCGCTGCGGATGGCGGCGGATCACTTCCAGGGCATCGATCCCGCCCAGCGCGGCGTGGCCCGTATCCACGGTCAGGCCCACCGACGGACCGGTGCTGGCGACGAACGCCTCCAGGTCGTCGGCGGTTTCCACGACAGTGCCCAGGTGGTGGTGGTAGGCGAACTTCAGGCCCCGCGCCTGGAGGTAGTCGGCCACCGCGGTCAGGCGCTGGCCGAACCGCTTCCAGTCGGCGGCCGGCAGCCGCGGGGTGTCGGCCAGCGGCACGCCGCGGTTGCCGTGGATGGCGTTGCTGGTCTCGGCGAACACGAACACGGTGCTGCCCATCGCCTCGAGCAGGGCCAGGTGCGGCTGCAGCGCGGCGATCTCGGCGTCGGCGTCCTGCACCAGCAGCGAGCCGCTGTACCAGCCGCCGATCAGGTCCAGCCCGTAGTGCCCCAGCAGCGCCTTCAGCTGCGCCGGTTCGCGCGGGAAGCGGCCGCCCAGCTCCACGCCTTCGAAGCCGACTTCCTGGATGTCGCGCAGGATGTCCTCCAGCGGCGTGTCGCCGCCCAGCTCGGGCATGTCGTCGTTGGCCCATGCGATCGGGCTGACACCGAAACGGATGCTCATGACAGGTCTCTCTTCATGCGCGCGCCGGCCTCGTAGGCGCGGCGCGCATCGTTGACTTCGGGACGGTCCGACACTTCCGGCACGGCCACGTCCCACCAGCAGCCGCCGGCTTCGGTGGTCCTGCGCGGGTCGGTGTCGATGACCACCACATAGGAAAGGTCCGCCGCGCACGCGCGCTCGAGCGCTGCGCTCAGTTCGCCCAGGGTGCTGACGTGCTCGGCGTGGGCCCCCAGGCTGCGCGCGTGCGCGGCGAAGTCGATGTCCGGCAGCACCTGGTGGGCACTGTCGGCAAGCAGGTTGTTGAAGCCGGCGCCGCCGGTGGCGTGCTGCAGGCGGTCGATGCAGCCGAAGCCGCGGTTGTCGAGCAGCACCACCACCAGCTTCAGGCCGAGCATGACCGAGGTGGCCAGCTCGGAGTTCATCATCAGGTAGCTGCCGTCGCCGACCATGACCACGACCTCGCGGTCGGGCTGGGCCATCTTCACGCCCAGTGCGCCGGCGATCTCGTAGCCCATGCACGAATAGCCGTATTCCAGGTGGTAGCCGCCGGCGCGGGCGCAGCGCCACAGCTTGTGCAGTTCGCCCGGCAGGCCGCCGGCGGCGCAGACCACCACCGCGTCCCCGTCCACGGCCGCCTGCACGGTGCCGATCACCTGTGCGTCGCTGGGCAGGCGCGTGTCGGGCGCGCCGGCGGTGGCGGCCTGCACGCTGGCATGCCAGGCGGACACTTCCGCCGCATCCTTCGCCTGCACGTCCGCGGCGAGGCGCCAGCCGGCCAGGCGTTCGCGCAGGGCCGCAAGCACCACGCGCGCATCGCCCACCACCGGTTGCGCGCCGTGCTTGTGCGCGTCGAGCGGCTGCAGGTTGACCTGGAACAGGCGCGCATCCGGGAACAGGCTGCGCGAGCCGGTGGTGAAATCCTGCAGCCGCGTGCCCACGCCGACCACCAGGTCGGCCGCCTGCGCGGCGGCGTTGGCCGCGCTGGAACCGGTGACGCCGATCGACCCCAGCTGGTTCGGATGGTCCCAGCGCAGTGCGCCCTTGCCGGCCTGGGTTTCGGCCACCGGCAGGCCGGTCGCCTCGGCCAGCGCGGCCAGTTCGGCTTCGGCCAGGCTGTAGAGGACGCCGCCGCCGCCGACCAGCAGCGGCCGCTTGGCCGTGCGGATCGCCGCGACCAGTGCATCCAGTTCGTCCGCATCGGGCTGCGGCCGGCGCGCGGGCCACAACCGTGGTTCGAAGAATTCCAGCGGCCAGTCGAAGGCCTCGGCCTGCACGTCCTGGCAGAACGCCAGCGTGGCCGGGCCGCAGGCGGCCGGGTCGCGCAGCACCGCCATCGCTTTCGGCAGCGCATCGAGCAGTTGCTCCGGTCGCACGATGCGGTCGAAGTACCGCGACACCGGGCGGAAGCAGTCGTTGGCCGACACGGTCGCGTCGGCGAAGGATTCGACCTGCTGCAGCACCGGGTCCGGGCGCCGGCTGGCGTAGACGTCGCCGGGCAGGAACAGCACCGGCAGGCGGTTGACGTGCGCCACCGCCGCGGCGGTGACCATGTTGGTGGCGCCGGGCCCGATCGAGCTGGTGCACACCATCGCCCGCTGCCGGCGCATCTGCTTGGCGTAGGCGACCGCGGCGTGGGCCATGCCCTGCTCGTTGTGCGCGCGCCAGGTCGGGAAGACGTCGCGCTGCGCGTACAGCGCCTCGCCCAGGCCGGCGACGTTGCCGTGGCCGAAGATCGCCCAGGCACCGGCGAAGTACGGCACGCGCGCGCCGTCGACCTCGACCTGCTGCGCGGCCAGCCAGCGTACGGTCGCCTGTGCGGCAGTAAGTCGGATCGTGTTCATGCGTCCAGCGGCACCTCGTGGTTCGCCTTGGCCGCGCGCCAGGCGTCGACCAGCACGCCGAAGCGGCGGGCCAGGTCCTCGATCGCGTCCTCGTCGCCGATCTGTCCGCCGAGCCAGCGCTCGGCCGCGTCGGCGAAGATCGTGCGCCCGACCGCGAAGCCCTTGACCACCGGCACCGAGGCGGCGGCCTGGAACGAGGCGATCAGTTCGTCCTCCGGCGCCGACAGGCCCAGCAGCACCACGCCGCGGCAGCGCGGGTCGTTGGCGGCGATCACCGCCTCGATGTTGCGCCAGGCGGCCGCACTGTCGTTGGGTTCCAGCTTCCACCAGTCCGGCCGCATGCCCAGATCGTACAGGCGCTGCATGGTGCGGGCGATGGTGAAGTCGTCCACCGCGCCATTGCGCGAGGCGATGATCTCGACCAGCAGTTCGTGGCCGGTCTTGCGCGAGGCGTCGTGCAGGCGCAGCAGCTGCCGCTCCTGGCGCTCGCGCAGGTCCACCGGGTCGTCCGGGTGGTAGAACACCAGGCACTTGACCACGTGGTTGGCCGGCCAGGTCGACAGTTCCGCGGCCACGTCCGCGCTGCTCTCGAATTCCAGCGGGCACGAACCGGGCAGTTCGATCGGCCGGCCGATCCAGTACGGCCGGTCCGCCGCCGCCTCCAGCCCGCGCATGCCGAAGCGGCCGTCCAGCAGCACGCCGAAACCCGGATCGCCGCCGGCCAGGCGGTCCACCGCCTTGAGCGCCAGCGCCTTGAAGCGCGGGATCAGCGCCGGGTCGGCGCCGGTCTGCTCGCACAACGCCTCGAACTGGCTGCGGTGGTCCATCGCCAGCACGGTCAGGTGCGGCCATTGGCCAGTGCGCGTGGTCGCCCAGTGGGTCTGCTCCAGCGCCGCGTCGTCGCGCAGGCGGTGCGGGTGGCCGCCGGCGAGGAACTGCCGCAGTTCCTCCCAGGTCGGCATCGCCGGCGAACAGCCGTGCCGCGACACCACGATCGCGCCACAGGCGTTGGCGTAGCCGCACGCCGTCTCCAGCGGCTCGTCGCGCAGCCAGCCGCGCAGGAAGCCGGCCATGAACGCGTCGCCGGCGCCGAGCACGTTGAACACCTCCACGCTGAAGCCCTGCCCGACCACGCCCTGCTCCAGCCGGTCCGGCACCGCGCCGGGGAAGGCCACGCAGCCGAGCGGGCCGCGCTTGCACACCAGCAGCGCGCCGCTCCTTTCGCGGATCGCGCGCAGCGCGGCGACGGTGTCGGTGCTGCCGCCGAGGATGTGCACTTCCTCCTCGGTACCGACGATCAGGTCGCACAGCGGCAACACCTGCTGCAGCCGCGCGGTGACCGCGGCGTCGGCGACGAAGCGGTTCTCGCCCATGTCCTTCGGCGCCAGGCCCCACAGCACCGGGCGGTAGTCGATGTCGAACACCACCCGGCCGCCGTTGGCGCGGGCGATGCTGCAGGCGCGCAGGCAGGCTTCGAAGACGTTGTCGCGCGACAGGTGGGTGCCGTTGATCAGCACCGCGCCGGCCGAGCGGATGAAGTCCTCGTCCACGTCGGCCGCTTCCAGCGCCATGTCGGCGCAGTTCTCGCGGTAGAAGATCAGCGGGAAGGTGTCCGGGTCGCGGATGCCCAGGAACACCAGCGCGGTCAACCGCGCCGGATCCTCCAGCACGCCGCGCGTGGATACGCCCTCGCGACCCAGCTGCTCGCGGATGAAACGGCCAAAGTGGTCCGCGCCGACCCGGGTCAGCAGGCCGCTGCGCAGGCCCAGCCGCGAGGCGCCCACCGCGGTGTTGGTCGGGCTGCCGCCGATGTACTTGGCGAAGGAGGCCATGTCCTCCAGGCGTCCGCCGATCTGCTCGCCGTAGAGGTCGATGCAGGACCGGCCGATCGTGATCAGGTCCAGTTGTCGCTCCGCCGCCATGAAGGCTGTTCCTTACCTGTGCGGAACGCCCATCGCCCCGACACATGTAACGTATATTCTATTTCTAGTGATAACGCAACATTCGTTTCATTTTTTCCGGCTCTTCTTCGCTCCACCCGTCCCCGCCTGGCCGCCGGTGGCGAAGGCATAGGAGATGACCAGCGCCTGGGCCAGGCACATCGAGGCCGACAGCGAGCGGAACTTGCGGATCTCCGCCTCGCGCACCTGCAGCACCTGGGTGGCCGGCTTGGCCACCGGGCTGACCAGGCTGTCGCTGATCGACAGCACCCTGCAGCCGCGCGCCACCGCCGCATGCACCAGCTGCACGCTCTCCTCGGCGTAGGGGTGGTAACTGACCGCCACCAGCAGGTCGCGCGGCGACAGCGCGTGGGCCTGCTGCACCGACATGCCGCCGACGCCATCGATCAGCACCGTGCGCTTGTCGGCCTGGTGCAGCGAATAGGCCAGGTAGGACGCGACCGGGAAGGAGCGGCGGAAGCCGGCGATGAACACCGTCTCGGCCTGGACCAGCAGTTTCACCGCGCGCGCCAGCTCGTCGCGGCCGACCACCTTGCCCAGGTTCTGCAGGGCCAGGGTGTTGCCTTCCACGAACTCGGCCAGCACCTGGCCCGGGTCGCCGACGGCCTTGTTGTCGACCGCGCGGGTGAACTCGCGCACGCGCTCGCCGTAGCCCTGCTGGGCGCTGCCGAGCAGGCCGTCGACGAACAGCCGCTGCATCTGGCTGGCGCCATCGAAGCCGAAGTGCTTGGCGAAGCGCACGATCGCCGACGGCTGCACGCCGGTGCGCTCGGCCAGCACCGCCACGGTCTCCAGCGCCACCGCGCTGGGCTCGTCCAGCACATAGCTGGCGATCTGCTTGAGCCGTTTGCTCAGTGTCTCGTACTGCTCGAGGATCGCCGTCCGCAGTTCCTCTGCGGTCGCGGGCGGGGGGCTGCGCTGGGTCATGCGGACGGCTCCTTGTGGATCGGGACCCCGGGGCTCGGACCCGGGGCTCGCGCCGGGGCCGGCACCGGTCGCCACCCCACGGTCATTCTAAATTCTATTTGCATTCCAAAACAGAACAAATATTCTGTCAGCGGCATACGCCGCCCCGGAGGGCATTGTGGAGCGAATCGAGGTGGCACTGATCGGCGCCGGCAGGATGGGCCAGGTCCATGGGACCCACGCGGCCAACCATCCGGCCCTGCGCCTGAGATACGTGGTCGACCCCCGCCCGGAGGCGGCCGCGGCCATGGCCGGGCGCTACGGCGCCGAAACGGCGACGCTGCAGCAGGCGCTGGACGATCCGGCCGTGGCCGGCGTGCTGGTGTGCAGCTCCACCGACCAGCACCTGGGCCACGCCCTGGCCGCGGTGCGCGCCGGCAAGGCGGTGTTCTGCGAGAAACCCATCGACCTGGACCTGGACAAGGTCCGCCAGGCCGAGCCGGAGTTCGCCGGCGCCCGCTTCCTGCTCGGCTTCAACCGCCGCTACGACCCGCATTTCCTCGCGCTGCGCCAGCGCCTGCAGGCCGGCGCGGTCGGCCGGCTGGAGACGCTGCACATCGTCAACCACGATCCGGCCGCCCCGCCCGCGGGGTTCATCCCCACCAGCGGCGGGCTGTTCAAGGACTTCACCATCCACGACCTGGACATGGCGCGCTGGCTGCTGGGCGAGGAGCCGTGCGAGGTGTTCGCCGCGGCCAGCTGCCTGGTCGATCCGGAGATCGGCCGGCTCGGCGACGTCGACACCGCGCGCACGCTGCTGCGCACCCCCAGCGGACGGCTGTGCGTGATCTCCAACACCCGCCGCAGCGGCTACGGCTACGACCAGCGCATCGAGGCCTGCGGTTCGGCCGGCATGGTCGCCGCCGGCAACGTCCAGGCCGACACCGTGCTGGCGCTGACCGGTCGCGGCGTGGAAGGCGCGCCGATCCAGCCGGATTTCCCGCGCCGCTACGGCGAGGCCTACCGCCTCCAGCTCGACCACTTCGCCCAGGTGCTGCGCGGCCAGGCCGCGCCGCAGGTCGGCTATGCCGACGGCATCGCCGCGCTGGTCCTGGCCGAGGCCTGCCAGCAGTCCGTGCGCTCCGGCGCCCCCGTCTTCCTCTGAAAGGAACTTCCGTGAACGAGATCGTCCACAAGATCGTCCTGATCGGCGCCGGCCGCATCGGCCGGATCCACGCCCGCAACGCCGCCCTGCACCCGCGCCTGCACCTGGCCGGGATCGTCGATCCGGTGGAGGCGGCGGCGCAGGCGCTGGCCGGCGAGTGGAACACGGCCGTCGCCACCCTGGACCAGGCCCTGGCCGACCCCTCCGTCGCCGGCGTCGTCATCGCCAGCTCCACCGATACGCACCTGGAGTACAGCCTGCGCGCCGCCGCGGCGGGCAAGGCGATCTTCTGCGAGAAGCCCATCGACCAGGACCTGGGGCGCGCGCGTTCGGCGGCGCGCGAACTGTCCGGTGCGCGCCTGCTGCTGGCCTTCAACCGGCGCTTCGACCCCAACTTCCAGGCGCTCAAGGCGCGCCTGGACGGCGGCGCGGTCGGCGTGCTGGAAAGCCTGCAGATCACCTCCAACGACCCGGCCCCGCCGCCGCCGTCCTACGTCGCCGTCTCCGGCGGCCTGTTCAAGGACATGGCGATCCACGACTTCGACATGGCCCGCTGGCTGCTGGGCGAGGAGCCGGTGGAGGTGTTCGCCAGCGGCAGCTGCCTGGTCGATCCGGAGATCGGCAAGCTCGGCGACGTGGACACCGCGCGCACCCTGCTGCGCACCGCGTCCGGCCGGCTGTGCGTGATCTCCAACAGCCGGCGCTCCGGCTTCGGCTACGACCAGCGGATCGAGGCGTATGCCTCGGCCGGCATGGTCCGCGCCGACAACGTCACCGAGTCGACGGTGCAGGTGTGGGGCGAAGGCGGCGCGGCCGCCGACCGTTTCCAGAACTTCTTCCTGGATCGCTACGCCGAGGCCTACCGCCGCGAGATGGACCATTTCGCGGACATCCTCGACGGCGCGCGCCCTTCGGTCGGCTACGCCGACGGCGTGGCCGCGCTGGCCCTGGCCGAGGCCGCCGCCGAGTCGGTGCGCAGCGGCACGGTCGTGCGGCCCTGAACCGGCATCGCGCCACCGCATGAAGCACCATGAAAGAAGGGCCCGGCGACGCCGGGCCCTTCGGCCTGCACCGGATCGCCTGCGGGCGTCAGTGCGTTCCGGGCAGCGGGGCGACGAGTCTGCCGCGGACCAGCGCGTCGAAATCCTGCAGCGCGCACGGCTCCGGGCAGCCCGGGATCGGCAGGTACTCCAGTGCCGCCGGATTGGTCGCATCCAGCACCTGCAGTTCGCGCACCTGCGGCATCGTCTGCGAGCGGTAGAACGCACGCACGAACTGCCCGCCGGCCGCATCGGCCAGCACCTCGAAGCCCAGCGCCCCGCCCGGCGGCGGGTCGTCGCGCGGATAGCCGGGCACGGTCCAGTGCAGGTCCAGGAAGCCGCCCAGGTCGGCGATGTTGGTGTCGTGGCCGACCAGCACCGTCAGCGGCGGCCCCTGCTCCATCGCGGTGAGCATGCGTGCCGCCAGCGGCGAGGCCGCGCGTGCCGCCACATAGGGCGCGCGTCCTTCGTAATGGAACTTGATCGAATGGAATTCCAGCAGCTGCGCGATCTGCTCGCGGCTCAGCCGGCCCCAGGCCACGTCCTCCATCGGCTTGCCTTCCAGGTACTCGAGCAGGAAGGTCTGGCTGATGGTGGAGGCCAGGCCGAACGGGTCGCCCACGTCGGGGCGGTCGTCGTCGTTGCGCACGATGCCTGGCTCCATCTTCGAGATGTCGCAGGCCGCGCCCGGATCGCAGCCCAGCGCGTGGTTGAGCAGCGCGAACAGCGGCGCGCGCGCGGCCAGTTCGGCGTCCATCCCGCCCGGCGGCGCCAGCGCCTGCACCGCCCGGTAGGCCTCGTCCGCATCGATGGGCATGGCGCCGGCGTCGAGCGGATGGAATTCCACGTCCGCGTCCGGGCTGGCCGGGAAGGCGATGTCGACGGCGCATCCGGGCCACATGCCCGCCACCAGCGCGCGCGCGGTGTCCTGGGTGCGCGGCTTGGAACTGGCGGCGACTTCGACGTCGTCCGCCGACGGGCATCCTGACGCCGGCAGCAACCCGCGCTCGCGCCACTGCACGATGTCCCACTGGCCCAGGCGCTCGACCGCATCGAAGCCGTGCGGGGTCAGCTCGCCGTAATCGACCGGCCAGGCCGGCCACGGCCGGTCGGCGACGCCGTCGGGTGCGACCCTGGCCTTGGTCGGCGGGCGCACGCCGTGGCGCATCAGCATCACCACGCGTTCCAGCCTGAGGGTTTCATGCGCCGCCGGTGCCGTGGCCTGCGCCTGTGGCGCCTGGGCGCCCGGATTCGCGCACGCGGCCAGTGCGGTGGCGAGGGACGCGGCCAGCAGGCCGCGCGGAAGAGGGCTTCTTTTCATCGTTTCCGGACTCCGAAAAACCGGCGGCCCCGGGAGGGGCCGCCGCAAGGACTGCATACCACGCGGGGAGGCGTCAGAACTTGTACTGCAGGCCGACGCGCACGGTCTTGCCGTAGATCTCGGCCTCGCCGAGCCGGTTGCGGTAGCCCACGTAGGTGCGCATGGCCGCGTCGTTGAGGTTGCTGCCCTCGAAAAACACGGTCAAGTCCTCGCCGAAGGTGTAGGCCAGGCGCGCGTCCCACTGGTCGAGGCGGTCGAGGTAGACGTCGCCGGCCGGATCCTCTTCGTTCACCTCCATCAGCTGCTCGGAGCGGTAGGTGTAGGCCAGGCGCGCGGAGAACCCGTACTTCTCGTAGGTGATCTGCGCCGACGCCACGCGGTCGGACTGGTCGATCAGCGGCACCTTGTCGGTGCGGCCGGGCAGGCCCGAGGCCTCCGAATCGGAGAAGGTGATGTTGCCGCCGACGCTGAAGCCGTCGAACGGCGCCGGCAGGAAGCTCAGTTCGTACTGGGCGTTGAGTTCGACGCCCTTGAGCTTGGCCGAATCGGCGTTGGTCCACGAACTCACCTCGGCGTTGGTCAGTTCGCGGCCGGCGAACGAACCATCCTGGCCGGTGCGGGTCGATTCGAAGATCGGGTTCTCGATGTCCTTGTAGAACAGCGCCGCCGCCAGCACGCCGCGGTTGCCGACGTAGTACTCGACGGACAGGTCGAAGTTGTTGGAGTACAGCGGATCCAGGTTGGGATTGCCCATCGTGACTTCGGGCTCGTCGGCGTTGGCGTTCTCGATCTGCACGAACGGGGCCAGCGATTCGTAGTTCGGGCGACCGATGGCGCGGGTCGCCGCGGCGCGCACGACCAGGTTCTCGCTGGCGTCGAAGCGCATGTTCAGGCCCGGGAACCAGTCGGTGTAGCTGCGCGAGCCGAAGCTGTTGAACGGCATGTCGAGGGTGGCGTCCTCGATGTCGAAGCCATACGCGGCATAGTCGCCCTTGGTGTGCTCCACGCGCACGCCCGGGACCCAGGTGAAGTCGCCGAAGCGCAGGCGGCCCATGACGTAGCCGGCGGAGATCTTTTCGTTGATCCGGTAGTCGGAGCCCAGCGACGCGGCCAGCGTGCCCTCGAAGTCCTCCTCGAACTCGCCGGTGTTGGCATTGAAGTAGGCATTGGCCGCCGGGCCGTTGATCGTGGGCCCGAAGCGGTAACGGCCGTTCCAGATGCTGCCGATCGGCGTGCCGGCGACGTCGGACATCAGCAGCGAACCATCGTCGTATTCCCAGGCCTCGCCGGTCTGGTCGTTGGTCTTGCGGCGATCCAGGTACTTGGCGCCGAACTGCAGGTCCGAGCCGTCGCCGATGTCGATCGGCATCATGTAGTCGACCCGGCCCTGGTACAGGTCCTCCACCGCGCGCCGCGACTCCGGTTCCCAGAAGTCCGGTTCGTACAGCGAAGCGTCGTAGGGCTCCTCGCCGTGCGGCACCACCAGGTACGGATCGGGCACCAGGTTGTACTCGCCGCTGATCCCGTCCTGGACGAAGCCCCACTCGTCGCGGTGCGGGTCGCTCTTGTTGGCGCGCGAGTAGGTCAGCTCGACCCGGAGTTCGCTGTCGTCGAACTTGAACTTGCCGCCGGTGGAGGCGGTCATGGTGCTGGTGTTCTCGGCGCGGGTGCGCAACGCGCGGGTCGCTTCGGCGTCGCTGAAGTTGCCTCCGGCCGCGCTGATCGGCGCGATGCCGTCCTCGTCGAACTCCACCGCGAACAGGTCGCGGGTTTCGGAATCCTCGTACTTGGAATACATCATGCGCAGGAACAGGCTGGTATCGTCGTTGGGACGCCAGTCGAAGTTGGCCACCGCGCCGCTGCGCTGGCGGTGGGTGTTGTACTGGCGCATGTCCAGGCCTTCGGGGACCACCTCCCCGTCCACCTCGATCCAGTCGCCGGTGTTCTGCACGTTCTGCGTGCCGATCCTGCGGTCGGAGTGGTTGAGCGCGACCACCGCGCCGAACTGGTCTTCGGCGCCGAAGCGGCCGCCGAAGGAGCCGTCGTACTCGGACGGGTTGGAGTTGTTCAGGTCGTTGTGGCCGTAGGCCGCGCGCAGCGTGCCGAAGGTGCCTTCGCGGTCGAACGCGCTGAGCGTTTCGATGTTGACCTGGCCGGCGATGGAGTTGGCATCCATGTCCGGGGTCAGGGTCTTGGACACGGTGACCGCGCCGATCAGCGCCGACGGGATGTCGTCGAGCTTGACCTGGCGCCCGTCAGGCTCCGGGGCCGCCGCGGTCTGGCCATTGAGGGACACGTTCAGCAGGCTGGGCGAGACGCCGCGCACGGTCAGGTAGCGGCCCTCGCCCTGGTCGTTCTGGGTGGTCACGCCCGGCAGGCGGCGCACCGCCTCGGCCACGTTCTGGTCCGGCAGCCGGCCGACGTCGTCGGACCGGATGGCGTCGACCTGTGCGTCGGCGAAGCGCTTGTCGTCGATCGCCGCACGGTCGGCGGCGCGGCGGCCGGTCACCTCCACCGTGTCCAGCTGGGTGACGTCACCCGGATCGGCGGGTGCCGCCGCCGCGGAATCCTGGGCCGTTGCCTGGCCCGCCATTACCGCAAGGTTGCTCAAGATGAATGCTGTCAGGACATTCCGATGGATCTTCCGCATTGTCTGGTCCCTCCCAAGGACACGGTCCCTCGGCCTGGGCGCTACCGCCTGGTCCGGGGCTGCGGAACCACATTACGAACAAAAATTCTATTTTGCAACTGTTTTGGAATTTCTCTTGCAAATCGTGAAAACCGGCGTGTAAGGTGGCACCGACACCACACCCGCACCGCCATCCTGGGGAGGAACCGGACATGAAACCCGTGCAAGGACTCACATTCGCCATCGCCACCGCCCTCGCGCTGCCGGCCATCCTGGCCGGTTGCCAGGCGCGCGACGCGACCGGAACGGCCGCGGCCACCAAGGTCGTGGCCGCCACGGCCCAGACCGAACCCACCGCCAGCGGCGAGACCAATGCCGCGGTCCTGGCCCGCGACGCCGGCGATCCGGCAAGCGCGCAGGTCATCGCCACCGCCGCGCTGGGCGGCATCGAAACCTACGGCGTGGACGGCAAGCGCGTGGCCGCCGTCGCGGCCGGCGAGGCCGTCGCGCTGGACATCGCCAGCGGCGTGCCGCTGGGCCCCAACCGCGTGGCCGACGTGGTCGCCGCGGTGGACGCGACCGGCAACTATCTGCGGCTGTTCCTGCGCACCGCCGATGGCCTGGCCGAGGCCGGCGCGCGGCCGCTGCCGCTGGATTTCGCCGCCGAGGGCCTCTGCCTGTACCAGAATCCGCTGGATCGCTCGCTGCACGCCTTCATCGTCGGCGATGGCGGCGAGGTCGACCAGCAGGTCATCTTCGCCAACGCGGACGGCAAGCTGGACGCGCGCCAGGTGCGGCGCATCAGCCTGCCCTCGCCGCTCAAGCAGTGCGTGGTCGATGCCGACGGCCGCGTATTCGCCTCCGAGGAGAGCGTCGGCATCTGGCGCTTCAACGCCGATCCGGAGGCCGACGTGTCGGCCACGCTGATCGACGCGCCGCGGCTGGGCCACATCGAGGAAGAGGTCTCGGGCCTGGCCGTGCACGATGGCGGCGAGGGGCACCGGTGGCTGTTCGCCTCCGATGCCAGCGCCGGCCGCATCAACATCTACGACCGCGAGAAGGATGGCGCCTGGCTGGGCAGTTTCCAGGTGTCGGCGCCGGGCCAGGACGCCGAGCCGATCGGGGAGCCCGGACTCCTGTTCGTCGACAGCCGGCCGCTGGGCGAGGCCTTCCCCGCCGGCGTGCTGCTGGTCAACGACGAGGACGGGGCCAACACCAAGCTGGTCTCGCTGCAGGACGTGGGCAAGGCGCTGGGGCTGGATCCGGGCAAGGCCACCGCGGCGTCCGCGCCGCCCAAGGTCGTGGCGGTGGCGCCGCGCGCGGAAACCGTGCCTGTCGGCAGCTACGGCGACGCCGCCGACGATCCGGCGATCTGGGCGCACCCGACCGATCCGTCGCGCAGCCTGGTGGTGGCCACCGACAAGAAGGCGGGCCTGTATCTGTACGACATGGAAGGCCAGGTCGTGCAGTTCCTGCCCGACGGCAAGATGAACAACGTCGACCTGCGCGAGGGCTTCGACCTGGGCGGCCGTCCGGTGGTGCTGGTCACCGCCAGCAACCGCACCGACAAGAGCATCGCCATCTACCGCCTGGACACCGACAAGCGCCAGCTGGTCAATGTCGCCGACGGCGTGCAGCCGACCGGGCTGGGCGATCCCTACGGCCTGTGCATGTACCGCGCCGCCGGCAGCGGCGACACCTACGTGTTCATCAACGGCGACGACACGCGCATGCGCCAGTGGCGGCTGGTCGCCACCGCCGACGGCAAGGTCCGCGCCGAGCACGTGCGCGAGATCGGGTTCGATTCGCAGACCGAGGGCTGCGTGGTCGACGATGCCAGCGGCAAGCTCTACGTGAACGAGGAGGACGTGGCGTTGTGGAAGCTGTCGGCCGACCCGGCCGCCGGCGACGTCAAGACCGCGGTGGCGCGCGTCGAAGACAACCCCGCGCTCAAGGACGACCTGGAGGGCATCGGCCTGTACGACCTGGGCGACGGCCGCGGCTACCTGGTCCTGTCCAGCCAGGGCAACGACACCTACGCGGTCTACCGCCGCGAGGGCGCGCAGGAGTACCTGGGCTCGTTCGCGGTGGTGGCCGATCCGGCGCGCGGCATCGACGGCATCTCCGAGACCGACGGCCTGGAAGTCACCAGCCGCAACCTGGGGCCCGGCTTCGAGCACGGCGCGATGATCGCCCAGGATGGCCGCAACGTGATGCCGGTGGAAAACCAGAACTACAAGTACGTTTCCTGGGAAGACATCGCCAAGGCGCTGGGCCTGGAGATGCGCTGAGCGTCCCCGGAACCTCCAGGGTGGCAGTGCGAAGGGGCGCCCGGACGGCGCCCCTTCGCGCACCCGGTCGTAGCGTGCTTGTCGCCGGCGCACACCTCCTCCGCCTTCCGCCGCTCGAACGGGCCCGGCAGCGGGCCGCACCAGGCGATGTCAGGGAAGCGTGTTCTTGTAGACCACGCCATCCTTCATGATCACCTTGAAGCTCTGCTCCGGGCGGGTGATCAGCGAGAGGTCGGCGACCGGGTCGCCATCGACCAGCAGCAGGTCGGCCAGCGCGCCTTCCTCGACCACGCCGATCTTCCCCGGATACGGATTGCGCTTGCCGGTCAGCTGCAGCAGCTCGCCGTTGGTGCCGGTGGCCATGACCAGGGCCTCGGCCGGGGTGTACCAGCGGGTCAGGCTGGCCAGGATCGCGCCCTGCCGGGTGGCCAGCTCGGCGGAGAACAGTACGTCGGTGCCCCACGCGGTCTTGAGCCTGTACTTCTTCGCCAGGTCGTAGGCGTGGTTGTTGCCGGCGAACACCTCGTCGGCCTTCTGCCGCTCGAACGAGCCCGGCGGGAACGCTTCGGCCAGCGCATCGGGGAACGGCTGGATGCTCAGCCAGACGCCCTTCTGCGCGATCAGGCGCGCGGTGTCCTCGTCCATCAGGCTGCCGTGCTCGATGACCTTGACCCCCGCCTCGATCGCCTCGCGGACCGCCTCGGGCGTGTAGGCGTGCACGGTGACGTAGGTGCCCCAGTTGCCGGCCGCTTCCGTCGCCGCGCGCAGTTCCGCCGGGGTGAAGGTGATCGCGTCCAGCGGACTGTGCGGCGAGGACACGCCGCCGCCGGCGGTCAGCTTGATCTGCGAGGCGCCGCGCATGAGCTGTTCGCGCACGCGCATGCGCACCTCGTCCGGGCTGTCGGCGATGGCGGTGTCTCCGTCCAGGTCCGTGGGACCGGGCGCCCCCATCGTCCGCGGCAGGTCGCCGGCCTGGCGGAAGTCGCCGTGGCCGCTGGTCACGCTGATCATCGCCCCGGAGGGGTAGATGCGCGGGCCGGGCACCACGCCTGCGTCCACCGCCTGCTTCAGGCCGAAGACGTTGCCGCCGACATCGCGCACGCTGGTGAAGCCGCGCATCAGCGTGCGCCCGGATTCGGCCGCGGCGACCACGGTCAGGTAGCGCTGGTCGCCGCCGAGGATCGCGCCCAGCGACGGCGCGGCCATCATGCTGTGCCAGTGCGCGTCGATCAGGCCGGGCATCAGCACCCGGCCGGCGCCGTCGATCACCTGCGCGCCGGGCGCGTCCGCCAGCCCCGCGGCGATGCGCTCGATGCGGTTGCCGCGGACCAGCACGTCCTGCGCGACGGAGACGCTGCCGGACACCCCGTCGAAGACGCGCACGTTGCGGAACAGCACGGCCTGCGGCGCGGTGCCAGCCGCGGGTGCGGCGGACGCGGACGCGGGCGCGGGTGCCGAAGCCTGCGCAGGCACCGCCTGCGTGGCGGCGGATCCGGGGGTGGCGCCATCGCCGGTGCATGCCGCGACGAGCAGGCAGGCTGCCGGCAGCAGGCTTCGAACGGGAATCCGCATGTCAGTCTCCGCAAGTGGGCCACCACAAAATGCCATATCGCCGCATGCGCATGTGTGATGCCGGCCCGGCCCGCCCGCCGGCACGCCCGGCCACCGGCCCCTCCCCACCCACGGGCGCCGCATCCTGGCGGCGGCCCGGCTCAGCGGACGAAGTCGTACTTGAGCGAGGTCTGGAAGCGGAACACGTCGCCCTCTTCGCCGGCCTGCTCCTGCAGCCTGCCGTACAGCAGTTCCATGCCCCAGCTCCAGCTGGGCGCCGGCGCGTAGATCAGGTTGGCGGCCACGTAGTCGCTGCGGCGGAAGGCCTGCGGCGCCAGCCACGCGTCGCGCTCCAGGTACAGCCGGCCCCAGGTCAGGGTCGAACGCCAGTCGGCGTTCCAGGGATGGCCGTAGCCGGCCCAGCCGCCCCACTCGTCCAGCGCCTGCAGCGACCCGCTGTCATCCACCACGCCGTCCAGGCCCATGCCCAGCAGGTCGCCGACGTAGGCGGCGATGCCGCGCCCGCCGAGCGCGCCCCAGGTCAGGTAGCCGCCGTAGCCGGCGCTCCAGGAACCACTGAGGCTGACGCCGCCGGCGAAGGCTTCGTCGCGGCCGGCATCGCCGTCGTAGGCGAGCTGGCGCAGCAGGACGCCCGCCTGCACGTGGCCCGACCCGCCCTCGTGGCGCATCGCGAACACCAGGTTCGGCGCGGTGGTGCGTGCATCCACCCCGGCGAGGGTCGAACTGATCTCCGGCGGCACGTACTCGGCGGCGAGCACCAGCTGGTTGCCGCTGCGCAGCGGGAAGTACTGGCGGACGCTGGTCACCCGCCCGAACGGAACCACGCCCGGACCGGCGAAGTCGAGCGTGTCCGGCCCGGCATCCAGGTCCATGAACGCGGACCAGCCGTAGCCGGCGTAGGTGTTGCCCAGCTGCCCCCAGGCGTGGCGCAGGTTGTAGCCGTAACTGCCGCCGGCGCCGAAGAAGTCGTTCTGCACCATGAAACGCAGCCAGCCCTGGTCGGTCAGGCGCCGCCCTTCGAGGGTCAGGCGGGTCTGCCGCGCGTGCATGTTGAAACTGCCCTGCCCCGACTGCGCGCCGACCGGGATCGTGGAGGTGATGAACATGTCGCTGAAGCCGGCATCGTCGGTGTCGTACATCGCGTCGAGCTTGGCGTAGCCGCCCAGCCGCAGCCAGGTGGAATCGCCGACCCGGAAGAAGCCTTCCGGCCCGTCGCCGGGCGGCAGTGCGTTGTCCAGGCGCGCACCGGCCAGCTCGTCCTCGTCGAAGGACGGATGCACGGGCAGGGGCGACGGGTCGGGCAGCGGCGCCACGGCGGAGACTGCCGGGGGTGCGGGCGGCGGTGCAGGCGCCACGGGTACCGCCTGCACGGCGGTCGCCTGCGCTGGGGCCGCCCGCGCCGTTGCGGCGGGCGCGACGGGCGCGGTCGGCGCAGTCGCCGTACTCCGCTCGGCCTCCAGCGACTCGATGCGCCGGGTCAGGCGTTCGACGGTCTGGCGCAGGCTGGCGATTTCCGCATCGCGTTCCGCATCGGTGGCCTGCGCCCGCACCGGCGCCGCGGCGAGCACCGCGCCGAAGAGGACAAGTGTTGCCGCAACCTGCCTGATGCCGGTCATCCGTCGCTCCCCAGGATCCAATCCCCTGCAATCCGTCCGCGCGGTTGCCCGGTGCCGCAATCCTCCGGCGGCTGCGCGCCCTATCCCTGCGGCACCCCGGCCATGTTCGGCAGCTGGTGGGCGATGCCCTTGTGGCAGTCGATGCAGGTGCGCTCGCCGGTGCGCAGCCACAGGCTGTGGATCTGCGCGGCGCGCGGGCTCTGCCGGGTCAGGTCCATCGAGCCGAAATCGTGGCAGTTGCGGCACTCCAGCGAGTTGTTGGCCTTGAGCCGCGACCACTCGTGGGTGGCCAGGACCAGGCGCTCGTCGAGGAACTTCTCGCGGGTGCTGATGGTGCCGAAGATCTTGCCCCAGACCTCCTTGGAGGCCTGCATCTTGCGCGCGATCTTGTCGGTCCAGTCGTGCGGCACGTGGCAGTCCGGGCAGGTGGCGCGCACGCCGGAACGGTTGGTGTAGTGGATCGTGCCCTTGAGCTCCTGGAACACGTTGTCGCGCATCTCATGGCAGCTGGTGCAGAACTTCTCGGTGTTGGTCGCCTCCAGCGCGGTGTTGAACCCGCCCCAGAACAGGATCCCGGCGACGAAGCCGGCCACGGTCAGGAAGCCCAGGCTGTAGTAGCGGCTGGGCGAACGCAGCGTGCGCCACAGCGACCGCACCCACTGCTTGCTCCTCGCCCACATGGCTCAGTGTCCTCCCGGCGGCGGCGCGGACAGCACGCTGTCGATGTCCTTGAAGCCGTTGGCCACCAGCGTGGGCGCGTCGGTCTGGACCACGTGGCACTGGTTGCAGAAGTAGCGCCGCGGCGAGACCGTGGCCAGGAACTGGTCGTCGCGGTCCATGTAGTGGGTCACGCTGACCGGCGGGGCCTGGAAGGTCGCGGCGTTGGCGCGGGCGTGGCAGAGCATGCAGCGGTTGCTGTTGAGGTCGACCTGGTAGCCGTCGATGGTGTGCGGGATGGTCGGCGGCTGCATCGGGTAGTTGCGCACCCGGCGGACGTCGGTGTTCTCCACCCGCGCCATCGGCGGCGGGTGGCCTTCCTTGTCGACCGGCACGCCGCGGCGGATGGCGTCGATCTGGCCGTCGCCGGGGACGAAGATCGCGCGCGCGCCGACCGGCACCGAGGCCGTGGCGGGGACCGGGGCGTCCGTACCGGACCTCGCGCTGCCGAACATCCAGCCGGCGGCGAACACCAGCACCGACAGGAGCAGGACCAGGGCGACCGCGATGAGCAGGGGCTTGTTGCGCATGGGATGCCTCCTAGGCGATCACGACCTTGCAGGCGCACTTCTTGTAGTCGGTCTGCTTGGAGATCGGGTCGGTCGCGTCGAGCGTGACCTTGTTGATCAGCTGGCCGGCGTCGAACCAGGGCACGAACACCATGCCCGGCGGCATCCGGTTGCGGCCGCGCGTCTCCACCCGCGAACGCATCTCGCCGCGCCGCGACACCACCCGGATCTCGTCGCCGCGCTTGAGCCCGCGCTTGCGCGCGTCGTCCGGGTTCATGAACACCACCGCGGCCGGGAACGAACGGTACAGCTCGGGGATGCGCATGGTCATCGACCCCGAATGCCAGTGCTCCAGCACCCGGCCGGTGACCAGCCACAGGTCGTACTCGGCGTCGGGCGACTCGGCCGGCGGCTCGTAGGGCAGCGCCCACACCACCGCGCGGTTGTCGGGGAAGCCGTAGAACTTGTGGCCCTCGCCCGGCTTCACGTACGGATCGGCGCCCTCGATGTAGCGCCGCCGGGTCTCCTTGCCGTCCACCACCGGCCAGCGCAGGCCGCGCGCCTGGTGGTACATCGCGAACGGCGCCAGGTCATGGCCGTGGCCGCGGCCGAACGTGGCGTACTCCTCGAACAGGCCCTTCTGCACGTAGAAGCCGAACGCCTCCGACTCGTGGTTGGCGTAGCCTTCCTCGATGTCCGACAGCGGATAGCGGTCGACATTGCCGTTGGCGAACAGCACCTCGAACAGGGTCTTGCCCTTGAACTCCGGGTTGGCGGCGAGCAGCTCGGCCGGCCAGCATTCGTCGGTGGTGAAACGCCTGGAGAATTCCATCAGCTGCCACAGGTCCGACTTCGCCTCGCCCGGCGCGTCCACCATCTGGTGCCAGAACTGGGTGCGGCGCTCGGCGTTGCCGTAGGCGCCCTCCTTCTCCACCCACATCGCCGAGGGCAGGACCAGGTCCGCGGCCTGGCAGGTGACGGTGGG